>JBEKUT010000133.1:0-15515 GCA_049514735.1 Bryobacteraceae bacterium
ATGAAAGCGGCCTATCAAAAACAGCTCGATCAAGGCACGATTTTTCAGACTCAGATCACCGATATCAGCGGTCTCGCGGGCCGCGCGGGATTTTATTACGCCTATGTCGACGGTCCCGACCATGCGCTGATTGAGCTGAACACCAGCAATCATCATCACTTCGGCCACCTGCATTTATTCAGCGCCGATCCCATTGCCGCGGGCGAGTTCTATATCAAGAATTTCGGCGCGAAAGGACGCGGCAGTGGTTCGCGCGAGGCGCGTTTCTATAAAGGATTCCAGGTTGCGCCCGCGATGTCGCTCATGTCCGACGACGTGAACATCATCATCTTCCCAATCGAACACGCGCGGCAAAATTCGCCCGAGTTCTGGAAGGGACGGTCGTCGTTTGCGCCAACGGCCGGACGAGTGATCGATCACATCGCGTTCAGCGTGCCGGATCTGAATGCCGCGGTCGAGCGTCTGAAAGCCAATGGAATCGCGGTGAAGGCCAACATGGTCGACGGTCCCGATGGCGTCAGCATCGAACTGGTGGAGGCGCGGGCGCAATAACAATGCGCGTTCTTGTCATTGGTGGAACTGGATTCATCGGACCGCACATTGCGCGGCGTCTGCTTGAGCGCGGGCACAAAGTGACGGTGTTGCATCGCGGCGAGATGGAAGCCGATCTGCCGGCAGAAGTGGAGCACATCCATACCGACATCGCGTCCGTGCCCGACAAACACGCCCTTGAAGCGGACGCCGTGATTCACGTTTGCGCGATGACGCAGGAGGACGCGGAAAACGCGTTGCGTCTGTTTCGCGGCCGGACGGGAAAGCTCCTCGTGCTTTCAAGCGGCGATGTCTATCGCGCATATGGCGTGTTGCGCGGAACAGAAACCGGGCAATTGGAACCCATGCCGATCACGGAGGATTCGCGTCTTCGCACCGCGCTCTATCCTTATCGCGATTCGATGCCGGAATACGAGAAGATCCTGGTGGAGCGGACGGCGATGAGCGCGGCCGATCTGCCAGCCTGCATCGTACGGTTGCCCGTCGTGTACGGTCCGGGCGACCGTTATCATCGCTTCCTCGGCGCCGTGAAACGCATGGATGATAATCGCCCCGCGATCCTGCTCGGCACAGGCGTTGCCGCGTGGCGCTGGACGCACGGTTACGTGGAGAATATCGCGGACGCAATCGCGACGGCGGCAACGGATCCGCGAACATCGGGGCGAATCTATAATCTCGGCGAAGCGGCCGTCCCAACCACCGCGGAACGCATGTCGATGCTGGCAGATGTGCATGGTTGGAAGGGTCAGATTGCAGTCGTTCCCGAGGACAAGCTGCCGGCGCATCTGCGAATCCCGGTGAATTTCAAACAAGAGATGGCCATGTCGACCGAGCGGTTCCGAACAGAACTCGGGTACTCCGATTCTGTGTCGACAGAGCAGGCATACGAGCGAACGATTGCATGGGAGCGGTCCGCACCTGGCGCGGCTTACGACGCGGCGCTGTTCGATTATGACGCTGAAGATCGCGCGCTCGCTAAGGCGCTAGCTCAAACTTGATGCGCGCATCGCCGATGTGGATCTCGTCTCCAGGCTGCAGTTGCACGCCGCGGGCGCGCGGAGCGTCGAGCCGGCGTCCACTGCGAAAAACGGCGGTCCCGCGCTGGCTGCCGGAATCGTAGAGACGAAACTTGCCGGTATCGATGTCGTAGCGAATCTGCGCATGCTCGCGCGAAACGGTGGTCTCTGTTTCCGCGAACACGACATCGTTGCGGCGGCGCAGCCCGTCTTTTTCTCCGACCACTTCTTTCAAACGTCCAATGTTGACGCGTTCGTAATCGAATGTGTACTCGGGCGCTTCCGCCTGGCCGCGTGAAATCGTCAATTTTAGGGCCGGCCGCTCCGCGGGAACCACAGCTTCTGCTTTATGGTTCGAATAGTCGATATGGAATGGCGCGCTGTCTGGATCCACTGCGACCGTGACCGTCCAGCCGCTTGGAATCGAGCAGTTTGCTTCTTTCAAAAGTGCTTCGATATCGTCGGGCAACTCGCTGAAGGCTGCTTCATGATCAGCGACGTGAACCGCGACGGCGTTATACGGAAACAGGCATTTCCCTTCGCCTTTGGGTTCGATTTGGTCGCGCACATCCTCCAAAATCTCACGGCGGATCTCCAGCGATTCTTTGGTGTGCTGAACGCCGGGAACATGCGACGTCCAACTCTTCACCTTGCCCGCGATCCAGCGATCCAGTTGTTCGAGTGATCTCATATCAATCCCAATTGATGGGCCGCGGCAACGATTTCGCCGGCAATCGGCGCGGCCGCGGTACCACCATATTGTCCATTTTCTACGAGAACGGCGAAAGCGATTTTCTTGGGCGATTTGCCTCCATAGGGCGCGAACCCGATGAACCAGGCGTGCGACGGGTCCTTCGCCAATTCGGCCGTTCCGGTTTTTCCGGCGATGGGAACGGGCGATCCGCTAAGCACGCGACCGGTCCCGGACGTTACGACGCCGCGCATGTATCCCGCGAGTTGATTCGCGATCTCGGGCGATAGCAGCACTTCGGGCGGCTGCACGCGCTGATTGGTTTCGTCCACAATCCAGCGTCCCTGCGGGGCGCTGCCGCCATTGGCGATGGTCGCCGCGACTCGCGCCATCTGGAATGGCGAGGCCACTACCTGACCTTGACCATAGGATGCCTGCGGCAGAAATTCGTGCAGCTTCGCCGCGGTGTTGGGATGCGCGACAGAAATGCCGAGCTTGGTTGCGGTCTCGAAAAGAGCGTCCGCGCCCACGCTGTTTGCGCCCAGTTGGGCGAAGAACGCGTTGCACGAAACGATGATGCCCTTGCCCAGATCCACGGACCCGTGGGGCTCCGTGTCCTTCACGTCGTCGCGGATTTCGCGTTTCCAGACCACGTTTCCGATGCGGCCGTCGGGCATGCGGACGCAATCGTAATGCTGCTGCGCGAGCGCGGGGTCTTTGCGCAGCGCTGCGATGGCGGTCACGATTTTGAAAGACGATCCCGGCGGATAGAGGCCGAAGCGCGCGCGGTCGATCAGGTCGGCATCAGGCAACGGCGACTGCGGGCTGCTCTTTAGATCCGCAAACTGCTCCTGCGTGGGCAGAGGATAACTGACGGCGGCCAGCAGATCGCCGGTTGCCGGGTCCAAAACCACAATCGCGCCTTTTTGTTTGCCGAGCTTTGTGAGATGCCGGCTCAGAATTTCAGAGGCGCGCATCTGCAGCGCCGCGTCGATGGACATGTGAACGTCGCGCGGTTTTTCGAGAATCGCCTTTACTTGCGGATTATCGGGCTCGTAGCGATGGCGCAGCAGAGGGATCAGGGCCCGGTAATCGCGGTGAACTCGCGCGGTCACCTGGCCGGTTTCCTGGTCGCGCGTCTCCTCGATCTCAGCTACATCGTCGAAGCCTTGCAGCCGAATGCGCGAGGCTCTCTCCTGAAACGCGGTATTCGTCGCGCCCTGTTTGATGCGCGATCGCGTGTCGCCGAGCAGGTAAAACATGGCCGCGCCGAATGGATATTGGCGGGTCTCAGCTTTCAATGTTGTCTGATCGAGCGCAACGCCCATCTTGGTGTAATCGGCCTGGTGTTTCTGGATCAGAGACCAATCGCTGGTGGCCAGCGGGATTCCGGCACGGTCGTAAATAGTTCCCTTGGGGACATCGCGGGCGATCTCGATAATACGCGGATTGTATTGATAACGGCGCGCGCCGTCGGCTTGAATAACGAGAGTTGGACGGACCAGAATCGCGTCGGCTTTGACGGCCTGAATCCAGGCGAATCGGCCCAGCACGATCACGAGTATCACTGCTAGTCCCGCCATTAAAATTCGAGTCTGACGAGTCAGTGGTGAAGCCTTCGCAGGCTTGAGCTGGCTCGACACCGCCAGGATGATCCCGAACAAAGCGAAATTCGCGACCATCGAAGTTCGCCCGAAACTCAAAAATGGCGACACCACTCCCGAGAGCGGAATCAAGCCCAGCAGACCTCCTGTGATCAGCAGAATTTGATATGCCAGGATGAGCGCGAGACCTGTGACGAGAAAGAACGAATATGTTCCAGGAGCCGTCGCAGCGATCCGCAGGCTGCGATAAATTAGGACCGAGTAGAGAAGATAAAGCGCCAGCACGCCGAGCAATCCGGCCTGCTCACCGAATGCCGAGACAATCAAATCCGTGTGAGCTGCGGGCATGGTTTCCGGCTCGCCGAGTCCGAGGCCGGAGCCGGTCACCGCGCCGGAGGACAGCGCCCAGAGCGAATCGGCCAACTGATCGCCGCCGCGCACATGGTTATCCCACGGCGATTTCCACATCTGCACGCGCTGCGTAACGGTGTGCGGAAAGCCGGTCAAGTATCCACCGGCGAAGCCCATGATGATCACGGCGAGCCCGGCAGTTGCGAGCAGAACGCGATTGCGTGCGATGCTGTACATGGTGAGGAACAGGCATCCGATGACCAGCGCGGGCCCGAGATCGCTGAGCCAGAAAAACAACGCGAGCGAAGTCAAGACGCCGAGGATAACGGGGAGGACAT
Source organism: Bryobacteraceae bacterium (assembly GCA_049514735.1). GTDB lineage: Bacteria > Acidobacteriota > Terriglobia > Bryobacterales > Bryobacteraceae > JAICMB01. The sequence goes on from JBEKUT010000133.1 coordinate 4,553, forward strand.
AATCGAGCCGCGGAACATTAAATTTCTCGAAGCGTGCATCTTTCTGGCGCAACTGGCGCAGCGCATCCCAGTTCTGCGCAAAATATCCGGCTAGGAAAAACACCAGCAGGATTCGGATGATCTCGACAGGCTGGAAGAAGAACAGATTCACCTTGGCGTCGCTGCCGCCGGGTCCCGATCCGAAAATTCCGAGCCCGAGAGCGAGCAGCAGGCTCACTGCAAGCGGAACCCAGCTCAGACGGCTGAAGTGGCGCTCATAATCCGGGATGCTGAACGCGATCAGCGCGAGACAGCCCCACAGGACGCCCTGCGCGAAATCGGTAAACATCAGCGTGTCGCGCAAAGGATCGCGCAGGCTGATCATCAGAATCAAACCGACGCCGGAGAGCAGCATCATGATGGGCAGGAAGAGCTTGTCGCCGGTGAATTTGCGAAATTGCCAGACGAAGTGAACCACGAAAAACGACACGAAAAAGAGCAGCGTCCAGAGCAGGAATTTTCGGCGGAACGCGCTGAGATCGCGCACGCGCAGGGTCGGTTTCAACAGCGCAAATTCCGTTGAAGTCAGGACGCGCTTCTTATCGGGTGTTCGCAAGCGCAGGATGGCCCCGTCGTTTTCAAAATGCGCGCCTTCCTGAATGGCCTGAAAAATCCGATTCGCCGCGACTTCCCGATCGTGCGGCTCGGGCATCATCTCAAGCGATGGAATCAACTGCTGCGGCCCGCTCAATGAATTCAGATTCAGCGTGCTCTTTTCGACATCGGCGGCATCGTGCGTTTTGGCCGCATACACCAGCCAAAGGCCCGTGCCCACGATCAGCGAAGCGGCGATCAGCAACACCAGTTCGAGGCCACGCGATGAGGCGCGCTGACGCTGCACCGTGATCTTGCGCTCTTCAGCGCGGCTGGCGATTTCAGCTCTGGAAACCTTCATTTCGGGACCGTCCCGTATTGGAGTTGCGCTAAACGATCGTCCACGTGCTGTTGCGACTGCGAAGCCAGCAGTTGGTTCCTGGCGGCATCGCCGAATAGACCCAGTTTTTCATACAAAGTCTGCGCATGAATATAATCCTGACGGGCTTTGCTCAGGTAGTCGCGCTCCTGGTCCGGATTCTCGATGAGGCTGCGCGATTCCTTCCAAAAGCGGTCCGCGCGTTTGCGATAGCCGTCGGCGAGCAGCGCAATTTCCTTTTTTCCCTCCGGATGCCCAAACTCTCCGGCTTTGTTCAAGGCGTCCTCGGCGCGATCCATGTCGTTGAGGTCATAACCGTAAAGACGAGCTAAACCGAGATAAGGGTCCGGGGACTTTTGAAGCAGCTCAGAAGCCTCATTGAACTTGGCGAGCGAGGCGTTCCAGTACTTCTGGCGCGTCGCGTTGCGGGAACGATCGCCATAAATCTGATCGAGGTGGCCCTCCACTTCCCGCAGGCGGCCTTTCACGGCGTTGTCGCTCGGGTCGAGTTCCATGGCATGCGCCAGGTTGTTGCGGGCCTTCACCCATTGCGCTTCGTTGAGCGCGGGTGCGTCATTGTTGCGATAATCCAGAATCACTTCGTCCGCGGATGCTATCAGCTTATCCTTCAAAGCTCCTCTAGCACCGCTAATGGCAACTCCGGTTCGCTTCGCAAGCGCCTGGTAGCGCGACCACGCATCGTCGAGATTCGTGACGCGCTCGGTTTGAAGATCCGATTTCAACTTTTCGGCCTGCCTCCAGGAACTCAACTGCATGAGCCCGGAGAGTAGGGCCAGAAAGCCAGCGAAACCGAGCGCCGCAAGACAACCGAGAGTACGATTGCGCTGGGGGTTCCGGGGCGGCCAGATGATGGGCGGTATGACCGGCGGCGGAGGAGGCTTCACGGAACCGGCCATGGTGCGCGTGGTGGAATCGTCCGCGCGCAGGGGCAGTGGACCTGGCGTTGTCGTTCGCATCGTCGCGTCCGTTCGCATCGTCCCGTCGGTGCGAACCGTGGCGTCACTATCGAATTGCGGCGGCGTGGCGAGTACCGAGTCGTTATTCCGAAAGCGCACCAGGTCCGCTTTCATCGCGGTGGCGCTTTGATAACGGGCGGCGGGGTCGCGGCTGAGCATCTGGAAAATGATGCGGTTGAGCGGCTCGGGACAACCGGGCCCCAGAGGCGCGGGAGGCGCGGACGAGCGGATGCGGCGCTCCAATCTTTCTTTGTTCGGCTCATCGAACGGTAGGCGGGCGGAAAGCATTTGATACAGCAACACGCCGACCGACCAGAGGTCCGAATGACTGTCCATCTGCTGCGTCTCGAGGCGTTCGGGCGAGCAATACGCGGTGCTCGCAAACAGATTGACGGTCGCCTTGCGAGTGCTGGAGAGGGCCTTCGCGATACCGAAATCGAGCGCCTTCACCTGATTGTGCGTGTTGAGCCGGACGTTGCGCGGCTTCAGATCGCCATGTATGATTCCGGCAAACTGGCGGTCCGCAATGGTGGTGGTGAACGCGCTCAGGTTCTCGAGCATCTCGCACAGCTCGACCGCGATGTGCGTTGCGAAACCAGGCGATAGCGGACCGCGGGAAAGAATGGTCGAAAGGTCTTCGCCTTCGATGTATTCCATCTCGATAAAGAGGTCGCCATTGATCTCGCCGTAGCGGTTCACGACCACGACGCGGCGGTCGAACCCGCTGAGCCGCTTCTGCAATTCCGCACCGAGGCGCTCCGCTTCGATGACCTCCTGATCTTCCGCGTCGGGCCCTTTATAGACAAGCTTCAACGCGATCTGCCGGCGCATTTCCGTGTCGGTTGCGAGAAACACTTCGCCCATGGCGCCGCGTCCGATGAGCCGCGTTATCTGGTAGCGGCCATAACGGTCACCGGGGTTCACGGCTGCCTCCAGTTGGTGCGATGATACGGAACTTCGGCTTGTTGTCGGGCTTGCCGGAGACGTTGAAATAGTTGCGGTCGATCACGCCCTGGTCCGCTTGCGGCATCCAGACGGCTTCCGATCCGTTGCTCAGGAAAATGTTCGCGGTCACGTGGGAACGCAGCGTGGACTGAATCAGGAGACCAGGACGCTTGGAGGCCATCCCGTTCGAGATGACGATGTTATTCTCGACGGACGGCGCGGCCGAGTCTTTAATCACGATGCCGGGTCCGGCGCTGTCGTGAATCCAGGAGGCCACGAGGGAGCCTCGGGAGGTGCCGCTAAATTCGACGCCCGCATTGAGCGCGTTGGCCACTTCGGCGCGTGAGATGCTGACGTCGCTGTCGTGAATCGCGATGGCGTGAACCTGGAAGCCCTCGAAACGGCCGCGGCGGATGTTGTCGGCGGCAACGGAGCCGTCGATGATCGCATCGTGGGCGCGCTGCGCGACGAGATCGACGCCGTCTTTCAACTGAATGTTTTCGGTATAGGTTCCCGGCGTTACGTAGACGGTGTCTCCAACGTGAGCTTTTTCCAGCGTGCCGGCGATGGTGTCCGGAGCTTTCACGATGAGCGCCTGCGGACCGGCCAGCGGTTGTTCCGGTAAGAGGTACTTGAGCGCGGCAAACGTCGCGGCCGCTCCAATGAGAAGGCCCAGGAACAGCAATGCTGGACCGCTTTTGTACCAGGGAATCTCGACGTGCTGAATGATGGTGCGTGTCGGCGGCGGATCGGTGACGATGGGGCGCTGGGGCTGCTTCGGCTTCGATTTTGGCTTCGCCTTTCCGAACGACGCGGCGAATTTCTCGCCTTCGACAAGAACCGCCGAGACGTTATCTTTGCCTACTTCGATGGCCGCGGCGATGAGGGCTTTCACGGCCGCGGAACGGTCGCCCGCATTCTCTTCGACGATCTTTAAAATCTGCTTGGACGAAATCGCATCGCTCAGGCCATCGCTGCACAGCAGCAGCGCGCTGTCGGGCGCGAACGGGATACGCAAAATCTCGATGAAATCCTCGTCGTCGGGCGTGTGTTCCTGCGATCCGACATCGCGATACACCTCGTTGCGGCGGGGATGATTCATGGCTTCGGCTTCCGTGATTTCGCCGCGATCTTCACGCTCGCCCACCGGAGAATGGTCGTGCGTGATCTTTTCAATGGACCCGCGCTTGAGAAGGTAAAGGCGCGAATCGCCCACATGTCCGATGGTGACCTGCCCGTCTTCGATTACCGCGGCCGTGAGCACGCAGGCCATGCCACGCCACTCGGGCTTGGACTGCGCGTTTTCGAAAATGTTGTTGTTGGCGAGCGTGATGGCCTCGCGGATGCGCTGTTCCACGGTGCCGGTCTGACGTTCCAGACGCGCTCGAATACGCTCCACCGCGATGGCAGCGGCCTGCTCGCCGGCCTCCTGACCGCCCATGCCGTCGACGACCAGATAGAAGCCGCGGCCATCGTCAACATAGATGCGATCTTCATTGTTGCCGCGGACGAAGCCGGTATCGGTGGCTGAGGCCGAGAGAGTCATCTTTGCGATTTCCTGAAGGCGGCCGCTACGGCAACGGCCGCGAATATCAACAGCAGAATCAGGAAAGCATAGCGCGCCGTGTGCAGTCCGCTCATCGCTGCTTGACTGCCTTGAAGTCGATGGACATGACGCCAGCGAGCCCGATCTGCGACTTTTCGGGAAGCTGCATTTCGACGTTGCTATCCACTTCCTGACCGTTCACTTGCTGGATGCTGCCCGGCACTCGCTTGCCGTTGATGGTGGTGCCGAGCGTGCTGAGATCCTTGATAAAGAAGTTGCCGGAGGCCGGGTCGCGGCGGATCTGGAAGTGCTCGCGCGAGACGTCCTTTTTGGCTTTGAGCTTCAGGTCGACCCAGCGGTCATCCGAGCCGCGTCCGATTTTGATCAGGTCCTTGGTCATCTGATAAGTGTGCGGGCCGCTGTCGTCTTCATACGATAAATTTGCGTAGACGATGCCGGAGGCACGGCGCGTATCGATATTACCGCTGCGCTCGGTTGCGGTTGCGGCGGGCGTTGTGGTTGTGGTGACGACCTCGCCGCCGGTGCTGCGCTTCGAAACCCGCTCGGTCATGACGCCGACGCGGTCGTCCGATGCCGTGGAAGTTTCGGGGAACGTGGAGTGGATGACGAGGGGGTTGTCGCGGGCATCGTCGTCGGTGTTTTCGTGGAACTGGACGGTGAAATCGCCGAGCGCTTCGAAGCGCTTGGCACGTTTCTTCTTGGCGCCTGGCAGGGGGAGTTTCAGAAGGGGTTCAGCGACCTTATTGAGCGAGGCGAGCTTTTCGCTAAGAGCGTTCACGGCTTCTTCGCGGATGCGCGATTCGAGCGGGCGGAGGCGCTCCAGATCGTCGATGTAGAGGTACACGTCGTAGACGCTGGGCACGAGATTGCTGTAGTAACTGGGCGACATCCCGGCTTCCATTTCTTCGAGCAGGAAGTTAATGATCTCCTCAGGCGTGACGCGGACGGTCTCTTGCGGCGGCATAGGGCTCTTACATTAATACTATCCGCTGTAACGGAATGTTCCCACTCAAGCGAGGTCTATTTTTCAAACCAGCTCGATGCTCAGGTCACGGCCGATAGCGCGTGCCGCGCGCGTCAGGGTTTGCAGCGTCACCGAGGCATTGCCGGGATCGAGAAGACGATCGAGCGCCGCGAGTCTGTTCGAGGACGCCTTCCTCTTTCAGGAACTCCTCCAGTGACGGGCCGATGTGTTCGTTGCCTTCGGATTTTCAACATTCCTCCCTGCCCCGTGTGTTCTTCCGTCCTACGAAGGTTCGTTTGCGCAGCGCTGCAAATGGGAGGCGCAGATGCAGCTTGAGAATGTTGTCGCCGCGCTTCGCGCATTTTCCAGCAATGGCTCCCTTCCGGCCCGTGTGCCGCGCTCATGATTTCCTCTAATATACCCTTTTGCGTGACCCGAACTCGCCTAGAAGCTGGCCGAGCCGCAAAGATGCTACACTCTATTTGAAATGTGAGGCATCGGCATGAAACTCATAAGTACGCCTTTGGGGTTTCATCTTGATCGTCATCTCCGTGGTGACTACTAGGCAAAGGCCTGAGGACCAAAAGAGGCCCGAACCAGAAGTCCCCTTCGACCACATGACTCCGTCCCAACATCTCGCAAAGGCCAAGTCGATTATGCAGGTGGAGGACCCAACGAAGCTCTCAAAAGATCAGCTTGACGAGGCGACGCGCCATTTCAGTGCTATTCCAGGCACGGCCCCTGAGGCAGCGGAGGCCGTGGCCTTTCAGAAGCAGTCGCTTGAGGCAGCGCAAGAGAAGTATCTGGAAAAAGTCAGGCAGAAGTACACCAATGATCTTGAGGCGTCACTCAGAGAGCAGGGCTTTGATATCGTCGTGACTGAACTCGGAGACCAGCTCATCCTAGCGAATGATCTGTTTAAGGACGAGGTCAACCGTGTGCAGTTTCTCGCCACTATTCGAAAAAGCAAGGATTCACAGGGCCTCTGCGACGCGGGATTTCGGCGAGTGGCTATTGGGAGTAGCGGAGTGTTTGCTGGAACCCACATCTATTCGTTGGGGTGCAGATCGTCCCCCAAAAAAGGAAAATGAAGTGGAGCGCATCGTTAGCAATCAGGGACGGAGGCCCCACTTATGAAGGTCTGCGCAATGTCCCCATGGACGAAAGCATCGATGGCAGAGTACGAGCCCCGGCAATGTACAAAGTGATGATGGAAAGCATGCGTTAGCTAAAACAATAAAACGGAAAGAAAGGTATATAACAAATGGCTAAGGAGGTAATGACAACTGATCTTTTGCATCACTTGACCATCGACTTTCTCGAAGACCATGCAGACGCTTTACGTCGTGTCACCCAATCTACCTGGCAGGTTCAGTGCCTCATGTCTTCGCGTTCTGCGTTACCCGGAAGCCTCAGGAAGGAGGCAAGTCGAAAAGTTCTCGACGTACCGGGTGTTTACTTGCTCGTCGGACCTCCAGAGAAGACAGACGACAGCATACTACATCCAGACTGGCGACTTTATGTGGGACAGGCAGACAGTGTTGCTGATAGGCTTGCCCGGCAGCTCAAGATCAAAAAGTGGTGGCGAACAGTCGTTGTCATCAGGCGGCCCGATGACAATCCCTTAAATCTTAGCCAGTGCAGATTTTTGGAATCCACGCTATGTACACTCGGCTCAAAAGCCGGTACATGTGTGCTGACCAATGGAAATGCTCCGCAGCTTCCCACCCTGTCCGCGCACGACAAAGCGGACACTCAAGACCTCTTGGATAAGGCAATTGTCATCGTGGGAGCGCTTGGCTTTAACTTCTTTCGGCCTTTTGACTCTCCGCCGCTACCGTCTGATGAGGAACAATCGGAACAACCACCAGTGCCCGAAAACTTGCGGCAATTGCTTGAAGAAATTCGCAAAGCGGCAACTGGGCCGTCTTTTCCAAAAGCCGAATGGTACTGGACTGGCACACCGGATTATCGGGTCAAGGTTGTCAATGGCGATGATTTCCGGGTGTTCCTAAGAATCCGTTGGGCTAAAAACGGGTTCAGCGTCAAACTGAAGGACGTAGAAGACTTCAAGGTAAGTAATTCGGCAGATTTGGAAGAACACCACGAGAAGATTCGAACGGCCTACAGCAAGGCCGATAGGTACCTTCAGCAAGGTAAGTGAATGAATGCCCGGCTGTTGTACGTGCCGTATTCACCGAGGCTCATGCGCCGGAGTCGTCCGTCATGCTGCCCCCGCCCGGCGAGTACGAATTATTGAAACCATCTTTTTCAGGCCTTCATGGAAGCAGGGATTGAAGGCGTTATCCTCTGTTGTCTTCGCACAAATTACCTTAGCGTAGGATTTGGCCCTTCTTCATTTTGTAGACTCCCTCATTCTCCGTCTCACCAGAGACAAGTCATGTGGCGTTTTCCTGCGTTTTCTCCATGAGCCCAGCACAATAAGCATCTGGCCGTGAAAACGCAGGATGTGCCGGGCGATCCACTGGCTCGGAAGCGAGCCCGATAGTGTGCCGATCGTCCTTGTCGAGGCCGCGCAGCCAATCGAGCACTGGCGCCGTGCCCGCTTAGGTTCGGAAACACCGGATCGGTATCTCTGGGGTTTGCTCATCTCGTCTCAGTAGCTCCAATCATTTCTTCGAGCAGGAAGTTGATGATCTCCTCGGGGGTGACGCGGACGGTCTCTTGCGGCGGCATAGGGCTCTTACATTAATACTTCAGGCGAAGTCTATTTTTCAAACCAGCTCGATGCGCAGATCGCGGCCGATAGCACGCGCCGCGCGTGTGAGGGTTTGCAGCGTCACCGAGGGATTGCCAGGATCGAGTAAACGATCAAGCGCCGCGCGGCTGGTATTCATGCGCCGCGCCATCTCTACCTTGCTGATTTTTTCCTTCTCCATCGCTTGCTGAACTTGCCAGGCCAGCGTCTCTTTCAGCGCGACTGCGCGGGTCTCTTCGAGGACGCCTTCCTCTTTCAGGAAGTCCTCCAGTGACGGTCCGATGTGCTTGTTGCGCTTTTTCATTTCGTAACCTCCTTCATTCTCCGTTTTGCCAGGGCCAGGTCATCCGTGGGCGTTTCTGCGTTTTCTTGATGAACCCATGTAGCACGACGAGCATCTGGCCGTGAAAACACAATATGAGCCGGGCGATGCGCTGGCTCGGAAGCGACGAGCGCACTTCCCCAAGACCATCTTTGAGGCTCCGCACCAGTGGCCTCCCAATCGGCCAACCGAACTGCACCCGCATTAGGTCGAGCCCGATAGTGTGCCGATCGTCCTTGCCGAGACCGCGCAGCCAATCGAGCACGGGCGCCGTGCCCGCTTCGGTGCGGTAAAACCGGACCGGTATCTCCGGGCTTTGTTCATCTCGTCTCGGCAGTTCTAGTATGTACCAAAAGTGGTACAAAGTCAACCGCTATGCTTTAGCGGGGGACCGGCTTTGTATCAGCCCAGTACAAGAAGGTTCCGTAATTGTATAAAGAGAAAGCGTGATCCGGCCGATGGTGAGAACGCTACTTCCCTCATTTTTCAGGATTATGGAACGCGTCCATCTGAGCATTCTGCTGGCTGAGGACGACGAAGACGATGCGCTCATCGCGCGTGGCGTGCTGAGCGAGATAACGGAGTTTTGCTCCTATGTGGATTGGGTTTCCACGTACGAAGCCGCGGCCGAGCAGATCTGCGACAACCAACATGACGTGTATCTTTTCGACTATTCGCTCGGGGCGAAAAGCGGTCTGGATCTGCTGAATCTGGCGCGGGAGCGGGGCTGCCAGGCGCCGGTGATCATTTTCAGCGGGCAGACCGGGAACGACCTGATCCTGAAAGCTATTCACGCGGGGGCTTCCGACTATCTGGTAAAAGGCCAGTACGACGCGGAGGTGATGGGGCGTTCGATACGGTACTCGCTGGAACGGAAGCGTGCGGAGACGGCGCTGCGTGTGAGCGAGGGGCGGTATCGCAACCTGGTGGAGAACACGACCGAAGTGGTCTTCTGTTACGACTGGCAGGGGCGGCTGACTGCGGTGAACCGGTCGATGGAGCGCGTCACGGGATATAGCCGGGATGAGCTGACGATGATGAGCCTGGCGAATCTGCTGACGAAGGAGTCGCTTGAGGTGCTCGACGATATGTGCGTGCGGCAGATGGCGGGCGAGCGTACGGCGGGATGCGAGATGGAACTGCTGGCGAAAAGCGGGGCGGTGATTCCGATGGACGTGAGCAGCACTTTGATCACGGATGGGTCGAGGCCGGTGGAGTTTCAGGCGGTGGGGCGGATGGTTTGGGGGCACGTTTAAAGACACTACGGCGTTCCGCGGACGGCGTTCCGCGTACGGCGTTGTTAGTTCGTGGTTCGTGGTTCAAAACGTTCTACGTTCTACGTTCTAATGGACCTCTTGTAATTCAGAATTGCCGAGGTGTCGCGCTCGTCGCCGGACCGTTGTCTCCGCTTGGCCCAATGGTGAGCCCGCCCGCGAACGTTGCGATGTTGCCGTTTGCGATCTGCCGTATGCGACTAACGTTATCCTGGCGGATCCGTGATGGACGAGGTCGACGCTTTTGCGAATCGAGTTGGTGCGCGAACCGAGATAGTAGTTGCCTCAATCGGGCTCTCGGCGGTAAATTCAGTTTTCGGGTTTGCGCCGATTATTCGCACCGATACCGAATCGTAACCGAGCGGCAGAGTCACTCTATCGTTCGTGACAAATGCAGTCAGGTTCTTGGATCTAGCGATGTCTCGTTTCATTGCGGCTATTGGGGCAGTCCGGTGTGACCGTTGAGCAGTATGCTCGCTGTCAGACTAGTATCGGCCTCACTGGTCGCCGTGAGCATGATGGAATTGGGTCCGGACACTGACGGGGTGTAGCAGGCTATATCGATTTCGTCGAATGGTCCGGCGAACGGTGTGATCCCGATCCACATGGGAACAACTTCCAGCGTCCCAATCTGCGGGTTGATCGTCCAACTGGTGGCATGAGACGGTTCGCCTTGTACTGTCGCGGTGTAACATCCGGCTACGTTGAGTGAGATCGATATGCTCGCGATCGTAGTGGGGTCATACGCAGTCGCTCCGGTCGAGCCGCCACCTACCACGTTGACCTCGTTCGTGACTTGAGAGGGCGCGTTGGCGGCGACGTTTACTGTGACCGTGATGGGCGGGTAACTGCTGCCACCAGCCAGAGCGTCGCTGCGGCTGCATATATTCCAGCCACAGGTCCAGCCTGTGCCGGACATGGACACCAGAGTTAACTGAGAGGGCGCAAAGTCGGTCACGACAACCGGCGCGCTGGTGGGCATTGACGTGGCAGCGTTGGAGACTACGACAAAGTAGTTCGCGTTTTGCTGCCCTTGCCGGAAAGAGCCGTTGTGCATCATGGCGACGGTTAGAGATGGCTGGTTTCCGTTTTGCGTAACGGTGACGGCTTGGCCGGCGATGTTGATATTTCCGGTGCGTGGCTGGCTTGTACTGTCGCGGTGTAACATCCGGCTACGTTGAGTGAGATCGATATGCTCGCGATCGTAGTGGGGTCATACGCAGTCGCTCCGGTCGAGCCGCCA
>JBEKUT010000134.1:0-16988 GCA_049514735.1 Bryobacteraceae bacterium
GGATTGACGATCGCATCGATTCTGTACGGATCTTTGCTCGGAGTTTTTCTCTTGGGTTTGCTTACCAATGCGGTTCAAGAGAACGCGGCGATGTTGGGAATGGTAACAGGACTAATCACGATGATCTGCGTTTTCACGCTCACGAATATTGCATTCACCTGGTACGTTCTGATCGGCACCGCGGCGACATTCGGAGTGGGCTGGGCGGCCAGCTTCATATTGGGGAGAAATGGCACAACCACAACCAGAGCGCTACACCCTTAAACGCGACCTCGGCATCTGGAGCGCGGCCTCGATTGTCGTCGGGACCGTGATCGGCAGCGGTATTTTTCTGGTGCCGAAGACCATGATCCTGAATGTCGGGACGCCAACCATGGTGTTTGCCGTCTGGATCGCCGGAGGATTGCTTTCGTTATTCGGCGCTCTTAGCTACGCCGAACTTGCCGCGGCCCTGCCCGAGGCCGGCGGAGAATATGTTTACCTGCGCGAAGCTTATGGTCCATTCTGGGGTTTCATCTATGGATGGACTCAGATGTGGGTTGCGAAAAGCGGCTCGATCGCGACGCTGGCGACCGGCTTTTTTCTATATCTCGCCGATTTCAGGCCCGGTCTGATGCACGTTTGGTTCGCTTGGGGCTCGTTTGAAGTGAGCTACGGCCAAGTGTTGGCGATGTGTGTGATTGCGATTCTGGCCGCGGTGAATTATTTCGGGGTCAAGGTGGGAGGCGACGTTCAGGTTGCCGTGACGGTGATAAAGGTGGGCCTAATCGCCGCGATTATCGTAATCGGCCTAACGTCGGGACAGGGCAACGCGGCGAATTATCACGGCAGCATCGTCGCGCATCCTGGCGGAATAGCCGGCTTCTTTGCCGCGCTGGTGGCGGCGTTGTGGGCTTACGATGGCTGGAATAACGTCAGCATGGTCTCGTCCGAGGTCAAGAATCCGCAGCGCAATCTTCCGCTGGCGCTGATTCTCGGAATTCTCGGGGTGATCGGGATTTACCTGCTCGCGAATATCGCCTACTTCTACGTTTTATCGCCGGCCGAGGTCGCCGGGAACGACCGCGTAGCGGCCACCATGATGGGGCGGATATTCGCCACGTGGGGGTCCAGGGCGGTCAGCGTCGCCGCGATGATCTCGATTTTTGCGGCGCTGAACGGCTCGATTTTGTCGGGAGCGCGCGTGCCCTTCGCCATTGCGCGCGACGGGCTGTTCTTCCATTCCGTCGCCTTTATCAACCCCAAGTACCGCACGCCGAGCGTTTCGATTCTCGCGCTGAGCGGTTGGGGCGCCTTGCTGGTGTTGAGTGGAAAATACGACCAGTTGTATACCTATGTCATCTTTGCCAGCGTGATTCTTTATGGGATGGCGACGGCCTCCGTGATCGTACTGCGGTTTAAGCGTCCGGACATGCCGCGCCCGTATCACACGCTGGGTTATCCGGTCGTCCCGATTCTTTTCGTGCTGGCCATCGCTTCATTGGTGGTTTCGACGCTATTCAAGTCGCCCCGCGAGTCGTTAATGGGGTTGGGAATCATCGCGCTGGGAGTGCCGTTCTACGTTTACTGGCGCGCGAAGCTGCGTACCGGTACGGAGTAGGATGTTAAAGAACGTAAAAATTGCGTTTGGAGAGGGCGAGTTGTTCTGTTTTCCGAACGAGACTATTGAAATCGTAACCGAAATGCAGTACAACTACATTATCAGATCGCCTTACAATTCAGCAGGCTGTTCGCTTTTCCGAACGTGAGGGGTCCGAGAATGACGTTTTTTTAGGGAGATCGAGTGAATATGGACGTGACCAAAATGCTTGCCGAACTCCGCTCGGAGCGCGAGCACATTGAAGAAGCCATCTTGACGCTGGAACGGTTAGCCCGCGGGCGCGGCAAACGCCGGGGCCGGCCGCCAGCCTGGATGACGGAAATCAAACGCCGGGGCCGCCCGCCGGGGAGCAAGAATAAACCCAAGACGGACCAAAAGGCCAACAACGCGAAAGCTGCAGCCGTAACGGCCGCCTAGAATATACAAGGGGTGGGCCCTTCCACCCCAAAGTCTATTTATAAAGAAGGTATTTGGACCGCCGCGTCCCAAATTCCTTGACGCTGTCGTCCATGTTCTGGACGATCGAGCGTGGGTCCATTCCATCCTTTTCTTCTTGCAGCACGGCCTTGTTGCCGATCAGAAACCGGTTCACATCCCAGTCGATTTTCCCCGGATAGAGCTTTTGCAGCGCGTAGCCGATTTCGAGCCCGAACCTCGTGCTATCGAACGAGTTCCTGTCCGTGATTACGAACCGCACCCCCTGGATGGCCAGTCCTTTAAAGTACGAGTCGACGGGTTGAAAGCGCGTCGCGTAAACGCGCACGCCTGGAATCATGCGGCTATTGAGAAACCCGGCAAGCTGCGATCCGTCGATCCAATCCGCCCCAATTTGTTCGAAAGGCGAATCCGTTCCGCGGCCGACGGAGAGGTTTTTCGACGCCTCCAACATCGCCACTCCGGGATAAAGAGTAGCGGCATTGAGGCTGCGCATATTCGGCGAAGGATTGATCCACGGGAGGTTGGTCGTATCGAACCAATCCCCGCGCTGCCAATCCTGCATTGCGATCACGTGCAAATCGGCGTTCCAGTTCCGCTCGCCGTTGGCCATTTGCGCCAATTCTCCGAAAGTGAGTCCATGGCGAAGCGGCATTTCGAAGCAGCCTACAAAGGATTCGAGGCTTGCGTCGAGCAGCGGCCCTTCGACGCGGACGCCGGTAATTGGATTCGGCCGGTCCAGCACGTAGAATGGCATGTGCCGGTAGGCGCTTTCTTCCAGGCTCGACAACATTGTGCAGGAATAGGTCCAGAATCTCGCGCCGACGTCCTGAATGTCGTATACCAGCGCATCCAGGCCGTCGAGCATTTCGGGCGTGATGCGTCGCGTGGTCGCGTGATAGAGGCTGAATACCGGCAGCCCGGTGGCTTCGTCCGTTGTATTGGCGACGTTCGACTGGTCCTCTTTCCCGCTGATGCCATGCTCCGGAGAAAAGATCTTAACGAGATGGATTCCCGCGGCCTTCATTAAATCTATATCGCGTTTGCCGTCGCGGCTCATTCCCGTTTGATTCGTAATCAAACCGATGCGCTTTTCTTTGAGCGGCGCGAAATTCTGCTGCGCCAAGACATCCAGACCGGTCAAAGTATGCGCATTTCTCTGGACTATGCGGTGCAGACCAGGTCCGCTAATCGTCTCGTTATAACCGGTGACCAGTACCGCGGGCGCATTGATGTTAAATGAAGCGGCGGCGATGGTCGCGATGCGGCTACGGAAAGACGAAAGCGACTTGCCGCGATGAGGATGAACAACGTTGGTCAAGATGATTACGTAGCTGCGGGAAAGGGGGTCGATCCAGATGGAAGTGCCCGTGAACCCCGTATGGCCATACGATCCGATGGGAAACAATTCACCGCGATTCGAGGAGTAAGGCGAATCGATGTCCCATCCGAGGCCGCGAAGAATAGGCTGGTCCGCGGGAGTCTGCGGGCTCGTAAAGAAGCGGATCACCTGCGGATCGAAGAGACGTTTCCCTTTCACCTCGCCGAGGTCGAGCATCATTTGGCAGAACTTTGCGAGGTCGTCGGCGGTGGTGAACAATCCGGCATGTCCGGCCACGCCGCCCATAAATCGTGAGGTCTCGTCATGAACGATGCCGCGCAGGGGCTTACCGGTGTCGGGATCGATTTCAGTGGGCGCGATGCGGGAAATTTCGCTCGCGGCGGGCTTGAATCGCGTATCCTTCATGTCGAGCGGTTCGAAAACGTGCTCGCGCGCGTATTCATCCAGCGTTTGTCCACTGACGCGATGGACAATCTCTCCTACGAGAATGAAATTGATGTCGCTGTAGACGAAGCGCACTCCCGGAGAGCCGGCGGGTTTGTCCATGAGGGCCTTTTGAATGCCGGTCTCGTAGCCGCTCCATGCGGGACTCAGATCGAGATCGGGACGGAAGCCGGAGAAGTGCGTCATCAGGTTGCGCACCGTGATGTCGCTCTGGCCGCCTTGAAACTCGGGAAGATATTTCGTAACGGGATCGTTGATGCGGACCTTGCCCTGTTCAACCAGCTTCATCATCGACGAAGTGGTCGCGATTATTTTGGTGAGCGACGCGGCATCGAAGATGGTGTCGACGCTCATAGGCTCGCGCGATGGAATGAGCGCGCGGGAGCCGTAGGCTTTGCGATATACGACCTCGCCGTTGTGTCCGATCAGGAGCACGGCGCCGGGGATGAGCTGGTCATGCACGGCCTGGTCGATCTGGGTATCGACAGCCGCGGCGCCGGAAAAGACTTCTTGTGCGTACAAGCAGGCCGGGGCGCATGCGAAAAGGGCGAGCAGTCTCATTGCAGTTTCAGGGCGGTTCTGTCGAGGATCGCCGCGAGCTCGATATCCCGCGTCGTGATTCCCTGCGCGTCGTGCGTGACGAGATAGACGGCGACGCGGTTGTAGACGTTGAACCACTCCGGATGATGATTCATCTTTTCGATTGCGAGCGCCGAAGTAGACATGAAGCCGAAGGCGTGGATGAAATCGGCGAACTTGTACTCGCGATGGAGCTTGCCCTTTTCGATCTTCCATCCGGGGAGTTCGGCAAGCGCCGCGCTAAGTTCGGCGTCGGAGAGTTTTTCCATAATCTAATGATAGGGCGGAAGGCGTTGTTGGTTCGTAGTTCGTAGTTCGTAGTTCGTAGTTCGTGGTTCGTGGTTCGTGGTTTGTAGTTCGTGGTTCGTGGTTCGTGGTTTGTGGCTCGGCGTAGAACGTAGAACGGACCGAACGAACAACTACCAACCAACAACTACCAACGCTTTCCGGCTTACGATGTCGGCGATCCGGGGTAATAGAGATTCGACCGCCGCAAATTCTGCGTCAGAACAATCGAGGCGTTGGAGAGCAGGGTGAAGTTCGCGTAATTTCTGGGTATCAGGCCGGGGTTGCCGGTCTCGTCGAGGCGGCTTTCTTTGGCCGCCGTTTGGAAGTCCATCTTCTGACAGGCAGCCCGGAAGTTGTGGAACGTTCGGAAGCCGTCGGGACCCATCGCCCAGGCCATACTCAGCAACGCGAGCTGCGCGTCGGCGGGCCAGTTTTCGAAAGCATGGAACGCTTCCTGGCTTTTCAAGAGCGTCTCGTTCGACGTGAGACGGTGGTTGATTAGATTCTCAATAGCGTCATTGCCCAGCTCCAATTCCGTGAGGGCGGCGCAGGCGCGATGTCCCTTGCTCGCGAGAGATCGATCGCTCTTGAGCTTGTGCCATTCGGCCTCGATTTGCACCGGCGACGCGTGCTGCTCGGGTTGGTTCTTGAACCGAAACGGTAGGGCTGTGGCGAGTTCAACCGGGTCGATCAAATTGCCGACGCCGACAGTCACCAGACCTTTGACGTCGAGATACATATAAGGGATGGCTCCTTCAAACGGCTCGTTGAAGGCGCGGAAATAGGATTGGACGCTGGGAAACATATAGCGGAACCTCCTGATTGTTCCGCTTGATTGTCGCGAGGCGCGCGGGCGAGTCAGGAAGGCCCAGCTTGTGGCATATTGAAAATTAAGGACTTATTTCCGGCGTTTTTTCGTTACCGGCGATTCGCAGCTTGTTCCGGGATCTCACAAATAGCCGTCAGCGTCACATCCTTGAGCACCGCAGCTTCGGGAAATAGCGCCCAGAAAACCTCGCCGGTGAATTCATCCAACTCACCGTTGGACGAAATAACGCGCCCTGGTGTTTTGACGATGAACATAAGGGGCGTCAGTCCACTGCTGGAACTCTTGTCGGGCGGCCCGGCCGAGGGATCGGGTTGGGACGGCTGCACCGAGACAAGAGTCGCCGCGATGATTTTGCGTACGACCTCCTTGCGTTGATCGATCGGTAACTTGTCGCCGAACTGATCCTCCAGCGCCTTCATCATCAACCCGCTCATGCGCTGGCTGGCCCGCCGCGCGGCCAGATCGGGATGCAGCAAGCCCATTGCGAGCAGCGGGTCGCCGGGTCCGAACATCAGCGGGATCGTGAGCGCCGTGACCTTCTCCGCGAGGCTCTGAACGTTGGCGTCGGTAGCCAGTTCCTGGGGCAGAGCAGCTCTGATTTCTGCCAGCGGCATCGGCTTGACGTTGCCCGTATCCACTCTGGGAGCTTTCCAGGACAGCGTCTCACGATACTCGAAGCGTTGCGGTCCCACGCGGCGTACGGTGACTTCATTCACGAGCTGCAGCTTTTCGCCGTCTTTGATGGAAAGGTCTCCCTTCAGCGAGTCGGCGGTACGGAGCGTTCGTTCGAACACGCGGGTGCTGTCCTTGTCCGTTTTTGACGTGTGGGATTTCCAATCGCTGCCGGATGGCAGCAGGAAGACGTCGTCGATGGCGGGGTTCATTTGCCCCTGTTGGCCCTCCTTCTTCTCCTGACCGGTGAAGGAGTCCGTTCGAGTCCAGGCTCCGCCGGATTTTATTTCCGTGGTGATGCGAGCCCTGGCGCAACCGCTCAGGATTACCAGCGTGGCGATTAAGAGCGGAGGGAGAAAATATCGCACAAGATATCTCATGGCTTATTGTGATCCTATCGGCAGATGCCGAGAGCGTCAGTACGTGCTCGCTCCCGCACGGATTTCACCAAGAAAAAGGCCGAACAGGACGAGAGACGCAAGCGGGGCGATTGAGGTCCAGACATACAAAATCGCTGGGGAATCGGCGGTCCATCCGTGGTGCGCGCGGTAATAGGAAGTAAGAATCGCCACTGGGATCGGATAGAGCAGTGCAGCGCAGAGTATTATGAGGGTCGCTGAAATCCATTTGCGCCGCCGCGCCGCGTGAGCCAGCAGAAGCGCAACGGCGGGATTTTGCAGAATCTGGTAGTGCGTCCAGCAGACGGGCGCGGCCGCAAGAGTTAGCGACATCAGACCGGCCAGCGCGTACGGCATCTGCGCGGCGTCCCGAGCTTTCCATGACAGATCCATACCAGGAGAAGGATGCCCAAAGCGAGCGTCGCTGCCCCGGCTCCAATTCTTTCGGCCTGGCCCAGGCTCTGCAACTCGCCAAAACCGATGTCAACCAGGCGATGCAAGATGGCGGCAAGGGCGCCACCGCTCCTTCTGGCGGTGGTTGGATGAGAACCTTTCTGATCGTTGGCCAGATCGCGTTAACTATGGTGCTGCTGGCCGGAGCGGGAGTCGCGATTCGTGGATTCATTGCATTGACCAACGTAACGCCGGGTTATCGGCCGGAGAATGTTCTGACATCGAAGTCGATCTGGCGAAGGGCCGCTACACGAGTTGGTCCGAGCGTGGCCGGTTTTGTGCACGCGTGCTCGACAGTATTCGTTCCACGCCCGGCGTCAGATCGGCAGCCATGACGGAGACCGCGCTGCCTCCGTACATCGGTTTTCAAACCGACTTCGAGATTGCCGGCCGCACATCCACGGCAAACCAGAAGACCCGAGTCGGACTTGTCAGCGGCGGCTACTTTGCCACGGTGGGCGTGCCACTGCTTCGAGGGCGGCTGTTCGACGATTCCGATGTTCAGCTCGCCAGACACTACGCCGTGATCAACGATGAGATGGCCCGCACCTACTTTTCCAACGGCATTGATCCCATCGGCCAGCGTATTCACGTTCGCGCTCTTGAATTCAACAACCCGGACTTCTTTACTCCACCGGCGGGAGACCAATGGTTCGAGATCGCCGGTGTAGTCGCGACGGCGCGAAACCGGGGCTTGAGCGACAAGCCGGAGCCGGCGATCTACATTCCTTACACGATGGTAATGGTCCCCTGGTCCTCCTATCTCATCCACACAGCCGGCGATCCGCACTTATTGATCAACACGATCCGGCAGCGAGTGCGCATGGTGGACGCCGACCAGCCCGTAATGGAGATTCGTACGCTCGAAGAAGTATTGCACGATTTCGAACGCGCCTATCCGCGCTTCAGCACGACATTGTTCAGCATCTTCGCGGGCGTCGCTTTGCCGCTTGCGGCTACCGGAATGTATAGCCTGGTCTCTTACACAGTCTCGCGCCGCACGCATGAGTTCGGCATTCGCATGGCGCTGGGCGCTCAGCCGAAGGATGTAGTAAGACTGGTGGTCCGCACCACGGCTCGCCTGACAGCTTCGGGCATCGCGATCGGTGTGGCGGCAAGCCTCACGCTCAGTAGTGTGATCGCGCGATATATCTCCGGATGGAATCCCAAGGACCCCATGGGATTTGTCATTGTGATAGTGATGTTAGCCATCGTCGCGATTCTGGCATGTTGGCTGCCAGCGTATCGCGCGACGAAGATCGAACCGACTGTGGCGCTACGCCAGGAATAGTCACAAGACGCTCTCCTCTTGCGCTTCGACAAGAGTTGATGTATATTCTTCCTGTAGAAGCGAAACGGGAACAGGGAACAACTTAGAGAGAAGTCACATGCTCAGCGATATTACTTCTCGCCTGCGCTCCCTGCTGCGTCGCAAGAGAGTAGAGTCGGAACTCGACAGCGAGCTCCGCTTTCACTTCGAACAGCAGGTCGAAAAGCACGTTCATGCGGGCCTATCGCGGGATGACGCCGTGCGGCGCGCCCGCCTCTTCTTCGGTGGCATGGACCAGGTCAAGGAGGAATGCCGCGACGCGCGTGGCGTACATCTGATGGAAGCCTTATTTCAGGATCTCCACTACGGTCTGCGCATGCTGCGCAAGAAGCCCGCCTTCACCCTCGTCGCAGTCTTGACGCTCGCGCTGGGCGTGGGAGCCAACACCGCCATTTTCAGCATCGTAAACGCGGTATTGCTACGCCAACTTCCCTACCGCACCCCCGATCGTTTAGTGAGAATCGTCTTCAACAGCCCCGGCGTCGGCTTACGCGACGTTCCTTTTTCCGCGCCCGAACTGGACGACCTCAGAACCCGGTCCGGTGTTTTCGAAGACGTGAGCGCGGTGGGTGGAGGCAGCGTAAATCTAACCGGCGCCAGCCAACCGGAGCGTCTCGAGTTCATCGTCACCCATCCCAACTACTTTTCGATGCTGGGCGCGACCCCTCAAATTGGGCGGTTATTCGGCGTCCAGGATTTCGCTCTTGGCTTCGCTCCCATCGCCGTAATCAGCGACGGCCTGTGGCGCCGTTCCTATGGCGCCGACCCCGGCGTACTGGGCCGCACACTCCATCTCGACAACGACCCGTACACGATTGTCGGTGTACTTCCCCCCAGCTTTCGCCATCCCGGACCGACAATTTCCGGAAACGTCGAAGTATTTACGACCGCCGGATTTAGAGCCGACCCTTGTCCTAAGCCGATACGCAGCAACCGCTTTATTCCGGCGGCAATCGGACGTCTCAAGCCAGGTCTGACAATCCAGCAAGCTCAGGCCCGTATCACGGCCATGGCGGTCCAGGTACGCCACGATTTCCCGGCCGATTATCCAGCGCAGACTCAATGGACGGTTGAGATTCAACCCTTGCAGGAGTTCATGGTCGGCCACGTCCGGCCGATGTTACTGGTCTTAATGGGCGCGGTAATCCTGATTGTTTTTATCGTCTCGCTGAATATCGCCAATCTCCTGTTGGCCAGCGCCTCGGGTCGCCAGCAAGAGATGGCGGTGCGGCTGGCGATGGGCGCGGGCCGCGGCCGCATCATCCGCCAGATGTTGACTGAGACCGTGCTTCTTTCGCTCATTGGTGGTCTCGCCGGGATTGCCACCGCCGCCGCTACTTTCGGGCTTATCTTGAGCTTACTTCCGCCAAGCATTCCCAGGCTGAGCGAAGTGAATATCGATTGGACCGTGCTGTCTTTCGCTCTCCTGATTTCGCTGCTCACCGGTCTGTTGTTTGGACTCGCTCCCGCCATTCAATCCACCAGGTCCGATCTCTCACTACAGATTCGAGAAGGGGCTCGCGGTTCCGGCCACGGCGTCAGGACCGGCCGCCTGCGCGATGCACTGATCGTGTCGGAACTCGCCTTCGCGGTTGTACTGATGGTCGGAGCCGGCTTGCTGCTGCGTACGCTACGCGAGCTGCTGCTGGAAAATCCGGGCTTTAATCCGGCTCATGTCGTCGCTGCGCGTGTCTGGCTTCCGATCCCCAACGATCCCAAAGGCGATCCATATCTCGGAAATGCCCGCAAAACTACGTTTAATCGCGAGCTATTACGGCGCATGAAGGCGATTCCAGGAGTCGATCTCGCCGGAATGACCTCGGCTTTACCCACCATAGCCCAAGACAATATCGATAGCGACGCACTAACGATTGAAGATAGTCCCAGCGATTTCCCACACGATCTGCGCGCGGAGATCATTCGGATCAGCCCCGATTATTTTCAAGTGATGCAGGCTCCTCTCGTGCGCGGACGCTTTTTTACGGAAAGCGACGAAGACGGTAAACCGCCCGTTGCAATCATCGATGAAACCACCGCGCACCGCTACTGGACGGATCGCGATCCGCTCGGCCGCCGCCTTCGCTTCGGACAGGATCGAACGCAGCCCTGGATGACTGTCGTGGGTGTCGTCAAGAACATCAAACACGACGGTCTCGACATCGACGGCGTCCCTCACATATTTGTCCCGCTCTATCAAAACGGGGACAGGCAACTCGCGGTCGTGTTGCGCACGTCTCTGCCGGCAACCTCCCTCGAACCGCGGATTAGGAGTGAGATTCAGAGTATCGATCCGGGCGTGCCCGTATTTAACATCTCATCGATGAACGAAGTGATCGAGAGGTCGCTGGCATCGCGCCGTTTTTCCGCCGGCCTGGTGGGCGCATTTGCCGGCCTGGCGCTCCTTCTGGCTTCCATCGGAATTTACGGCTTGCTTGCATACATGGTCGGGCAAAGGTCCCGCGAGATCGGGCTGCGCATGGCTCTGGGAGCCGAGCGAGCAGACGTTCTCAAACTATTCCTGCGCAAAGGCATCGTGCTTGCCTGCGTCGGAATCGCCGCCGGCGTGATCTTTTCCGCATCTGCCGCCCCAATCATGGCGAGCCTGCTCTACCGCGTCCGCCCCCACGATCCGGCCGTGTTTCTGATCGTGCCCCTGCTTCTGCTCGCAGTCGCCGTGGTGGCCAGCTACATCCCCGCCCGCCGCGCCACGAAAGTAGACCCCATGTTCGCGCTTCGGGAG
Organism: Bryobacteraceae bacterium; assembly: GCA_049514735.1. Taxonomy (GTDB): domain Bacteria; phylum Acidobacteriota; class Terriglobia; order Bryobacterales; family Bryobacteraceae; genus JAICMB01. The sequence continues at coordinate 11,111 of JBEKUT010000134.1, forward strand.
ACGTAGAACGTGGAACCTTAAAGCTATTCCGATATCGGAAACTAACTGACCAAAACTAGTCCGCTCACCCGCCACGCGCAAAACACCGATCCCTTTTGACTCCATAACACACTCTCTGCCCAGATCCACGTCACTTGTCCTATCTTGGTGCCGGGCTGGGTCGAAGGGAGGGAGCGCAAGTGAACCAAGTCCGATCTTGATTTTCTACGGCGCGGCTTTTGGGTGCTGCCATCGACTTCGCCTTAAGTGCTCCCTCACTAATAAAGGGAATGGCGAAAAGCGGTCGGGACGGCGAATCGTGTTTTTTTCGATGTGCAACTGTCTGCAAACAGTTTATTGCCGTGGCTGCGACGACAGCCGAACGCCACGGACCTGTGAGGGAAACGGGGCCCTGTCTAAGATGGGCGCTGCTGTGCAACAATCGTCCAAATCGTGGGCGGGCTGATATTTCGACGGAAAAAGGTCTGGAGGCAGTAGGGACAGCGCCGCTCGATCATAGTGGCGTTGTCGCACTCCTGCGCGGCCCGAATTTAGAAACTGACTGAGAGTACTTACCGCGTCCCCCGTCACAAACAAACAATTCTGTCGCGCTTATGCCGAATACGCGGTGGCGTTAGCGCAGATGGTAGCCGCGAGACCGAAATGTTGGCGCGTATACGGTGCAACTGGCGAAGCAAGCGGAACTGCAGGTTTTCGCCTCCGCTGGACCTGCCCATGTCGATTATGTTGTCAAAGAGCTAAAGCATTCCACCTCCGCTCGCGTCTCGTCCCAATCGCTGAACGGGTGCCTGGCCGGCGTTACGTTGCCGATAATCCTTGACGTTAGGGACGCCGCTTAAGACGGGGTTATCTTCCGCGGTCACACATTCGGAACGGGTACCTGACAATACCTGTCAACGGACGAAGAGCCCGCTGGAAAGTCTACCTGCGGTGCCAGCCAGCCGACATCAGACATCCGGACAGCACCGCCCAACCCCACAAGCGTCCACGCTAAGCCGCTCAATTCACGGCATTTTCCAGCATCATGGACCGAGCGGGAAAAGCTGGGCTGAAGCGTGCGCTCACACTCGCGATGAAATGCGCTCCGCTGCGCAAGGCACATCGAATAGGAGGAATTCATGTTTGACAAAATGCTTTTGCCCTCGCGCAGTTTACGAGCCGTTTCAGCAGCCGCACTTGTCATAACGCTAGCGGTCCTCGCCGGCAGGGCCTTTGGCGCGCAGGACAAATACACACTGCGCGTGCCAAATGGGCTCGCGTTCTCCGACTTCAGGGGGTACGAGAACTGGCAGGTTGTAGCCGTCAGTCAGACTGACGATCTGCTGAAGGCGATGGTCGCCAATCCCACGATGATCGACGCCTACCGGGCCGGCGTTCCCGGCAACGGCAAGCCTTTCCCCGATGGCTCCAAGATTGCAAAAATCGAGTGGAAACGGAAAAAGAGCACGGAATCCCCTTTTGCAGTGACGATACCGGACACCCTACAAGACGTTTTCCTCATCGAGAAGAACACCAAGAAATTCCCGGACACGAAGGGATGGGCATACGCCGTGTTTGACTACGATCCCGCGTCGGACACGTTCAAGCCCGATGCGACCGGCGTCGTCAATTGCGGTTTCGCGTGCCATACGAGAGTGGCGGCCAAGGATTACATTTTCACGGCCTACGGCAAGAGGTGAACGGAGGGAGCGACGCATAGTGCCTGCTCGCTAAATGCGCGCACGCGAACCGGCGGCGAGCTTAGAGTGGACCGGCCATCATAGGGGAACTTATGTCCAATGAGAAAACAGGAAACACGGCGACTGCGAGTCGAGCGCTGCAGCCAACGGAAACAAATCCTCTCGATTTTGTGCCGGACGAAATTCCTTTCGACACTCCGTATGGCCCACCGATATCGCTAGACCGAGCCCAGGCGGTTATTCAGGCGGCGGTGGCAGAGGCGAAGAAGCGGAATTGGAAGATGAACGCAGCGGTGGTCGATGCCGGCGGCAATCTCGTGGCTTTCCAGCGAATGGACGGCGCGATGCTTGCCTCCATTAAGATTGCCGAGCACAAGGCGCGAGCAGCCGCGACCTTCCGGCGCGAAACGAAGCAGTTCGAGGACGGTGTCCAGCTTATGCACTTCAACTATCTGCTCGCGTTCGATGGAATCATCGCCTCTCGAGGCGGGATCCCACTGATCGAACAGGGGATGATTATCGGCGCAATAGGTTGTTCGGGAGGCGCGGATTCCCAGGACGAGATCGTTAGCAAGGCGGGCGCGGCGGTAATAAACCGACTGCCGGGAAGTAACAAATGATCCAAATATCGAGAAAGCGTTGGGGACAATCAATCGGTTCCCGAGGCAAACGAATAGACAGGAGAATGCCATGACAACTGCAAGCGCACTTACGAAGCCCGCACAGATCCGGGTGGCCCGGCGGTCGCCCGCCTACTGGCGAGTCACGATCGACAACCCGCCGATCAACGTGATGGGTCCAGAAATGGTCCGGGAGTTCCAGGGAGTCATCGGCGCTCTCGAGGCCGACGAGCATGTCCGGGTCGTAGTATTCGATAGCGCAGTCGACGACTACTTCCTGAATCACTCCGATTTCCTGGCAAAGCTTGAGGACCTGACCTCAATGCCGGCGGGTCCCACAGGCTTGCCACCTTGGCCGGACTTTCTCGCGCGTCTGACTCGCTTGCCAGTCGCTTCCATCGCGCTCGTGCGTGGCCGGGCGACGGGCAATGGCAGTGAGATCACGCTGGCCTGCGACATGAGTTTCGCCAGCCGCGAAAAGGCCATCATCTCGCAGTGGGAGGTGGGCGTGGGGATGGTCGCCGGCGGGGGCCCCATGGCCCGGCTGCCCCGACTCATCGGCCGAAACCGCGCCCTCGAGGTGCTCTTGAGCTCGGAAGACATCGGGGCGGAGCAGGCCGAGGCCTACGGCTACGTGAATCGCGCCCTACCCGACGCCGATCTAGACGCGTTCGTCGAGGCGCTGGCGACCCGCATCGCCGGGTTCGACAAATGGGCGATCGCCAACACCAAGCGCCTCGTCAACACCAGCCTGCCGCCGGACGTCGAGCTCGGCGCCGGGTGGGATGCGTGCATCGCTTCGCTCGGGCGACCCGCCGCGCAGGATGGGATCAAGGCGCTGATGGCGCGAGGCTTCCACAAGCCTGGGGATGTCGAAAATCGGCTCGGATACTACCTGGGCCAAATCGCGCGCTAGGCCGGCGCCCGGCGCGGTTCCGGATGGAAGGAAACTTGGGAATGAAAAAAGACCAGCGCGGAATCAACCCTGCTTCCAAGCCGAGTGGCGATGGGTTGCGTCGAATGCCTGGCATCGCCAAAAGGCTGGTGGTATCATCTCCGCCGGTGTGCGAAGTGTGGGCACATCGGTTGCTGCGACAGTTCCCCGAGCCAGCATGCGTCCAAACATGCCGCGACAACAGGGCATCCGATTATTGCCAGCTTCGAGCCGGGTGAGGATTGGTTCTACGACTACGAGAAGCGGGGGACGATCGAGGGCGTGGAGTTGCTTCCGCCACATTCGCATCCGGAGGATCAACCATCGCCTGGGCCGGCAGGGAGAGTTCCAGCGAATTGGGAATCGCTGCTGCATTAGCTGGAGTCGATCGATTTTTTATGAATGGGAACGGGACTTGGGACACCGTATTTTGTAATCAGCACCGTATTGAAAGGAGCCATCAATGAACGCAGTACAAGTGGAACAGAAGAGCTACGAGATGCCCCCGCGTGAGGGGTTTACCGTCGCACATTTTCTAACCGTCGCCGACATCGACCGGTCGGCTCGCTTTTATGAGAAGGTCTTCGGCGGCCGCATTCTGAGCAGCGGCGACACCAAAGGCGCGCCCGCGTACATTCAGTTTGCGAATACCTGGCTGCTTGTCAACGTCGGGGGCGGGCCGACCCCCGACAAGCCGTCGGTAACGCTCAGCGTCCCCGACCCGGATAAGATTAATGGCTTTATGAATATCCGCGTTGCGGATATCCATGCGTGCTATGAATTGTGGAAAAGTCTAGGAGCTGAGTTCATCACGGAGCCAATACCCAAGTACGGCGAGATTCGCTGCTACATCCGCGATCCTGACGGTTATATTATCGAGGTGGGACAGAGCACGGATCTCAAGTACGGTTAGCAGTCACTCGCTCTGACATCGAAAGGAGTACCAAATGGACGGCACAAGTGGACTGAAAGAGGCCACGCGCGCGACCGCGCTTGTCGCGTCGAGCACGCTTAGCGTCAACGTTTTTACGGCTCCGGGAAAGGCAATGGTCGGCGAGCGGCCAAAGCCCTTCGGCGAAGCGCTCGGCTTTGACCCGATCACGTCGACTTTAATCTTCGGCGAGTACGACGCGGTGCTGGTGGACGCAATGGGGACAGTGGCTGAGGCACCCAAGACGGTGAAGGCCATGCAGATGTCTTTCACTCCCACTGTGGAGCGGCTGGCCCGCCGTATGTTTCCTGGGCAAGTGGCCACGAAGTTGGTTTCACCTGAGCCCTATGAGCCCGACACGTTCACTCTCGAGGGCCACGAATTGCGCATTATCGAGCAGGGCCGCACCGATAGTCCCGATTCGACGTCTCTCTACGTTCCATCGATTGGCCTGATCGTCGCTGGCGACGTTGTGTACAACCAATGCCGCATGTATGTCGGCGACACCACCCCCGAGAGCCGAAAGAATTGGATCGCGGACCTGGACCGGTTAGCGGCGCTGAACCCGACGATGGTTGTCGCGGGTCACAAGAAGCCTGGCGCGCCCGACTCTCCTTCGACGATCCAAGACACCAAGCGTTACCTCCAGGACTTCGATCGGCTACAGAAAACTGCGACATCCGAGCAGGCGCTGTTCGATCAGATGACGGAGCTATACCCGCATTGGGTGGCAAATCAGTCGTGGTTGATGTTTGGATTCCCGGGGGCATGACCTACATCAACCGCCGATGGCCCGTCCTTGCGCACTTTGGAGGGAACCGTGGACGGACGGATCGCGGATCTGATGGACTTACTCGCCAATATCGGAAACAGACTCAATTTCAACAAGGAGAACAAAATGACAACTAAAGGAAAGGTTTTGGCGCTAGTCTCGAGCGGTCATGGCTTGCCCTTGAAAGATGGCAAGGTTTATACCGGCGCCGGCTACTATCTCAACGAAGTTACGGTTCCGGTTCGCGCGCTGATGAAAGAGGGCTACGAAATCACTTTCGCCAACCCAAAAGGCAACACGCCGCAAATGGACGTCCATTCAGCTGTAGCCGACTTCTTCGGTGGAGACGAGGCTAAGCTTCAGGACTATCTAAAATTCCGCGACACCCTGACTGGGCTCAAAAATCCAAATCGTATCTCGGATGTCATCGCATGGGGCCTGGATCAATATGACGCTGTTTTCGTCCCCGGCGGCCATGGCCCGATGATGGATCTTCTCGACGATCCCGACGCGGGCACCGTGCTGAGACACTTTCATAAAACATCCAAGCCTACGGCGGTGCTCTGCCATGGCGGGATTTCACTTCTCGCGGCGCTTCCTAATTCGACGGAAGTGGTGGCCGCGCTGTCGGCGGGCGATGCCGCTGGAGCGCGGGCAAAGGCTCAAGGGTGGATCTATGCTGGGTATAAGATGACTGTCTTTTCGACAGCGGAAGAGCAGCAGCGGGAACCGCTTGAGATTGGTGGCAAGGTGCTGTTCTACCCGGACTTCGCCTTGCGTACAGCGGGCGGCGAGGTAAGCGTAGTCGCTCCATGGCAGAGCTACGTTCTTCAAGATCGCGAGGTGATCTCAGGTCAGAACCCGCTCTCTGATCAAGCGCTTCTGAACCTTCTTCTACCGGCGCTCAGTCGGAAGAACAAGTCGGTTTCGGCGGGATAAGGG
>JBEKUT010000135.1:0-15505 GCA_049514735.1 Bryobacteraceae bacterium
GTTTTCTCATGAACTGTCCTAGCAGCGCATCAATCCGTAGATGAGAACGGTATTGACTAGCGTGAGACGATTGTGTTGGAGCGGAGGGCGTCGGAGTCGAACCGATATCCCGCCAAGGATCGTTCGGGGTTTATAAGGCCCCTAACAGCACCGGCTACGCGCCCTCCAAGGCTCGGGATTACTGATGACAGCCCCGAGGTTAGGTTCTGTTGATTAGACGCTAAGACTTACTGTTCTTCAAGGGGAAGCCCTTGGGTCCGTAGTCTTTTGCATATAAGAAGCGCCTGGCCCGCCAGTGCCATATTCTGCCGACAAAGAAGCAGTCGCGATTGGCAGCGGGTTGAGTGGGCTTAGGCTGGTTTGCCATCAGCACCTCGCAGTTTAGATACGTGCCCATCACGGCCCTGATCCGTTACGCCTAGAGAACTTGGCGGATTAGCGGCCTTCGTTTTTCTGGCCCACGTCGCCGGTAGGCTGACTGGCATGGGCTGACTGTACGTGAACGGGAATGCACTGAAAGGACCTTGGGCGCCGGCGATCCTCTAGGTGTATGTAGTAGTCCGGCCCGTCACTTTCCCTATCGCACGGCGAATCTGAGTTATCGGCGGCCCAACTTGTCCCCCATGCTAGCTTGGAAGAAGAATTCTCATGACGGAAGAAGGCGCTCTAATCCGTGGCGCGGGCCTAACGAAAACTTACATTTCTGGCGATCACGAGCTTATCGTGTTCTCCAACATGGAGTTCGAGATCGCCCGCGGGGAGCGGATCGCCATCATCGGCGAGTCTGGTACTGGCAAGAGCTCCTTGCTCTATTTGCTGGGCGGTCTGGACAGGCCTTCGAAAGGTAAGATATACTTCGATCATAAGGACATATCCGGTTTCGCGGATACGGAGCTCGCAGAGTTTAGGAACCGGGAAATAGGGTTCGTTTGGCAGAATCATGCGCTCCTGCCTGAGTTTACAGCGCAGGAGAATGTGATGATGCCGCTGTTGATCCGGGGCGGCAGCACGGCAAAAGCTGCGTTTGAGTCGCTGGCGAGGTTAGATGAAGTCGGGCTACGGAACCGCGCCTCTCATCGCGCGGGGGAGTTATCGGGCGGTGAACAGCAAAGGGTGGCTATCGCGCGGGCGCTCGTTGGCAATCCTACGGTTCTGCTGGCCGACGAGCCCACCGGCAACCTCGACTTCCGGACGGGCGAAATGATCGTCGGTCTGCTCGCCGAATTGCATCGTTCTCATCGGCTCACCTCGATCTACGTCACGCACAATCTCTCTTTCGCGCAGCGTTGCGACCGCGTTCTGCAGTTGGATAAAGGCAGTTTGAACCAGTGGATTCCCGCTTCTGTTCCGGGCATCGGCCCGGCCGGAACGGAGATCCCTGGCGAAGCATCTATAAATTACGGCGGAAATTATGTTTGAACGTTACACCGAAAAGGCACGCAGGGTTATTTTCTTTGCGAGGTACGAGGCCAGCCAGTTCGGAAGCCCCTATATCGAGACGGAGCACCTGCTGTTGGGTTTGCTGCGCGAAGACAAAGCGCTGGCAAACCGCTTCCTTCGATCGCACGCCGCCATCGAATCGATTCGCAAGCAGATAGAAGCTCACACCACCATCCGCGAGAAGGTTTCTACTTCCGTGGATTTGCCGCTCAGCCACGAGTGCAAGCGCGTGCTTGCCTACGGCGCGGAAGAGGCCGAGCGGCTTAGCCATAAACACATCGGGACGGAGCATCTTTTGCTCGGTCTGCTGAGAGAGGAGAAGAGTTTCGCCGCCGAGATCCTGCATGAGCGCGGATTGCGTCTCTCGCAGGTGCGCGAAGAAATACAACGCTCTTCTTCGGAGAAAGTTTCGTCCAACCGGCCGAAAGAGAGCTCGCTGCTCGCCGAATTCAGCCGCGACCTGACGCAGGCTGCCATCGACGGCTCGCTCGATCCGCTAATTGGACGCGATTATGAACTGGACCGCGTGATCCAGATCCTCTGCCGCCGCACCAAGAACAATCCGGTTTTGATCGGTGAGCCTGGAGTTGGGAAAACCGCCATCGTCGAAGGCCTTGCCCAGCGCATCGCCGACGGTGACGTGCCTTCCTTCCTTTCCGACAAGCGGATTTTGGCGCTCGACCTTTCTCTCATCGTCGCGGGTACTAAGTACCGCGGCCAGTTTGAGGAGCGCTTGAAAACCATCATGAAGGAACTGATGGAGAATCAGAACGCCATCATCTTCATCGACGAGTTGCACACCTTAGTCGGGGCCGGGTCGGCCGAAGGTTCGCTCGACGCCGCCAACATTTTGAAGCCGGCACTGTCGCGCGGCGAGATCCAGTGCATCGGCGCCACGACGCCCAGTGAGTATCGCAAGTCCATTGAAAAGGACCGTTCGCTGGAGCGCCGCTTCCAGGCCGTCAAAGTTCCGCCTCCGTCCGAAACGGACGCCATCCGGATTCTGTTCGGCATCAAGGAGCGTTACGAGAAGTTCCACGCCGTTGCGTATACGGATGAGGCGGTGGAATCGGCGGTCCATGCATCCACGCGTTTCATTCCGGATCGCTTCCTTCCCGATAAGGCGATTGACCTCATCGATGAAGCGGGCGCCCGCGTGAAACTGCGGCAGACCACGCTTCCCACCGAAGTGGCCGACATTCAGAAGCGCATCAAGTTCATCGTGCATCGGATGGAGAACGCCATCGCGAACCACGAGTTCGAAAAGGCGCGTTTCTATTCCGACGAAGAGCGCAAGGAACGCGAGAACCTGCGCCAGCTTCGCGAGAAGTACAACCTCGACGACACCTCCACCGGCTGCGTCACCAAGGACGACATTGAAGACGTTGTCGCCCGCTGGACTGGCGTGCCGATGACGGCGATCAAGGAAGAAGAGATCTCGAAGCTAATTCGCATCGAGGAAGAACTGCACAAGCGCGTCATCAGCCAGGAGAAGGCCATCTCGGCCCTGGCGCGGGCCATCCGACGCTCCCGCGCGGGTTTGAAGTCGCCCAAGCGGCCGGCTGGCTCGTTCCTGTTCCTCGGACCCACGGGCGTCGGCAAAACCGAAGTCGCGCGCGCCCTGGCGGACTTTCTGTTCGGCAGCGAGAAGTCGCTCATTCGCTTCGACATGTCGGAGTTCATGGAAAAGCACTCCGTTTCGAAGCTGATCGGCTCGCCTCCCGGATACGTCGGCTACGAAGAGGGCGGCCAGTTGACCGAGCGGGTCAAGCGCGCTCCCTATTCCATCATCCTGCTCGACGAAATCGAGAAGGCGCATCCGGATGTCTACAACATCTTGTTGCAGGTGTTTGAAGACGGCCAGTTGACCGATGGCCTCGGCAATACGGTGGACTTCAAGAACACCATCATAATCATGACGTCGAACCTGGGAGCCCGCTTCCTGGACAAGAAGGCGTCCATCGGCTTCTCGGCGCCCTCCAATACTGGCGTGCCGCCCAAAGTGGAAGACCAGGTCATGAGCGAGGTGAAGAAGGCGTTCAATCCTGAATTCCTGAATCGCATCGACGAAGTGATCCTGTTCACGTCGCTGATCGACGACGATCTGCTCAAGATCATCCACCTGCTGGTGGCGCAGATCAACGTCAACCTGGTCTCGAAGCAGATCAAGATCCGGGTGAACGACGACGCCGCGAAATACATTCTGGAGAAAACGCTGGTGGACCGCAGCTACGGCGCGCGGCCGCTACGCCGGGCCCTTCAGAAGTACATCGAGGATCCGCTCTCTGAAGCGGTCATCCAAGGATCGCTGCCACGGCCGTCGGAGTTGGAGATTTATCTCGGCGACACCGGCATCTTCTGCCGCGCCATCGTCAACCAGGAGCAACCTGTTGGCGCTGGTGGGGCCGTCGAAGCGGTGGAACCGCTTCCCGGCACGCCACTGTACACGTTCTAAATCGACTCGCTTATTTTCCAACGGCTGGAGCAGGCACTGCCTTCTCCAGCCGTTGGTTTATCAGGACCCGTCCATTCTCCTGCTCCTTAATGGTCACCGTGGCCCGCAGAAGGTCGGCGTTGGTGTGGACCACCTTCAAAATATCGCGCTGTTCCTTCTTGTTCAACACAAACGGCGCCGTCTGTATCTCCGGGACCGGCTTGTCCCACACGGACCCAGAGCGGGTCTGCACCATCACGACAGGAGTTAACGGAGTGGTGGCGCGGTCTTCCAGATTCTTAACCCGCAGCATGACAAAGACGGTGTCCGGCGAATGCCGCGTGATATCGAGAGTTGCTGAAATCCTGGCCGGCTTGGCGCATCCAACGATGGCCAGCGGCAAAACTACGAAAGCGAGAATTCTCAACGATGTACTTTTCCCTTCATGAACAACAGTAGCGGAATCGCGGACAATCTATCGAGCGGAAAACAGACGACGGAGACCGATCGTCTGTTCCACCCGCAGCCTTTTTTCAAGCCGCGAAGCGCGATGCCGCAGCGCCTCGCAATCCGCAATTTCAAGAGCGCTGCGCGTCATTTCCAGCGCCATCGCGTAATTGCGTTCGCGATGCTCGTAGTGCTTGGCAAGCTCTTCGAAAGCCGGTGCGCGAAAGGGATTCCGCGAACCCGCCAGCTCCGTCAGAACATCCAGCGCAGAAGATTGCCGGCCGAGCTTCTTTTCCAGGGCCGCGATATCCCACAACGTCTTGAACAGCAGGTGATCCGCGAGTCCGCGATCCACAGCGCGCCGAAAGAATCCCAGCGCGCTCTCGTACTGCTCCGCTTGGCGCAGCCAACGGCCGAGTCCGACCATTTCCGCGCCATGCGACAAGCGCGCGTTCTCGGGCGAATGGAAGGCCCAGGGAACGATGCCGGTGAGACACGCCAATGTCAGAATATCAATCGCATTGTGGTGAAAAATCGGAAGCAGCTTGAACGCTTCGCGGGTCCGCAAATATTCGAAGTAAACATAAGGAATCAGTTCGCCAGGCAGATCGCCCTCGCGTTCCACCCCGAGGATCTGATTCTCCAACTCCACCAGCCGACAACTGTCGAAACGAAGCTTCCAAAGCCGCCGCGCGCCGTGCAGCAGATCGAGATGGACGAGCCGGCTGAACGGCGGCTTCGCGCGCTGCATGCGATAGCGCGTCTCAAGCAATGGCTGATCGTAGGTCTTGCCGTTGTACGTGATCAGCACTTCAAACTGGTTCAGGTGTTCAGTCAGAGCATGCAGCAGGCTGGCCTCTTCGCCAAACTCCCGCATGAAAAACTGACGGCATCGAAATCCCTCCGGCGTGATTCGTCCCACGCCGATCAGAAAAGCGTACGTGCCCGCGCCGCCCGCCAGCCCAGTGGTCTCCGTATCGAGAAAAGCCCACTGGAACGGATGAGTGTGCTCGATCTCGCCGTTCGAGATGGAACTCAGGAAGTCCGCGGGAAGGTCTTCGAGGTCGCAGATGGTCATGCTGCCGTGACGGCGATGCCGCTCCCAGATCCGCTCCGTCTGAAAGTGACGGCCATACTGATTCTCGATCTCGTCACCCTGCAGCCATTCCTCTGGATAATACTGCTCCGGAGCTTCCGGCCGGGTAATAACAGGAGGTGGGGGATTCGGCTCCGCGAATTTGCGATCAATGCGGGCGATCTTGCGGCGTAGGAGAGCCAACTGGTCCTGAAGATCGCCGTTCGCCATCTTTTCGCCAGTGTACCACTTATAAAAAACTGAGAGGTTTGGGGCCGAATCGAACCAAGAGATCGGGCGCTATGAGTCCGTCTCTTCCACCAGACGTTCCACCCGGATGGAGTAGATGGCCCGCTTGCCATGACGGTCGCTGTGAAAAAAAACACGCTGGCTATTGGCCGAAAATATGGGCGCGACTTCGGCGGCGTTGCTCGACCGATGCTCGCAGAGAGCGAGTTCCCGCTTCACAGACCGCACCAGCAGAAGAACATATGGCGACGCTTTACTGCCGCTCGCCCCGACGAAAACCGATGCGTCGGCGTTCCTCCCGAAATGAACATACTGGGAGGTGTTGGCTACTGCCCGATCCTCGTTCGAATCGGGATCAAACTCGCGAATATTATTGAGTTGTTTTCCGCCTTCGGGGAAGCTGAGGTAGAGAATAGTCCGGCCGTCGGCCGACCAGACAGCCGGGCCAAGGCCGCCGGCGGCGAGCCGTAGGCGACGATTCTGCGCGCCGTCGTAGTTCACCAGCCATAAATCGCCGCCGCGCCGGTAGAGGATACCCGCGCGCTTGGGGCGCGGTATGGGATTCGAAATGGGCTCCGGACTCTCGACCTCGCCCGCCGGACCATTGCCCATCAGCCGCAGGGTCCGCAGCCGTGACGCGCCGCCGCCATTCTCGACCACGAAACAATGGGTGCCATCGTCGGCGATCGAAACATTTCCGATCATGCATCCTTCGGCCGCTTCATAAACCGGCTTGTGCCGCAGGTTCGACAGGCTCGACGAGTAAACCGTCTTGCCGTCGGCGTAGAGGAAAACCTTGTCGTCCATGCCGAGAGCAAGGGAATCGGGAATCAGCGCGGCGGCATTTGTGAGCGGAAACGATTGAAACGTTTTCAGGTCCATGCGATACGCTTGCGGCGTTCCCGTGCGATCGCTGGTATAAACCAGAAAGGTGTTTTTTCGTGAAATCGCGTGACTGTAGTAGGGCGGCAAGCGCGAAGTGTGCGACGGAGCCGTCAAGCGCGTTACTTCGAACTCGGTCGCAGGATCGGGGTAGTGTTCGGCCTCCGAGGGTAGACCGCTCTCGGATGCAGTCAACGCGTGCAGCGCCGGCAAACTGGAGAGAAATAGCCGGCGAGTCAACGTCAGGCTTATTCCTCTTCTTCTTCGATGCCTTCTTTAGCAGCCTTGGCCGCGGCTATGATTTTATCCATCTGCAATGCCGGGACGTAATCGTAGTGCGAGAACTCCATGGTGAACGATGCGCGGCCTTGCGTCATGGAGATGAGGTCGTTCTGATAATTTAGCATCTCGGACATGGGGACCTGGGCTTTCAGGATCTGCGTGCTGCCCTTCGTATCCATGCCTTGGATGCGCCCGCGGCGGCCGTTGAAGTCGCCCATCAGATCGCCGGCGTACTCGACCGGAGCCTGCACCTCGACATTCATGACAGGTTCCAGAATGGCGGGCTTGGCCTGCTGCATCGCAGCTTTGAAGGCCTTGCGCGCGGCGAGCTTGAACGCCATTTCCGAGGAGTCGACATCGTGATAAGAACCGTCGTAGACCGTGACTTTGAAATCGACTACGGGATAGCCGGCCAGAAAGCCGTTAGCGGCCGCTTCGACAATGCCCTTCTCGATCGCGGGTATGAAGTTTCGGGGCACCGCACCGCCGAACACCTCATTTGCGAACACGAACTTAGCGCCGCGCTCGAGCGGCTCCATGCGAATCCAGCAGTCGCCGAACTGCCCATGCCCGCCGGTCTGTTTCTTATGGCGTCCCTGAACGTCGGCTCTGCCGCGGATCGTCTCGCGGTACGGAATCTTGGGAGCGTGCAGTTCCACTTCGACGCCGTAGCGTTTCTTCAGACGGCTGACAATCACCTCGACGTGCTGCTGACCACTGCCGGCCAGCAGGAACTCTTTCGTTTGTGGGTCGCGATAGAAGCGCAACGCCAGATCTTCTTCCAGGATTTTCGAAATCGCATTGCCCATGCGATCCTCATCCTGGCGCGTCTTCGCCGAGATGGCGTAAGCAATCGAGGGCTCAGCGATGTGAACTCCGGGATAAGCGATGGGAGATCCCTTGTCGTCGATCGTATCGCCGGTGAGGGTGTCCTTAAGCTTGGCGACGGCGCCGATATCGCCGGCATGCAGCTCTGTCACCGGCTGTATGCTTTTGCCCATTAGCGTGCCGATATGGGCCAGGCGATCGACAGTTCCAGTTCGGACGTTGGTGAGATTCGCGTCGTTCTTAACGATGCCCGAGATGACCTTGAAATAAGTGACGCGGCCGGCGAACGGATCGGCGACGGTCTTAAAGACGAAGGCCGAAACGGGCTCGCTATCCTTGATGGCGCGCCGTGCTTCAGCGCCGTTGAGCGTGCCGGTGAGCGGCTCATGCTCGGCTGCCGCGGGAAGATTCTCGACGATGAAATTCAGGATCTGATCCGACCCGATGTTGTGCAACGCCGACGCGCACAGCACGGGATAGATGCGGCGTTCTTTGATTCCGAGGCGCAGGCCGTCGACGATATGCTCCACCGGCAGAGTGCCCTCAGCGAAGAACTCTTCCATAAGAGCGTCGTTGCCTTCGGCGATCATCTCGACCAGCGCTTCGTGGGCCTTGTTGGCGGCGTCTACGGACCCTGCGGGGATGGGTCCTTCTTTACCCTTGCCGTCGCCGTCGGGCGTATAAGAGTACGCTTTCATGCGGACGAGGTCGACGATGCCCTTGAAATCCTTCTCCGACCCGATCGGCAAATACACCGGGACGGCGGAACGTCCGAACCTTTCGTGAACGCTGGCGAGGGCGCGCTCGAAGCTGGATCGCTCACGGTCGAGCTTATTAATCACGATGGCGCGCGGAAGGTTGAACTCGTCCGCGAAGCCCCAGACCTTTTCCGTCTGCACTTCCACGCCCGCCACGCCATCGATGAGAACGAGCGCACTGTCGGCTGCAACAAGCGAGGCCTTGGTGTCGTTAATGAAGATGTTGAATCCCGGAGTGTCCAGGAGATTGGTCTTCTTCTTGTTCCACTCGACGGTGGCGATTGCGGTCGAGATTGTTATCTTCCGCTGGACTTCGTCATCGTCGAAATCGGTGATCGTGTTCCCTTCATCGACACGCGTGAGGCGGTTGGTTGCGCCCGAGGTGTAGAGGAGGCCCGCGGCCAGGCTGGTCTTCCCAGAATTTCCATGGCCGACAAGGCCAACATTGCGAATGTCAGCGCCTTCGTAAACCTTCAATTGAATTCACTCCCGTGGTGAAATCTAAAACAAGAGATTATCACAACCGCGTTACGCGCCCGCTCCCCCGCGCTTACGGGGAGTGCTGTACCATAGAAGCCCTCGCGCGGCCCTTAGCGAGCGGCCCCGGTTCCGCTACGCTTAAAGAAATCGCATGAAGAAGAAACTCCCGCGCGCTAAGACACCGCTGCCTGAGTTCGGCTCGGAGAAGGACGCCGCCGGTTACTTCGAGGGATTCAAGCGCGGAGTCGGGGCAGCCCTGAATTGGCCGACAGGAAGTTAGGGGCGATCACCATCTCACGGCTCTGCAAGAGGCAGGGATTTCTCGAGTGTCCCGGCCGGACCGGGCATGAACAGCAACAACTCGTTCGGCGTATTTCCTTCCACAAGAATGGCGGTGATGGGGCCGAAGAGAGCTTTCGCCTCTGCTCCGTTTAAAGCCGGCAGAAAACTTCGCAGCAGCGCCGGATTGTGCAGGCGGAATTGGAACTCCACGCCATCGGGAGTCAGGATGGTTTGAAAACGGCGCAGATGATTGCGGACGATTACGAGCGGTTGGCGTGACGTCACGTAGATGCCCCAGCCTTGGCCCCAGCCATCGGCCGCGAGTTGTTCGGCCAGCGGCGATTCGGTGTCCATCTTGACGACACCGGAGTTGGCGGTCTCCGACAGGACTTCGATAGACCCTCCTGCCGCGCGAATTGCATCGACGAACGCAGCAGCGGCGGCGCAATCGAGCACGGCGTACACGGGATCGGCGAGCCCGCGGAGAGTTTCCAACATGCCCCGCTGTGACGCGTTTAATCTCGACACGGGGATGGGCGCGGGGGCCACGGCGAAGGCAGAGAGTGGAGGCGGCGGAGCGCCAGGGGGTAGCATCACGGGCTGAAGAGGTTCCGGGACCGGACTCGGAGGAAACGGACTCGTGTCGTCGTGTGAGACGGCGGGAAGCATCACGGTCATGTCCGAAAGACGATTTGCCTTTAGCGAAAAGCTCGATTGTCCCGCTGTGAGGACGTCGCCTTCATGCAAGACGCCTTCGCTCAAACGGGTCCCGTTTAGGAAGGTGCCGTTGCTGCTGCTGAGATCCCGAACGATGCACTGCTCGCCGGACCACTCGACATAAAAATGCGCGCCGGAGAGAAAGGTGTCTTCCGCAACGACGTAGTCGGCCTTGGGCGTTCGTCCGATGCGGACGGGAATGCCGGGGTTAAGGACGATCTGTTGGCCGGAGTGCGGCCCCGCAGTCACTTCGAGAACTGCCTGCATATCATTTCCATTAGAGAACAGGTCACGCGATCTGTTCTACCGACTTTGCCAACGAACCATTCTTGAGCATAAAGCGCGTCAGGCCTGAGGCGCTCTCATCTTCCATCATGTACGACTGCAGCGGCCCGAAAATCGTCTTCAACTCTTCAGCATTGCACGCCGGTAAATAAGTACGAAGCACGCGAGGATCGTAATAGCGAAATAGCAGAGGCTTGCCGCTCTCATCGTGGACCGTCAGGAAACCACGAAAGTGGCGGCGCAGCGTGGCCAGATCGACACCGGATTCGGCGAAGACGCCCCAATGATTTCCCCAACCCCGGTCGAGCACCCAGTCCGTAAATGGGCCATCGCGGTCGAGCTTCACAAGGTAGGGGGCCACCTCCGCCATGTCGGGTTCCAACTCGCCACGATAAAGGCAGACGTATTCCGGCTGGAGATCGGCAAATTTCTGTAGCAGACCTGGCACCGAGGCGCCATCGAGCACCGCGAAAACGGCACTCCCTTCGTCGCGATACAGTTTTTCGCGGATCGCATCCACTCGGCCACTCATCTATTCCGGCCTCCCGGGCCGGTCATTTGTGCTGTCATAGCTCGCAGAAAGGCGCACCGGATTGAGCCGCGGCCTTCAACACAAGAGCCGACGGGCTGTAAGAGCTGGGCGGCACGATAGTCTTCTTATACTGCAACTGCAACGGCGGACCGGAAGCCTGACCGGGATCGGCGTTATCGGCGGCGGTGGGATCAGTGGGCGCCTCCGGCGAGCAGCCCGATCCGGAACCAGCCGCGCCGCCGCTGTTCAGCATCACCATGGCGCCGCTGATAAAAATTCCGCCGGAATTCAGATTGATAAAATTCCCGCCGACCTTGAGCGTGAGAGTGGTGCCCGACTCGATCACCAGGTTCATGCCGGCTTTGAGATAAATCTCGGTTCCGGCATCAAGCGCGTAGTTCTGTCCGACCTTTTCCTGCAAGTTCTGTGAGACGTTCAGCGACTCCGTGCCGCCGACCTTTTGGTTGTGATCGCCGGCCACCTGCAGGTGTTTGTCTCCACCGATTTTTTCGAGCTGGTCCTTATCGACTGTCAGGTTGGTGTTGTTGCCGACGTTCTCCATGAGGTCGGCCAGGACACGAATATCTTCGTTGCGTTGGGCGTGGATGAAGATCTGCTCGCTACCCTTCTTGTCTTCGAAGCGAAGCTCGTTGAAACCGCCGCCACCCATCGAACTGTAGGATTTGATGGTGCTCTTGGTCTTCTCGCCGGGCAAAGTATAAGGAGGCATCTGGTCCGCGTTGTAGACGCGACCGGTGATGACGGGCCGGTCCGGATCGCCTTCGAGGAAATCGACGATCACTTCCTGCCCGATGCGCGGGGTCCATATGGCGCCCCACTGCTTGCCCGCCCAAAGCTGCGAAACGCGCGTCCAGCAGGAGCTGTTTTCATCGCTCTTGCCGGCGCGGTCCCAGAAGAACTGCACCTTCACACGGCCGTATTTGTCGACGTAGATTTCTTCGCCACTGGGACCCACCACGACGGCCGTCTGCGGACCTTGCACGACGGGCCGCGGCGTGTTTCGAGCCGGGCGGTAGGGAACTGAATACGGAATTAAAACAAACTCGTTGGTATAGGTCTCATCTTCCTCACCTTCGCCAGTGTAATAGCTGGTTCCACAGTTGGCGAAATGCTGGAGCTCGGTCAATACGTAGCTCTTGTTCAAGTCGCGGCGGTAATGTTCTTCCAGGTCGAAGCGATAGCCGGGCGTAAATAGGGCGCAGGTGCTGGTTCCGGAGCCCACCATGTGGCTCGCCTCTTGCTCCTGCATGCGAACCTTGGCCACCTTCTCGCCGTCGGGTTTTTTCGTGTAAACGCCGGGGTAATCGTACAACTCGAACGTCGCATTGTTGGCGACGGTGCACACGGTGGGTTCACTCACGTCGAGATCGGTGAGCGGCGTCTCGAAGTTGTAATCGTTCATCGAGTAAGCGCCGGTTTTCAGCTCCTGGCCGATCTGGAACGCCGTTATCCGCTCCTCTTCCAGCACGCGTCCGGTGCTGTCGAAAGTCGCCTTATCCTGATTCGGACAGGGTTGGTGCGCGCTGGTGGCATCGGCGATAACGAGCGAATGCGTAGAAAGCTCGTGCTCGAAAAAGTAGAAAATTCCGTACTCTTCCATAAGGCGGGAAACGAAGTTGAAGTCCGTTTCGCGGTACTGCACGCAGTATTCGAGCTGTGGGAAAGGACCTTGAGTCTTGTCCTTGAATTGCCCCGAGAATCCGAGATCCTGGAAGACCTGCTTAATGATGTCGAGAGGAGATTTCTGTTGGAAGATGCGGCAATTGGCGTTGCGCGTGAGGAACCAGAGCCACGGGACAACGTCGGCCTGATAATGCGCAAAGCGGTTGTCCTTGCCGGTCTGGATGAAGCGGCTGATGAACCCGTTGACGTAGCGATCGTGACCGTTAGCCGCATGAATCGTGATGGTGACACGCTGGCCGACGATGTCGGTGAAAGCGATGGAGCCGTTCTCCGACAGCAGATCGAGATGGAACGTGAAGAGCCGCGAGATCCCCTCTGCTCCGGAGAGTTTCTGGAGCAGGAGGACGTTGTCGCCCAGAGGCGTCTGGACGGCGATGATACGGTTTTCTTGCGTGTATTCAGGCATGCGCGATCCTTCGGAATAGCCCGGGGAACCGCTCCCTGCCGGTCACGGCTCGGAACGGAGTCACGGTTCGGGACGGAGTCACGGTTCGGAACGGAGTCACGGTTCGGAACGGAGCCACGGCTCGGGACGGAGCCACGGTTCGGCTATAGTAAAGCGCCCTAGGCATACGTAAACGATCCGCCGGGACCGACGGAGACCCGAATGGCATCGAGCTTTTCACCATCCACCATTTTGCCCAGAATCTGTTTCGAGACCTCGGGCAATAGCGTGTTCGTCAATATATTATCGACGTTGCGCGCGCCGCTCTCCACTTCCGTGCAGCGTTTCGCGACTTCTTCGATCAGCAAGTCGTCGTAAGTCAGATCGATCTTGTGATTCTCTTTGATACGGCGCTGGATTTTTCCAAGCTTGAGCGTGATGATTCGCTTCAGAATCTCATCGCGAACCGGGAAATAAGGGATTATGACCATGCGGCCGAGGAAGGCCGGTTTGAAAGTTTTATTCAACTCCGGCTTGAGCGCCTTGATCAATCCTTCCGGTCCCGGCATGGTTTCCGGATCGGCCGTGAGCTTCATCAACGTGTCCGTGCCGGCATTCGAAGTGAGAATAATGATGGTGTTCTTGAAATCGATCTCGCGGCCTTCGCCGTCTTCCATCTGGCCCTTGTCGAATACCTGGAAGAATAACTCCAGAACATCGGGATGCGCCTTCTCCACTTCATCGAGCAGAACCACGGAATACGGCCGCCGCCGCACGGCTTCAGTAAGAACGCCACCCTCGCCGTAACCGACATAGCCAGGAGGCGAACCCTTCAAGGTCGAGACGGTGTGCGCTTCCTGGAACTCCGACATGTTGATGGTAATCATGTTGCGCTCACCACCGTACAACAGGTCGGCGAGGGCGAGGGCCGTCTCGGTTTTTCCGACACCGCTGGGACCCACCAGCATGAACACGCCGATCGGTTTATTAGGATCCTCCAAATTCGCTTTCGATGTGCGAATGCGCTGGCTGATCACTTCGAGGGCATGATTCTGTCCGATCACGCGGCTCGCGAGATGCGTTTCGAGTTTCAGGACGGAATCGATCTCGTCCTTGAGCATCTTGCCGATGGGAATGCCAGTCCAGCCCGAGATCACTTCGCCGACGATATGCGCATCCACGCAAACGCGCATCAGCGGCGCTTCACCTTGCAGCGCGGAGAGCTCGGCGTCGAGCGCGGCGAGATCTGTACGCAGCGTTTCCGGATCGGCCGCTACCTGAGTCGCCGTACCTCCGCCAGCCGCGGCTGCCGGAGCTTTGCCGTCGCTCTCGAGATGCGTGCGGATCTCGCGAACCTTCGTGACCAGCTCGCTTTCTTTCTTGAAACGCTCCTCGAGTTCCTTGAGACGCGCGGCGGTTTGCTCTTTGGTTTCGGCGATGGCGGCAAGGCGTTCCGTGTGGTCCGCGCCGACTTTCGATTCCTGCTGTAGCACGCGTTCCTGCACTTGCAGATCGTCGAGCTGGCGCCGGGAATCTTCGATGGCCGCGGGAACGGCGCTCTGCCCGAGGGCCAGGCGTGCGCAGGCCGTGTCGAGGACGCTGACCGCTTTGTCCGGCAATTGACGGCCCGCAATATAACGATGCGAGAAGCTGACGGCGGCGCTTACGCCTTCATCGAGGATGCGGACTTTGTGATGTTTTTCGAGCGCCGGCACGATGCCCCGCATCATCACCATGCATTGCAATTCGGTGGGCTCTTCCACCTTCACCACTTGAAAACGGCGGGCTAGCGCGGGATCCTTCTCGAAGTATTTCTTGTACTCGGACCAGGTCGTAGCCGCGATGGTGCGCAATTCGCCACGGGCGAGCGCGGGCTTCAGAAGATTGGCCGCGTCATTCTGACCAGCTTGGCCGCCGGCGCCGATCATGGTGTGCGCCTCGTCGATGAACAGAATAATGGGAGACGGCGAGGACTTCACTTCTTCAATGAGTCCTTTGAGCCGATTTTCAAACTCGCCTTTGATACCCGCGCCGGCCTGCAGCAGAGCGAGATCGAGAGTGCGGACCGTCACGTTCTTCAATGGCGGCGGAACGTCGCCTTGCGCGACACGCAGAGCGAAGCCTTCGACAACGGCGGTCTTGCCTACGCCAGCTTCGCCGGTGAGGATGGGATTGTTCTGGCGGCGGCGCGTGAGAATATCGATGACCTGCCGGATCTCAAAATCGCGGCCGAGCACCGGATCGATCTTGCCGTTACGCGCGTTCTCCGTAAGGTTCACGGTGAACTGATCGAGGTTGGGAGTCTTGCCACCTTTGAGTCCGCTTGGCAATCCGGCGCTGCTATCGGCCTCCGTGGCGGCGGGCGTGTCCTCGGCGGAACCGGCGGTGATGTTGGCGAACTCCTTCTTCAGGACTGCGGGCTGAATCTTTTCGAACTCCTTGCTGACTTCCGCAAGATCGCGCGCAAGTTCATCGGTCGAGACAAGGGCCGCGATGGTATGACCGGTTCGCACGCGCGTGGAGCCGTAGTCGATGGAACCGAGCAGCCACGCTTCAGTGAGCATCTTCCAGACTGACGGCCCTATTGATGGCCGGTTGCCGTTCCCGCGCTTCATGCGATCCAGGCTGCGCGCCAGATCGGCCGAGAGGCGGTCCGTGTTAACGCCGAAATGATGAAAGATCTTCTCCGCGTCGGTGTCCGCCTCCAGGAGCTTCGCAAGATAAT
>JBEKUT010000136.1:0-15496 GCA_049514735.1 Bryobacteraceae bacterium
ATTGTCAAGACGGGCGGCGTTGAAATCGATCTGGCTTCGCGAAGATTGACTGTCGGTGGCAACCCCGTGCGTCTAACGCCCAAAGAGTTCGACCTTCTCAATTACTTCGTTCACAATCCCAATATTCCGATCCCGCACACTAAGCTGTTGCAGGCCGTATGGGGGCCCGATTATGGCGACCAGGTAGAGTATCTGCGCGTCTTTGTGAATCAGCTACGCAAGAAGATCGAGCCGCAGCCGTCCAAGCCCCAGTACATTCTCACCGAGCCCTGGATCGGCTACCGTTTCATTCTCCCAGGGCCCGCCGCCCGCGAAACTTCATGAAAATATCGCATATCACGAGCGCTTCATTCCGAGCCGTGACCGGCGGGGAGCGGTCCCGTCCTGGTAGGACAGACCATCGGTCTTTGTGGTCTGTTCTCTTCCCTTTATAAAATCTTTATGTGAGACTTATACCTTCCTTACGGACTAGATCCTAACGTTAGATCAGGTAAGAAGGAATGACAGTCGAACAGAAACATATTGCAGCGGCACTTCCGCCGCTGCCGGACACGCCGCGAATCGAGGTTACGGTCCTGTGCACCACCGATGCCGAAACTTCCGCCGCGCTCGCGGCCGCCGCCGTATTCGCTCACAAACTCGACACACTGATCCGATTGGTGTCGTTTGTCGTCGTGCCGTATCCGCTCGACCTGACGCAGCCCAGCGTTGCGCCGTCTTTCACAGTGGACCATTGCACCGCCCTGGTGCAGGGGCTGAATTTGGACGCGAATATCCAAATCTGCTACTGCCGCGATCTGAAGTCTGGCGTCGGCCAGGCGCTCAGGTCGAAATCGTTAGTCTTGATGGGCAGGAAACCACGCTGGTGGGCGCTTCGCGAGAATCGTCTGGCGCGGCTCGTAAGGTCCGGCCGGCACGATCTGCTGGTTGTGGACGTGAGGTAAACCAAACATGCTCGATCTCTTTTACATTTTGATGGCAGTTTTGTTTTTTGTCGGCTCCTGGTATTTCGCAAAACTCTGCGACCGGCTCTAACACACAAGGAACATTATGGATTACATCATCGCTGGAGTTACAACTGTGTTTCTGTTCGCGTATCTGATTTACGCGCTGCTGAAACCGGAGAAGTTTTGAGGAGAATGCCGTGACCGCTCTCGGAATTGCCCAAATACTGATTTACTTCCTGATCATAGCCGCGCTGACGAAACCGGTTGGCTTGTTCATGGCGAACCTGTTCGAGGGAAAACGGACTTTCCTGCATCCCGTGATCCGGCCGCTCGAAGTAGCCGTCTATAAGTTGTGCGGCGTCCGCGAGGATGCCGAACAGCGTTGGACCATTTATTCCGCCAGCCTGCTCGCCTTCAGCATCGCGAGTTTTCTGTTCGCTTACATAATTCAACGCGCGCAAGGACACCTGCCGCTTAACCCGCAGAATTTTGGTACTCCGGTAATGACGCCGGATCTGGCGTTCAATACCGCCATCAGCTTTTTGTCGAACACGAACTGGCAGTCCTACAGCGGCGAGTCGACGCTCAGTTATTTCGTCCAGATGGCTGCGCTAACGGTGCAGAATTTCGTATCTGGAGCCGCTGGAATCGCCGTCGCCGTGGCGTTGATTCGCGGATTCGCCCGCCAGCAGACGAAAACCATTGGAAATTTCTGGGTCGACCTGACCCGCGCGACCCTTTATCTTCTTCTGCCCCTGTCGATAGCCGGAGCATTATTCCTCTGCTCTCAGGGAGTTATTCAGAACTTCCATCCCTACACTACGGCGAAGACCGTCGAGGGCGCGGTTCAAACAATTCCTCAGGGTCCTGTCGCATCGCAAGAAGCGATCAAAATGGTTGGAACGAATGGAGGAGGCTTCTTCAACGCCAATTCCTCGCATCCCTTCGAAAACCCGACGCCTCTCGCAAACTTCGTTCAGATGGTAATGATTTTCGTCATTCCAGCCGGGCTCACTTACACCTTCGGTAAGGCAATAAAAGATACCAGGCAGGGATGGGCGTTGTTCGCGGCCGCTAGCGTCATGTTCCTGGTGGGCGTCTTCGTTTGCTATCCGGCCGAGCAGAGCGGTAATCCGATCCTGGCGAAGCTCGGTTTGCAGACGCATCCCACCGCCACGCAGCCCGGCGGCAACATGGAAGGCAAAGAGGTGCGCTTCGGAATTGCTGCGTCAACGCTGTTCGCCACCGTCACCACCGACGCAAGTTGCGGCGCCATCAACGGCGTCCACGATAGCTATACGCCGATCGGCGGCTTGGTCCCTCTGTTCAATATCATGACGGGCGAAGTGATTTTTGGGGGTGTGGGCGCGGGACTCTACGGCCTCCTGCTCTACGCCATTCTGGCGGTCTTCATTGCCGGACTTATGGTCGGACGCACGCCGGAATACATCGGCAAGAAGATCGAGCAGAAAGAAGTGAAGATGGCGATGCTCGCGCTGATCGCCACGGCCTTCAGCATCCTGGTCTTCTCTGCCACGAGTTCAGTAATTCCCTTCGAGAAGAGCGGCTATTGGAACCCGCCCGGCCCTGCCATCGCCAATGTGACAAACAATGGGCCGCATGGATTCGCCGAGATCCTTTACGCTTATACCAGCGCAACGGGCAACAACGGCAGCGCCTTTGCGGGTCTCAACACCAACACACCCTGGTACAACATGACGATGGGTCTGGCGATGCTGATCGGCCGCTTCCTGTTCTTATTGCCGCTGCTCGCCGTTGCCGGAACCCTGGCCGCGAAAAAAAGAATTGCCGAAACCAGCGGGACATTCCCGACTCACGGACCTTTGTTCGTGGGACTGCTGGTGGGCACGGTTATTATCGTCGGGGCCTTGACCTTCTTTCCCGCTCTGTCGCTCGGGCCGATCGTCGAACACTATCTCATGCGGGACGGAAAACTCTTCTCGCTATTGTTTTCGATTTGGATTTAAATCATGCCAGCTATAATGACACCTACTCCGCTTGTTAGCGACGCCATTACGTTGATTCCGAAAAAGCTGGCGCACTCACGGCCGCTATTCGATCGCGAAATTGTCGCCCGCGCCACGCGCGATTCTTTCGTCAAGCTCAATCCCTTGACGCTGATGAAGAATCCGGTGATTTTCGTCGTCGAGGTCGGGGCGCTCATTACCACCATCTTCCTCTTCCGCGACATCGCCACCGGCTCCCACGGCATCGGGTTCGAGATCCAGATCGCGCTGTGGTTGTGGTTCACGGTTCTGTTCGCCAATTTCGCCGAAGCTATGGCGGAAGCGCGCGGCAAAGCGCAGGCCGACTCGCTGCGCAAAACTAAGACTGACGCCATCGCGAAACGCATTGTGAACGGCCACACCGAAGAAGTTCCCGCCTCGAAGCTGCGCGCTGGCGATGTCGTCGTGTGCGACGCGCTGGACATCATTCCCGGAGACGGCGAGGTTATCGACGGTATCGCGACGGTGGATGAATCGGTCATAACAGGAGAGAGCGCCCCGGTGATTCGCGAGTCCGGGGGCGACCGCAGCGCCGTCACGGGCGGAACGCGCGTGCTCTCCGATCAGATCCGCATCAAGATTATGTCGAATCCGGGCGAGACATTTCTCGACCGTATGATTGCTCTCGTCGAAGGTGCGCAGCGGCAGAAGACCCCGAACGAAATTGCCTTGAATATTCTGATCGCCGGACTGACACTGATCTTTCTGCTGGCCGTCGCCACGCTGCAACCGTTCGCCGCGTATAGCGTGAACTCAGCTGGGAGCGGCAGCGTGCCGAATGTCCCGGTGCTGGTTTCTTTGTTGGTTTGTCTGATTCCCACGACGATCGGCGGTCTCCTGTCCGCGATCGGAATCGCCGGTATGGATCGCGTCATGCAGCACAATGTGCTCGCTATGAGCGGCAAGGCGGTAGAGGCATCCGGCGACGTGAATACGCTCCTGCTCGACAAGACTGGAACCATCACGCTCGGCAACCGGCAAGCGGTCCAGTTTATTCCCGTAGAAGGAGTGAGCGAAGCGGAACTCGCCGATGCGGCTCAATTATCGAGCCTCGCCGACGAGACGCCGGAAGGCCGTTCCATCGTTGTTTTGGCGAAAGAGAAGTACAATCTTCGCGGCCGTGAGCTCGCCGAAGAGGAGGCCCACTTCATTCCGTTTTCCGCGTATACCCGCATGAGCGGAGTCGATCTGCACGGCCGCCTTCTGCGTAAAGGCGCGACGGACGCGATTCTAAACTTTGTGAAGGAGCAGGGCGGCCGCGTTCCGGATGCTTTCCGGCAGACCTCCGACGAGATTTCCCGCAATGGCGGAACTCCATTGGCTGTTGCCGAAGGTTCCCGCCTGCTAGGCCTGGTCCACCTGAAGGACATCGTTAAAGGCGGCATGAAGGAGCGCATCGGACAGCTGCGCGCCATGGGTATTCGCTCCGTAATGATTACGGGCGACAATCCGCTGACCGCGGCCGCCATCGCGTCCGAGGCGGGCGTGGACGACTTCCTCGCCCAGGCCACGCCAAAAGACAAACTCGAGTACATTCGAAAGGAGCAATCCGAAGGACGCCTGGTCGCCATGACCGGCGACGGCACCAACGACGCTCCCGCACTGGCGCAGGCCGATGTCGGTCTCGCGATGAACACTGGCACGATGGCCGCGAAAGAAGCCGGCAATATGGTGGATCTCGATAGCAACCCGACCAAGCTGATCGAAGTGGTCGCCATCGGCAAACAGCTTCTGATCACGCGCGGCGCTCTTACTACGTTCTCTATCGCCAACGATGTCGCGAAGTATTTCGCCATCATTCCCGCGATGTTCATGGCAACTTACCCGGCGCTGGGTCACTTGAATGTGATGCGTCTGCATACGCCGCAGAGCGCGGTGCTCGCCGCGGTAATCTTTAATGCGCTGATTATCATCGCGCTGGTCCCACTGGCATTGCGCGGCGTGAAGTACCGGCCGCAAAGCGCGGCCGGCCTGCTGCGGCGCAATCTGTTGATCTACGGAGTCGGGGGCATTCTCGTCCCGTTCCCTGGCATTTGGATATTGGACCAGTTATTGGTGCTGTTGAAACTCGCGTGAGGTATTGACATGTTACAGCAACTTCTTCCCGCCTTTCGAATTACTCTTCTATTTACCGTTTTGACCGGTTTAATCTACCCGCTTGCGATCACGGGACTCTGCCAGTTGATCTTTCCGCGCCAGGCGAATGGCAGCTTGATCACCGGACCTAACGGTCAGGTAATCGGCTCGTCCCTGCTGGGTCAAAACTTTACTAAACCGGAGTATTTCCATCCGCGCCCGTCAAACAGCACTTACGACGCGACTAACTCCGGCGGTTCGAATTTTGGGCCGACTAATAAAAAGCTCATCGATCGCGTGAAGGCAGATACCAAAGCGTTCCGGCGTGACAATCCGGACTTCACCGGTCCCATCCCGTCGGACATGCTGACCGCGTCCGGCAGCGGTCTCGATCCGGATATTAGCCGCGCATCCGCCGACGCGCAACTCTCTCGTGTCGCTCGCGCCCGCGGCGTCGATGTCTCAAAAGTCCAGGATCTGATCGCGCGCCACACCGAAGGACGCACCTTGGGTCTTCTCGGCGAGGTGCGCGTGAACGTCCTCGAACTGAACCGGGCGCTGGACGAAGAGTCTCCTTTGAAGAAATAGACATCCATCGGTCGTGCATCGGTCCGCGAAACGGCATAGAATGGAAAGTTCCCCAAGGAGAACGATTCATGGCTGAGAGAACGCCGCAGACGTACGCGAACCATACCCGCTTCGATCCTCCGTTCCACTTCTTCCTGCTGCCGGTGGCTGCCATTACCATCGGATTGTCGGTCTTCGATGTCATTCGGCGCCCTGGTTTCAGGTCAGCCTGGTACGTCGTGCTGGCCCTGGCGTTCGCAATTCTGATCTTCCTGACGCGGACATATGCTCTAAAAGCTCAGGACCGTGTGATCCGCCTTGAAGAGCGCCTGCGGCTGTCGGGATTGCTCGGCGAGCCGCTGCGATCTCGCATTCCGGAACTTACCGAGGGGCAGCTCATTGCGCTCCGCTTTGCCGCGGATAACGAGGTCGTGGGGTTAGTGGAAACGTGCTTATCTGCGGGCGCGAAACCCGCGGATATCAAGAAAGCCATCCGCAACTGGCGGCCCGACTATTTCCGCATTTGAGTTGCTGGCGATAATGAAGTAGATGGCGAAAGCGACCCTCCAGCAAAATGATCGGCGGCCCGATCCGGACGCTCTTCTTCGCCAGATCCAGTTCGAAGAGCAAATGGATTTCGGGGGGCGCCTCAAGATTTTTCTCGGGTATTCGTCCGGAGTCGGTAAATCGTTTCGCATGCTCGACGAGGCGCGCCGGCGCAGTGAACGCGGCCAGGATGTCGTCGTCGCCGCCATGCAGCCCGGAGTGCCCGAAGAGGTCTCGGCCATCCTCGACAAGCTGGAAGTAATCCCGCTGATTTACGTCAATGACATTCCGTTATTAGACGTTCCCACCATCATTGCCAGACGCCCCGATGTCTGCATTATCGACGGATTGGCCTACGACAACCCGCCCGGCAGCCGTCATCCTAAACGCTGGCAGGACGTCGAGGATATTCTGTCAGCCGGTGTTTCCGTCATATCCTCGCTCAATATCCAGTACATTGAGGAGCAGCAGGAAGCGGTGGGAAAGATCACCGGGAAGCGCGCTACGCAGACCGTTCCGGAGAGCTTCATCAAACGCGCCGACGAGATCGTCATTGTCGACGCTCCTCCGGAGGCTTGCCAACGCGGTACATTGACGGAGGCGCAGCTTTCGGCGTTACGCGAACGCGCGCTGATTTTAGCGGCCGACGTCATCGATCAGCAGGTGGACATTGCCACGCGCGCCCAGGAGCGCATTCTGGTCTGTCTTACGCCTAGAACAAACGCATCTAAAATGTTGGAGAGCGCCCGTCGCACCGCCAGCCGCTTCCACGGCGAAATGTATGCGGCGTACGTGACCCAGGCCGAGATCACGCCGGAGGATCGGGACGCGCTCGAACGCAATCTGAACGCTGCGCGCGCGATTGGCGCAAAGGTCGAAGTGCTGGACGGCGACGACCCGGTGGAAGCCATTCTCTCCTTCGCGCATAATGCGGGCATTACGCAGATTTTTATCGGACACACGCAACGCCGTGGCTGGCTGAACAAGCTGACGAGCACACCGGTCGATCGCCTGTTGGCCAAGGCCGACAGTATCGACGTGCGCGTGTTCCCGCAGTGAGCGCCCCGTTGCCCGGCCGCCGCCGGGGCCATCTCAAGATCCTCCTCGGATACGCCGCCGGCGTTGGCAAGACGTATCAGATGCTCGATGAGGCGCACCAACTCCAGGCCCGCGGCGTAGATGTTGTAGTCGGATATTTCGAGCCGCATGGACGCAAGGACACCATTCGAATGGCCGAGGGTCTCGAGATGGTGCCGCGCCGGCGCATCGAATATCGCGGCTCCACGTTCGAAGAGATGGATACCGAAGCGATCCTCCGGCGTCATCCGCAAGTCTGCGTAGTTGATGAATTTCCCCACACGAACGTGCCCGGCGCCGAACGGACCAAACGCTGGGAGGACGTGCTCGCGCTGCTCGATGAAGGCATCGACGTGCTGACCACCATGAACGTGCAGCACATCGAAAGCCTCAATGACGAGATGTTTGAAATCACCGGCGTTCATGTGCGGGAAACGATTCCCGATTGGCTTCTGCAGGAAGCCGACGAAGTGGTGATGGTGGACGTCACGCCGCGCGCGCTGTTGAATCGCCTGGCTCGCGGCGTCGTGTATGCCCCGGACAAGGCGCAGATGGCGGCGCAGAATTTCTTCAAAGAATCGACTCTCGTGGCGTTGCGCGAAGTTGCCTTGCGGCAGACGGCCCACGAGGTGGACAAGCGGGAGGA
Organism: Bryobacteraceae bacterium; assembly: GCA_049514735.1. Lineage (GTDB taxonomy): Bacteria > Acidobacteriota > Terriglobia > Bryobacterales > Bryobacteraceae > JAICMB01. The sequence goes on from JBEKUT010000136.1 coordinate 7,887, forward strand.
GCCGCACACCGGCGAACGCATCCTGATCAACGTGACGTCCGAGCCGTCCAGCGCCGCGCTCCTCCGTCGCGGACGCCGAGTCGCGGATTATCTGCAGGCCGAATGCATGGCAGTCGCCGTGATCCGCAACGCGGAAATTTCGTCCCTTCCCGCGCCCCAACGGGAGGCCATCGAACGTCATCTCGAATTTGCGCGCAATCTTCACATCGAAACCCGCATTGTCCACGGCGAGGACGCCGCGAAGGCGCTGGTCGACTTCGCGAGGCTCCATCAGATCACTCATATTTTCCTCGCGCGGCCGCGGGACCGTCAGAGACTGACGCTGAAGCGCGACCTGATCCAGGAAGTTGTCCGGCAAGCGGGCGACATGCAGGTGACCGTGGTTGCCCAGCGTGTCGGAGAACGGCGCGCTTGATGCTAGATTGATGGAGTCCATGCCTGACAATTCTGTCCTTCATCCCAACCTCCAGGGCCGTGTCGCCGTCGTCACTGGAGCCAGCCGCGGAATCGGTAAAGCGCTCGCGCTCCGTCTGGCGCAAGAGGGAGCCGACGTAGTAGTCGCCGCGAAGAGCGAACAGTCCACGGAACGCCTCCCCGGAAGCATTCACGATTCTGCCGATGAAATTCGCGCTTTGGGCCGCCGCGCCCTCGCCGTTCACACCGATGTGCGTGACGAAGATGCCATTCGCAACATGGTGGATCTCACCATCGCCGAGTTTGGCCGGCTCGACATTCTGGTCAACAACGCCGGCGCCATCTGGACCCAGCCTATTCTCAATACGCCGCCCAAGCGCTTCGATCTGATGGTCGGCGTCAACGTGCGGGCCTCCTATATCGCCGCATATTACGCTCTGCCGCACATGGTGAAACAGCAATGGGGACATATTTTGAACATGTGTCCCAGACTTTCGAACGAGCCGTCGCCCGGAAAAGTCGCGTACATGATTTCGAAGCTCGGGATGGCGCGCGTGGCGATCGGGCTCGCCGCGGAGCATCGCAAAGACAACATCGCGGGAAATTCTTTATGGCCGCGAACGATTATTGAGAGCCAGGCTTCCATCAATTGGAAAATGGCCGGCCGCGATCAGTGGCGTACGCCGGAGATTCTTTGCGACGCGTCTGTCGCGATCTTCAGCAAGGAGCCGCGTGAGTGCACCGGCCGCCAATGGATCGATGAGGAAGCGCTCGGGGAACTGGCCGGCGTCACCGATTTCGACCATTACTGGTGCGAAGGCAAGGCGCCGGCGCATCCGATTTATATCGACAAGTGGTGAGACGGGCTTCCAGCGCCGTCAGTTTTTCGCTGACGAATTGAAAGGATTGCGGACACAGACCTTTCCGTAAAGTTGCCCGTCATTCAAGTCTTCCGTGAAGAGGATCTCTGCGCCTCCGGATTCGGCGGCGGCTATAATCAGACCGTCCCAGAAGGATATCTTGTACCGCTCTTCATTTTGAATAGCCGAAGCGATGTGCCACGGGCCGACAATGACTAGCGGCAGCTCCAACAGGCCGGCCATGGCTCTTTGCAGCGCATTGCGAGGTATGCCGACCTTCCTGGAACCTGCGGCGTAAAATTCTTGTACGACCTGTGTGCTCAGCAAAATCTCGCCAGTCTGAGCGTACTTCCGAAATAGCTGCTCCGCGCATGCCTTTGGCTGCATCGCCAACGTACATGTAAAGCAATACGTTCGTGTCGAAGAAGGCCCTAGCGCCGTTCATGCATTTCTTCCCGGCTGATGGAGCCGGGATCGACCGAGGAGTATGGTCCACGGTCGGCGAGAGCGAGCAGACGTTCGCCTGCCGCCCGTACGCGATCATGGCGAGTCACCGTCTCGTTCAGTAGTTCGCGGATGAGAGTGTTGATGGTGGTATCGCGTTCGGCTGCGTAAACCTTCGCTTGCTTTACTAAGTCTGCGGGAAGGCTGAGAGTGATGCGACGCGTTTCCATAATCTCTAGGTTAACAAAGTTAGAGTTGCCGCAATCGCTCACCCGCCGCTTCGAGCGTCTCGTCTTTCTTGCAGAAACAGAACCGGACCAAGTGCGATCCATCGCGTTGATCGGCGAAAAAGCTCGACCCCGGCACGGCCGCGACACCCGTGTTCTGGATCATGTGGCGCACCATATCGAAATCACTTGCAAAGCCGAAGTGTGAAATGTCGGTCATGATGTAATACGCGCCGTAGGGACGGAAGCATTGGAATCCGGCGCCCTCCAACAGTCCCAGCATCTTATCGCGCCGCGCCGTATACTTCGCTGCGAGAGCCTCGTAATACGAATCGGGCGAGTTGAGCGCGAGCACACCCGCCTGTTGCAGCGGAGCCGCCGCGCCGACTGTCAGAAAATCGTGGACCTTGCGAATCGATTCCGTCAGGTCCGGAGCGGCCAGAACCCAGCCGACGCGCCAACCGGTCACTGAGTACGTTTTGCTCATGCTGTTCACCAGCACGCTACGCTCGCGCATTCCGGGAAGGCTTGCCATCGGAATATGCTGGGCGCCGTCGTAAACGATATGCTCATAGATCTCGTCGGTGATGGCGAGAGCATCGAATTCCTGACAGAGGCCGGCGATAAATTCCATCTCGGCGCGCGTGAAAACCTTGCCGGTCGGGTTATTCGGCGTGTTGAGAATGATGGCCTTGGTATTCGGTGAAAAGGCCCGGCGCAGTTCGTCGGGATCGAAGGTCCAGTCCGGCGGACGCAACGATACCAACACGCGCTTGGCGTCGCATAACATGGTGTCCGGCCCGTAATTTTCGTAGTAGGGCTCGAAGACGATGACTTCATCACCCGGATTCGTCACGGCCAGCATCGACGCAATCATGCCTTCCGTCGATCCGCAGCAGACGGTGATCTCACGCTCCGGGTCGTAATCGAGGCCGTACCATTTGTGGTACTTGGCGGCAATGGCATCCCGGAACGGCTTCGCGCCCCAGGTGATGGCGTACTGGTTGATGTCGTCCGCGATCGCCTCCTGCGCCGCGTATTTGATCTCTTCCGGGGCCGCGAAGTCGGGATATCCCTGCGCAAGGTTCACAGCGCCATAGTGGCCCGCCAGCCGCGTCATCTCGCGAATTACAGATTCTGTAAAGTTAACGGTCCTCGCGCTTCGAAACCGCACTCTTTGCTGGGAGTCCACTCCCGGCTGTACTAGCGTCTTTTGTGCCGATGCCATATTCAGTTGAGGCTAGCGCAACCTGGTTGCCGCCGTAAAGCCTGCGGTATACATCGGCGTTTCTCATGACGCTCTGTACATAGTCTCGTGTCTGCGTGAAGGGAATGCTCTCGACAAACTCGGCGGGCTCGCGAAAGTCGTTCCAGCCCATCCATTTCACCACGCGGCTCTTGCCCGCATTGTAGGAGGCGAGCGCAGCCTCATACTTGCCCTGCAGCGAATCGAGGACGTTGCGCAGGTAGTACGTACCGATGTTCAGGTTCACGTCGGGCGTGAAGAGCATGTTCGTGCGGAACGGAATTTTCAAGCGGCGGCTGATCTCGCGTCCGGTAGATGGCAGCACTTGCGTGAGACCATACGCGTTGGCGTAGGAAACAACATTAGGGTTGAATTCCGATTCCTGACGAATCAGGCCCGCGAGCAGGTAAGGATCGAGCCCCCGCTGCCCGGCAAACAGCGCGAGGGATTTCCAGAACGGCAGTGGAAACGCGTATCGCCACAAGGCTTCAGTGCTGGCATCGAGAGGCAGCGTCATGTAGCCAGGCGCATAGTGTTTGATCAGGCGGATGGCCTGGTCCGGTTCGTTGCGCGCCGTGGCCTGCCGCGCCATCTCGACAGCGAGAAGCTGTGGTTGTCCATCGTGACGCGCGCCGTAACGAAGCTCGCTATCGGCGAGATCGTCGAGTCCGGCCGACGCCAGCATGCGTCCACGTTCAATTCGCGACAGCGTGAGCGGCGACGGCCGCATTTCGGGATTGCCATTTTTCGGGAAGGCAATGCTCGCCAGAAAAGCCTCGGCCTGCGGCGATGACTGCGCGTGCGCGACTGCGCTCTCGCTGAGGCGATCCCGCGAGAGCACTCCGTAATATTCATTGGGATAATCGCGCCGCGACTTTTCATAATAGGTTCGAGCCGATGCATAATCGCTCTTGGATTCCGCAATGCGTCCCAGAAAATACAACGCGGCGCTGGCATGTTCGGATGACGGATATTGCTTCAGGTGCGCCGCAAACAGATCGGGTTTCGTGCGGTCCTTTAGATACTCGCCCCAAGCTACGCGCCAGCGGCAATTCGAAGACAGTGGATCGGACGGGAACGATTCGTAACAGGCGCGAAAAAGCGGTTCGTACAAATCCGGCTGATTCTTTGTGACGTAATAATTCCCCGCGCCAACCAGCGCCTCCAGGCGCCATTTCGAAGCTGGATACAACTGCCCGAGCTGCGCGATGGCCGCGTCCATTTCGTCGATACGGTCCAGCCGCCGCGCGCTTTCGGCCAGATAGAACAGCCGTTGGGCGGCCGTCTCACCCGGCGCGAGATCCAAGGATTTTAGATAATTGAAAGCCTGTTGCCGGTCGCGTTCCTGAAAGTACGTGACGCCGATCAGCAGCCGCGCCGTATCGCGATCCGGGCCGGTCAATTCCGCAACCAGCGACTCGAGTTCGCTTCGCGCACGCGCGTAATCTTTTCCATCGATCAGCTTCGCGCAGCGCGTCAGCCTAGCCTGCGGAGTCACAATCGCATGCGCTTCGTCGGCTTCCTTCGTGAGTGGGTATTCGGTGTACAGCTTCACGTATTGCGCCGAAGACGCCGCGGCATCGCCGGACGCTTCGTAAGCCTTGGCGAGCAGCAGCGTCACTTTCTCCGGCGCGGTTTCGCTGCCGCGTTCTTCGAGAAGATGGATCGCTTTCTTGGGATCGCCGGTTGAGAGGTACGCGTTCGCTCCCAGCAAGACGGCTTTCACAATGAGCGGCGAGGTTGGCGTGTTATCCCAAACGGGCTTCAAATCTTTTTCGACCTGTGCGTAATCTCTTAATTCGAAATCGGCCGCGGCTTTGAGATAAGCCGGATAGTCGGCCAGCTTCGGCAGACGTCTTTCAGCAGCGCTTAAATGCTTTTGCGCGTCCGGGAACTGCTTGCCATCCATCTCACCGGACCCCAGTACTAAGAGTGCCATTGCGCCATTAAGGTCTTTGGAGTGCGCGTTCGAGTAAGCGAGAACCGCGGCGCGCGTGGCAGGCGAAGGATGGTCGTGATAATTGCGGGCGAGCGTATCGAGCGAAGTCTGCGCGGAAAGCGCGGCAGACAGCACCATCACTAAGCTAAACCAACGGGCCGGGATATTCAGAGCCAAGCAATTCCACATCATCGTTTGCCAACGTCCGGAGCAACTCTACATGAACATAATCGACCATCGATTGCGATGCCGATAGGAAATCGCTTCGAAAAGCGTCGCGCGTGCGGTCGATCTGCTCCTGCAATGCTTCATATAGATCGTGACGCGAGCGTCCGTCTTTCACCGCCTGCGAGTGATACAAGCGCATTTCGGCAACCTGCACGCGGGCGAAACGCTGCGCGCGGAGGTGCAGTTCCCGCTCATCTTTGCCGAGGGACGCCCACTGCGATATAGACGTTGGCCGCTGGCCGCCTGTTGCGATGGAGACCAGCTTCGACCGATCTGGCGAGGCCGATTGGGCGTCCAGAACGGCTGAGGCGAAGCTGGCGACGAGTTCGATCGCGCTCGGCTCTACCTCGGTGTCGGCGTAGAGAACTGCCGCAACGCGGTCCCGGCTGACGATCGGGAAAAGATAGAAGCGCTGTTCGGGCGTTTCGCCGTTGGCACCGTCGAACACACCGGCGATGGCCTCGGACAGTTCGCCGGGCGTGCGGAGCGCGACGATGGGGTCGCGCGATTCCACCACTCCGGCAAACGCTGGAGCGGAATCGAGCGGCGTATTATCGATCTTCGCGTCGGAAGAAATGCCGCGGCTCGCGAGCAGGCGCAATGCCGCGCCGTTGACGACAAAAAGGGCGGCGCGTTCGCTGAAGCCCTCGGTGGCGTCTACGACGGCCCTGCTCCACTCCTCTTCGTTTTCGAATGCACGCACACGCCGGACCGCCTGATTCAACTTGCCGGTAAGATCGCGCAGGCTTCGCGCGCGGGCCTCGGCGATGCGCGCTTCCGTCTGCTTCGCCAGGCGTACGCTGAGTTCGGCGAAGCGTTCTTCGAAGACGCGTTCGAGGTGCCCGCGCCAAGCGTTGTTGAGCTGTTCCTGGACGCGGTCGATTTCGATTTGCCATGCGGCAGCCAGTTGCTCACGGGCGGTTTCGCGGGCGTCGGTTAAAACATCGAGCAGCGATTCTGTTTCGGCGACGGGGTTCGCCATTGGTCTAAACATATTGTAACAGCCGTGTTCGCGTTTGGATTGAGGATTTTAGCCGCCGTTTGGCGACTGTCCGAAACTGGGATTGGGTTCGCTCGGTTTTCGAGGGCATGTGCTGAAATGTTTTGGGGTTCCTCTAAATCACACATCGACGACTGCGCGGACGCAGATCCGTTGCCGTCCTTTATCAGTTTTTCCGACCGTCCGAAATTGGGATTGGGTTCGTTCTTCGAAAAACGTGTTGAAATGTTTCGGGGCTCCTTTCAAATCACCCGAAGACGATCTTCCGGTGGTTGCGGATTCCCTCTTAATTTAGCGGGCGCGGCGACACTGGCTTTGCGTGGTTCGCCTATATTGTTAAGAGGAAGAGAGATAGAGCGATCATTTTTATGTGAACGCAGATCTTCTGTCAACCTTAAGAAAACTTTTCTCCACGTCACAAAATATTTTCTTGACAGGTTTTCGTTACCAGCGGTACTATACTTCCTCACTTGGTCGGGATATACCGCGAATCGCATAGCTTTATACGGAAAGCGCGCGCCTGACAGCGGAACGCAGCAACCATAAGTAGCTTTATATTCAGCCATTGCCGCAGCCAAACGGCTCTAGATGGCGCTAAGAAGGAGTGTCCTTTGAGAAGCATGAGTGCCCGAAGCGCATGGCTCATTTGCGCTATATCATTTGCCCTGTCGCCTCTTATGGCGCAGCATCAGGTGGACCCTCGCAGTCGGTACGAACGCGTTTTGGCGATTGTGCCGTGAACAGGCGCGGGTACACAACTTGACCCCAAGCGCCCGCTTTATGCGCCGGTGGAGGTCTCCTCGGTTCAGGGTCAAGGGACGGACCGAAGCGGCATTCTGGCATATCAATGCGTATCGAGCGACGATGGAACGGTAGCTTTGTGCGAGTTTGTGGCAGGACGCCGCGCCGCCTTGCTGCCAATTCTCGCGGACCCGAGCGTTAAATCCTTTCTCAAGGGAAAAGATAGTCTGGCAGCCGCGATAGCGGAGTTCCAAAAATATAAGAAGGATTTCAATATCAACCAGCTTGGAGTGGCCGTCCAATGAAGACACTCATTTTGGTGTGCGGATTCGGTGTGCTTGCGGCGGCGACCGCTTCAGCGCAATATCAGTACTATTACACCGACCCATTGACCAGCATTAACACGAATAACTGGGCAACCGCTGGCGCGCCAACGGCGTCGTCAAGCGGATTGACGGCTTCGACGACCGGGACGCTTCTTTCGACGGCACTCGGCTTTTTCCCTTCCAAC
>JBEKUT010000137.1:0-15487 GCA_049514735.1 Bryobacteraceae bacterium
TCGAAATTGCGCAACTTGCCAGCGCCACTCGTACTCTTCGAAACCCTCACGGAGCCGGCCCGCGCGCAACAGCGTCAATGCGAGATTGAAGTGCGGCGCGGGATCGTCCGGACGCGCCGCACAAGCACGGCGTAGATATTGCTCGGCTTGAACCAGGTCCCCGCTATCTCTATAAGCCACGCCCATGCCGGACAGCACCGCCAGATTATTCGGCAGGCTCGCCTCCACGGTGCGCATGCATTCGAGCGCGTCCGCAAACCGGCTCTCGCCATGCAGCGCGATCGCGCGATCCCACATAGATTTTAGGCTCGTATCCACCATTCGATAGACGTGAAAAACCGTCCATTTGACGATACCGCCGCTGCCCCTCCAACCCGTAGTCTTGATCCAGGAGAACACATGAAACGCTACAGATTCCTGCTTCTGGCAACAGCGGCTACGCTGCCGACGTTCGCAGCCGATCGTTGGTTTGAAATTCGCCTTTCCGGTCAACCTACCGGCTATTATTTCGAGTCCGAGGAAAAACAAGCGAGCGGCACGCGCTCGGTGGAAGCGATGCTCTTCGTGATGAATCGCCTTGGCTCCAAGGTCGAAATAAAAACGCGAAGTGAGACGCTTGAAGATGCGGCTGGGATGATGGTTTCGGTGGAGAGCGAGGTTTCAAGCTCAGCGCAAACCACTATGATGAAGGCCAAGAGAATCGCGGGCGCGGTCGATCTCGAATCCATCACAGGAGGCAAACGCTACACGCGCGTGATCCCCGCCGCGGAACCGTTATTCGGCCCCAAAGGCGTCGAACATCTGACGCTCGAAAGACTCAACAAACCCGGAGACAGATTTTCTTACGACATGTTTGCGCCGGAGCTTGGCGGCGTTGGGCATTTTACGCGCACGCTCGACAGCCGCGATGGCGCGACATTGCGAGTGGAGGAAGAGACCGCGGGCATGCCTGGCAAGACGATTCTCTCGCTCGGCTGCGATGGCAACATGGTGGAACGCAAGTCGGAGCTTCCTTTCGGCCAGGTCGTGATCGAGATTTCGAATCGTGAGACGGCGCTGCGAGCCGCGCAGGGCAGTGAATTGAAGAACGAGATTTTCGGCAGCACCTTGGCACGATCCAACGTACGCCTGCCCGATCCGCGTTCCATCGAGCGCGTGCGGCTCAAGCTCACTCACCATCGGCCGGATCTTGGCTGGCCTCCGTTCGACGGCGAAAATCAGAAAATCATTGAGAAGACCGCGAATACCGTGATTCTTGAAATCACGCGTCCGGTGCTCGAGCCTAACCACGCGCCCATCGAAGAAACGGCGTTCCTGAAACCCAACGCGATTCTGCAGTCCGACGACACGGAAGTGACGCGGCTCGCGCACACCATTGTCGGAGACGAACGCGACCGCTTCAAAGCCGCGCGAAAACTGCAGGACTGGGCCGCGCAGAATCTCAAGCTCGATCTCGGCGTGGCGCTGGCGCCGGCATCCGAAGTGGCTCGTAATCGCGGGGGCACGTGCGCGGCCTACGCGGTGCTTCTGGCATCGCTCGAACGCGCCGCCGGCATTCCGTCGCGCTTCGCCATGGGCTACGTTTATGTGGACGGGATCTGGGGCGGCCACGCCTGGACGGAGGTCCTGGTAAACGGCCAATGGATTCCGTTGGACGCGGCTGCGTACGCGCCCGGAATCGCCGATGCGGCACGGTTTCAGTTCGGCAGCTACACGCTCGAGGACAACATGTCCGCCGCAGTCAGCGGCGGCGCAAGACTTTACGGCAACCTCGACGTCGCGGTGTTGGAATACACTTTGAATGGCCGCACGTACAGAGTGCCGGAGGACGCGAAGCCGTACAACATCGCCGGCGACGAGTATCGCAATCCCTGGATGGGCTTCGCGGTGCATAAACACGAAGGCGCGCGATTCGCGAAACTCGACGCGGTTTATCCCGATTCGACGATAGTTGCAATCGAAGCAGCCAACGCGAAACTCGAGGTCGAGCAAGATCCGCCACGCGGCGACGTAGCCGGCGAGAGCATCCGCATCGACGGACGAGAGGCGCATGTAGTATCCTCCCCAGGGAAGGTTGTCGTGCGGATTGTCGAGGGCAATTCGATGTGGGTTCTCACAGCCGAAGGCCCGGACGCCAAGCGACTGATGGACGAGACGGTGGCGGGCTGGAAATGGATATCGGCGCAGTGATGTCGCGTTTGACGCCTCGCCGTGAAAATAGTCAGGCGCGGATCAAGCGGGAAGAGCCACTCCGCGCGGAGCTTTTGCGAACCATTCTAACGGCATCGTTTATCGCTATCGTCACGCTAGCGATTTTTCAAATCTTCTATCGCACCCACGGCGAGAGATTTTGGTTCTGGTTCGCTTGGGGCACTCTCGATCCAGCATTGTTCCTGGGATTAGCGGCCTGGGTCGCCCGCAAGAAACATATTACTTTGGCGGCGACGCTCGCGATCGTTGGGCTCAGCCATTGGGCGGCCTTTGCGGGCCTGCAGTTTGGAATCACAGACGCGTTGCTGGCATTGACGATTCTCGTGTCTGGCTTGCTGATCGGCGAGTATTACGTGTACACATGGACGCTGATCTGTTGCGCAGTCGCGGTCTGGTCGAACATTCCGTGGGCGAAGGGAACCTGGAACGCCATCGGTTTATGGTGCGCGTTTTATTTCGTGATCGCGTGGCTGGTCAACCTGTTCTCCCGCCACCTGGAACGATTGTTCGAGGCCAGCCGCGTAGCGGAAGAGCAGCAGCGCGAGGCGATCGTGGCGGAGCGCATCCGCTTCGCGCGCGACATTCACGACTCTTTGGCGCAAGGTTTCACTGGAATCGTAATTCAATTGAACGCTGCCGAACAGCGCCTTTCCGATCCGGAACAGGCGCGTCCGCATCTCGACAAGGCGCGCGAACTGGCTCGCCAGAGCCTCGACGAGGCGCGGCGTTCCGTCAACGCTCTGCGATCGGGTTTGCTCACTGGAGGCAATCTGCTGGGCGCCATGGAGCAGATCGGGACGCAGTTGACGGCAGGCTCGGGGATTCGTTTTGAAGCGCATCTGGAAGGGCAGCCGTACGCGTTGTCTGAGGATATCGAGGCGCATCTTCTTCGCATCGGACAGGAGGCGTTGACGAACGCCGTGCGGCACGCGCACCCGCGGCAGATCGATATCAGTCTGCGCTACGAGCCGTCCACGGTTGCGCTTGAAATTAAAGATGACGGTTGCGGTCTAGAAAGTTCCGGCGATGGATTCGGATTGAAAAACATGGCGGAGCGGGCCGGCCAACTCGGAGGCGAACTGCGCATCGTGACGCAGCGCGGCGATGGAACGCGTATCATGGCGACGGTGCCCAGCCGATGAGCATTCGCGTGTTGATCGCGGACGACCATGCGGTGGTCCGCGATGGTCTGGCTGCCGTGCTAGGGTTTCAGAGCGATATATCGGTTGTAGGGCACGCGAAGAATGGGCGCGAGGCCGTGAATGCGTATCGTGATTTGCAGCCCGACGTCGTCATCATGGATCTCGCCATGCCCGAAATGGATGGCGTGGAAGCAATCGCGGCCATTCGCGTGGAATTTCCGGACGCACGCATCGTCGTACTAACCACGTACGATGGCGATGAGAATATCTATCGTGCATTGGAGAAGGGCGCGAAAGGATACCTGCTCAAAGATTCATCGACCAACGATCTTCTGGACGCGGTTCGAACCGTCGCGTCCGGCGGAACTCATGTTTCGGCGCAGGCGGCATCGCAATTGGCAACTCGCGCCATGGCCGGACCTTCGCTGAGTCCTCGCGAGATGGAAGTGCTGAAGCTGATTGCTGCCGGAAAAAGCAATAAGGAGATCGGCGCGCTTCTCTTCATCAGCGAGGGCACGGTGAAGACTCACGTGCTGAGCATTCACGACAAGCTGGGGGTGCGGGATCGAACCGATGCTGTAGTTACGGCGGTGAGACGGGGCATGCTGCGGCTGTGAGACCTGCTCGCCGCCTGAAAACGCCCGCGAAATCTGAAATCCTGAAGCAGTGGAGATCGCAATGCAGATCTGCGTCTTGACGGCGTTCGGGCTGGTGCCGAGAAAGACCTGGATGCGGAGTGTTGCTTGATCCACTTGAAGAACAGTTCTACCTGCCAGCGCGACGGGTACGGATGGGCGATGGTGAGCGCAGGCGGTTCGAAGTTGCTGGTCAGGAGGACGAGGAAGAGCTGGTGTTCGCTATCGAAGTAGAGGATTCTGCGCAACGCGGCGGGATGGTGCTTGAACGAGCTGGAGGCCATCAGCACAATGTTGTGATCGCTCTTCACGCCGCTGGTCCGATCCACGGGATGGAATAGCGGCGCTGCAACAGAACATTTTCCTTGGTGCGCGTCACGAAGAACGCGGCGGCGAGCGTCAGCCGGTACAACGGCTCAAAGTCCAGATACACGGGGATGTTGCCGCGCAGGTCGATCGGCGTGTGCTTCTACACCGCGCCTTTACGCTCGCGGAAACGAGCCCAGGGAAAGGAATCGTTGGCATAAAGCAGACGGGCACGTGCGATTAGGATCTGCGCAAAATCAGCGAAGATGCGCCAGTCGTGTCTTTCGTTGGCATCGGCCAGAGTGGATCGAGAGACTCGTCGCCGGATGCCCATGTGATACAGCTTGTCTGGCGAACTTCGCAGACACGCTTCGATATCTCTCAGACTTTCAGGATAGGTGAACTGCGCGAACGCCATGCATATGAACTGGTCCCAGCAAGAGAAGCCTCGCGGTCGAGAATCACCCCTATAGCGCCCTACGCATCGACGGAACTCACGATCTGGCAGGAAAGCTATCAGCTGCGAGAACACGGTGGGGCCAAGGTTCATCCCTCATGCTGTCAGTCTCGTGTTTCGTCTTCCGGGATTTCAAATCGCGGCAAGTCAAAAGCGGTCTTAACCGCCCGCCACACAGTCAGTTGCCTTGGTCGTGTCGAGCGTTAGCCGGATACTGCCGATCCGGATTCATGAGGCGAACTTGATTCGAACCGGAAAATGAGGTAAGATCATTCTGTAAGCACCTCAGGTCCTACTGCATCGATCTGCTGTCCTTGTTAGACCCATCATAGAAATTCCTCGCTGAGTCATACCGTTCCTGGCAGAGTTCTTGTCTCGAGGCGAAGCTCTATCCGGAAGTCACGGGCGCGCTGCGTCTGCGCCGTTAATTCATTTCAATAAGGAGATTACAATGACTTTGTCGAAAATTTTCACCACCAGTGCGATTCTTGCACTTAGTTTGGTTTCGGGGCATGCGCAATCGGGGGAAACGGTCCATGTTCGCATCCCGTTCTCGTTCATCGCGGCAGGCAGGGAACTGCCCGCGGGCGACTATGTGTTTGAACAATCGGGAGAAGGCGGCAGTTGGCTGATCCATGGACAAGGTTCATCGGTTGGCCTGCTGACTTCCTTCGGCGGATCCAACGCGAGCGAAGCGACCGCAGCCGAGTTCTCTGTTTCGGCGGGGCATAAATACCTTGACGAAATTCGTCTGCCGGACGGGACGGTAAGGCACGTCCTGTATCACGCGACTAAGTAGATAGTATAATGGGGTGGAAATTCGGCACTGGATTTCCACCCTAATCCTCTCTTTTACAACCGCTTCCTGCCGGGCGCGGCTCGGAAACGGAAGCTTGCGCTTCTATTCAGCGCGAAAAGTTGTCCACGCACCAGAGTTGAGATCCCGCAGGATACTCTGCTCCCATTTGAACTCGGGATATTTCTTTAAATGATCGGCGGCTCTGAAATTTATGCCGCAGGAATGTCCCATGGCCGCGGTAAAAGACATCGACGCGATTAATTTCGAATCCGCCACCTTGTTCTGCACCGTTCCGCAGGGTCCGTGCTGCGGCTGCCAGGGCTTCGAGCCGCGAGGCGATAGATCGATATGGCCGCACAGCGTGCGTTCGTCCGGCTCCTGCTTCTTGTCGAAGGTGTCGTAGTGGTCGCCGAGGAAGCGCTGCGCCGCGGCAACATCGATCTTGCCTTTGTACTCGGCCATTAAAGCGTTCCAGCGCACGTGACGCGCATTGGCGCTGATGCTCAGATCGTTAACGGGATACTCCGGAGCCTCCTGTTCGATCAGCTTCGGATTCTCGGGAAAGTTGGATCCTACAAAATAGCCATCTTTTGTCTTTTCGAGCGTGACGTTCTTCAGACCGAGCTCGAGCTTGCCGACTTCGTTATTGCGGTTGTCGGCGATGAGCCAGGTGTTGGCGTATCCGCCATTGTTGCCGTCCTTCATGAGGGCCGCGAACTCATCGATCGAAGTGGCATACTGCATGGCCTTGCGGGCGCGCACAAATTCCGGCACTGCATCGGGATCGTAGCCGGAGAAATACCCGATTGTCGTCTCCGTGATGGCGATCCCCGCATCGTTCACACCGAAATCGTCGCCGCTATGAATCAGCCCCGGCATGCCATCCATAAGGATGTGGTGGCCGGCGGTGGGAACAATGTCGAAGATAATGTTCCAGCGCGAGCCTTCTTTGTATTCTGTCCAGTTATTGTGGGCGATCACCGGCTTGCCGTCTTTTGTGTAACTCCCGGTTGCAACAAACGCACTGCAGTGCTCGGGGGCCGCGCTCGGCGTAGACGCCACGTCATGATGCTTGTCGTACCAGTTTGTGTAGTACGGCGACAGTTCCAGCCAAGCGTTCAGCGCGACGATGTCCCAGAGTTCCAGCTTCACGCCTTTTGCCGCCAGACCCTGCACGATGCCGCGCATCTCTTCCTGATACTCCGGTTCGACGTGGGGCCACAGCACCTCTTCCGCGGTCTTGCTGAAAAAGGCCCAATCTTTCTTTGAATCGTGAGTCAAGCCCAGCGAGATCACTTTGAACGTGTCATCGATCTCGGAAGCGAGCAGGTAACCATGCTGGAAACCGATGTCGGCCGGAGAGCCCTCCAGATGGACATAGGTCCAGCCATTCTGTTGGGGCTTGCGAAAGGATTTTTTGAGGCGGGCGTCGGGCTGCGAGTCGCGGGCGGGATTGGCCGGAGCGGCGCAGACGGCTGCCGAGAGCGCGATAAAGAGCGCGGCGGTTCGAATCATGATTTCTAGAGGATAGCAGCTCACATGTTAGGATGAAGCTTTCCTGCCATGGTCAAGGCGGTTCCTGACATCCTCGCCCGAATTGTCGGCCAGAAGAAGGCCGAGCAGCGTCGCATCACAAGCCGGCTCGAATCCGAAGCTGAAGAGTCTGTAAAATACCGGCGCGATTTCGCGGCCGCGCTCACTCGAACAAGACCGGCCATAATCTCAGAGATTAAGAAAGCATCGCCGAGCCGCGGCGTTCTGACGGCGAATTTCGATCCAGCCGCGACTGCGAAAGCGTACGAGGATGGCGGAGCGGCGGCGCTTTCGGTGTTGACTGACGGGCCCAATTTTCAGGGCAGCCTGGATGATCTCAAGATTGCGCGAGTGGCCGTTACCGTTCCGGTTCTGAGGAAGGATTTCACGATCGGCGAGTTCGACGCGATCGAGGCCGCGGCCGCAGGCGCCGACGCGATCCTGCTTATTGCCGCGATTCTCGATGAAAAACAGCTTCGCGATTACCGTGAATTAGCGGCGCGTTATGGCATGGCCGCGCTCGTGGAAGTTCACAACGAAGAGGAACTCGCGATTGCCGTTGCGTCGGGCGCGACAATCATTGGCGTCAACAATCGCAATCTGCACACCTTCGACGTCTCACTCGATGTCGCTCGGCGGCTTGCGGAACACATGCCGCAAGAAGCGATTCGGGTCGCCGAGAGCGGCATCCACTCCGCGGCCGACGTGCATAAACTAACGGCTGCCGGATACACGGCGTTTCTGGTTGGCGAACATCTGATGAAGTCCGGCGATCCTTCTGCGGCCTTGCAGGCTTTGCTCGCATGATGGTCTCGCATGATGATTAAGATATGCGGCATTACGAATCGTGACGACGCCCTTGCCGCCGTCGAGGCTGGCGCGAGCGCGCTGGGATTCAACTTCTATTCGGAGAGCCCGCGTTTTGTCGCGCCCGAAGTAGCAGCCGGTCTCGGCGCCGGCCTGACGACTATAAAGGTTGGAATTTTTGTGAACGAATCGCCCGCGAGCGTTTCGCGGACGATGCAGATTGCGCGAATCGACATTGCGCAAGTTTACGGGGACGCGGAATATAAGGGATTACGCACTTGGCGCGCGTGCCGCGTCAAGTCCGGGGACTTCGCGCTGCCTGACGATAATAGTTCGGAAGCGTATTTGCTCGACGGCTTCTCGGCCGATGCGTACGGCGGTTCGGGCACGACATTCGCGTGGTCCATTGCTCGCAAATTACCGAAAAAGATTATCCTGGCCGGCGGCCTGGATGCTTCGAACGTTCGCGCGGCGATTGAACAGGCGCGGCCTTGGGGCGTAGATGCGTGTTCACGCATTGAAAAGTCGCCCGGACGAAAAGATCATGAAAAGATGAAGCGGTTCATCGCGGCCGCGCAGGCAAATAATTTATGACCATTCCACAGCCAGATCGGCGAGGCCACTTCGGTCCCTACGGCGGACGCTACGTACCGGAAGTGCTGATGGCGCCGCTCGAAGAGATCGAAAAAGCGTATCTCGAGGCGCGTCATGACGCGGCATTTCAAACCGAGTTGAAAGACCTGCTGGCGAATTTTGCAGGGCGTCCAACGCCGCTCTATTACGCGAAGCGTCTGAGCGAGACACTCGGCGGCGCGCGCATTTTTATCAAGCGTGAAGACCTACTGCACACCGGCGCGCACAAGATCAATAATTGCCTGGGACAGGGGCTGCTGACGCGGCGATTGGGGAAGAAACGAATCGTTGCGGAGACCGGGGCCGGGCAGCACGGCGTGGCGACTGCGACGGTGTGCGCGCTGCTCGGTTTCGAATGCGTCGTCTACATGGGCGAAGAGGACATGCGACGACAACGTCTGAATGTGTTTCGCATGCGGTTGCTGGGCGCGAAAGTGGTCGCTGTGACGAACGGCAGCCGCACGCTGAAAGACGCTATCAGCGAAGCGATGCGCGATTGGGTGACCAATGTCGCAACCACGCATTATCTGCTCGGGTCCGCGCTCGGTCCGCATCCTTTCCCGCTGATGGTGCGCGATTTTCATCGCGTGATTGGCGATGAGACGCGCGCGCAGATTCTCGATCGCGAGAAGCGCCTCCCCGATTCGATCTTCGCCTGCGTCGGCGGCGGCAGCAATGCCATTGGCATGTTCTACCCATTTATCGGCGACGAAGGCGTGAAGCTGGTTGGTATCGAGGCGGGCGGGCGCGGTCCGGAGTTGGGATCGCACGCGGCGAGATTTTCCGGCGGATCGCCCGGCGTGCTCCACGGCGCGTACAGCTACCTGCTACAGGACGACGACGGCCAGGTTTCACTGACGCACTCCGTTTCGGCAGGCCTCGACTACGCGTTGGTTGGTCCGGAGCATGCCTGGCTGCGCGATCAGAACCGCGCGGAGTACGTGTCGTGCAGCGATGCCGACGCTCTCGAAGCTGCAAAGATGTTGTCGCGAACGGAAGGAATTATTCCGGCGCTGGAATCGTCGCACGCGGTGGCGGAAGCGGTTCGGCGCGCGCCCGCTGCGAAAGGTGACATTTTTGTCGTCAATCTGTCCGGACGAGGCGACAAAGACATCGACATCTATCGCGAGAATTTGAAGGAGCTCGATGGGCAGGATTAGCCGCCTGTTTGCGCGCCTCAAAAACGAAGGCCGTCCTGGCCTGATTGCTTATGTTACCGCCGGCGATCCGTCGCCCGATCGCACTGCTGCAGTCGTGGCGGCGTTGGAACGCGGCGGCGTGGACCTGATCGAGTTGGGCGTGCCTTTTTCCGATCCCATTGCAGATGGACCTGTCATTCAACGCGGCGCGGATCGCGCGCTCCGCGCTGGAACCAGAGTCGCAAGCGTCCTGCAGATTGCCACCGAGATTCGACAACAATCGGAGATCCCGATTCTGCTCTTCACCTACTTGAATCCGATTCTCCGCTACGGGCTGGACGCTCTCGCGCGCGAGGCGAAAGCTCGTGGCGTGGATGGCTGCCTGCTCATCGACCTTAGCGTCGAAGAAGCCGATCCGTACGTCGAAGTGATGCGCGGCCACGATCTCGACACGGTTTTCCTGGCCGCTCCCACCAGCACTGCGGAGCGTTTGAAACTGGTCGCGAAGTATTCGACGGGGTTTGTGTATCTGGTCTCGCGCACCGGCGTTACAGGCGAGCGCAGCACCTTATCGGATGCCGTGGCACCGCTGGTACAGGCGATGCGGGCTGAAACAGATTTGCCCCTCGCTGTTGGATTCGGAATCTCGACGGCTGAGCACGCGAGTTCAGTTGGCGCGGTCGCCGATGCCGTGGTGGTCGGCAGCGCCTTCGTTCGAACCGTGGAGCAGTATGGAACAAGCCCGGAACTGGAGCAGCGCCTGGAAGCGCAGGCTCGCGACCTGGCATCCGGTCTCATCAAACGGGCCGCGCCGGTGAGGATGGCATGAAGATCGACGACCTTGCGGATTGCCGCAAGCGCATCGATGCGCTCGATGTTCAGATTTTAAAATTGCTGAACGAGCGCACCAAGGTTGTCGAACAGATCGGCCGTATTAAACAGGAGCTCGGACTGCCCATTTACGAGCCGAAGCGCGAAGACGACGTGTTCCACAACGTGATCGTGAGCAACCAGGGGCCGCTTCCTTCCGACGCCGTGAGGCGGCTCTTTGAGCGCATTATCGATGAGATGCGGACCCTGCAACGGATGCGTCGCGAACAGGCCACCCAAACACCCGCAATCGACTGATCCCGCCATCAGGATAAATGTTCAATCGTACGTGCGTGTGCGGTCCGCCGCCGCCACGCGCCTCAAACTGTGAATCCGGATCCAGCTTCATACGCGGGATGAGTTCGCGCCACGCGGCGCGTCCAGTGGCCAGATCCTCGACCAGGGCTAAAGGAGCATGGCAGGCGTCGAGCGAAAACGCATCGGGATGATTGCCTTTGAAATGCTGCGTTTCGACGACGATCCGCTCGATCATTCCGGGAGTTCCCAGACGAACAATGGCCCAATCGTAACCAGGACCGCGCCGGCGTTTCGTTTCCCACCCGTCTCCCATATGAGTGGAAGGGTCCGGCCAGATGAGATTGTGCCGCGATCCGAAAAACATGTCGCTAGCTGCGACGACGGTGCCGCCGTATTGGACCGCGGCCAAATCGAACGGCGCTTCGAGCGAATCGAAGTCCGGCGCGACCTCGCCATAAACGCGCAACCGCGCGACACCGCCATCGGGATAAATATTCAGGCGAACGTGCGTGAAGCGCCGCGGGCTGTCGATGGAGAACAGATTGTGAGCGCCGCCCTGCAGCATCTCCTTGGGCAGCACCTTTACCCAATCGACGCCATCCACCGAACCGTCGAGCGAACAATGCGCCGGGTAGTTGCCGATGAAATAACTGGTATCGACATCGACGCCGCGAATAATTCCAGGTGCGCCCAGCCGCACGATGCACCAGTCGTGACCGGGGACGCGCTTGCGCCGCGATTCCCAACCGTCCATCCACTTGCCGCGATCCGTGTATTTATCTGCTATGAAAATGGGTGCGGCGGCTTTGAGCAGGTTTTCCTTCGGTGCGAAGAATTCGTCGTTGGCTTCGACGGCCACGCCGCCCAATCGTTCGGAGGCCAGGTCGATCAGTTCGGTTAATTGCGCCATCGCAGGTCGCCTTTCACGAAGGTCGCTTCGACGCGGCCATACAATTCGCGGCCGGCGTACGGCGTCACGGGATGCCGATGAAAGAGCTTCGCCGGATCGACCACGAACGCGGCGTCGGGATCGAACACAATGAGGTCGGCGTCCATGCCGGTTTCGATGGCTCCTTTGTGCGCTGCGATGCCCGCCAGTTTTGCGGGAGCGCTGGACATCCATTGCACGACACGCTCGATGCCGATGCCGCGGCGGCGCGCTTCCGCCCACACAGCAGGCAGCGCAATCTGCAGCGATGCGATGCCGCCCCAAGCTTCCATAAAATGGCCTTGCTTCATTGCCGGCGGACAAGGCGAATGATCGGTCGAGATCAAATCGATGACGCCATCGCGCAGCGCCTGCCACAATCGCTCGCGATTGGCGCGGCTTCGGATGGGTGGCGCGCATTTCCACGCCGTCGCTCCGTCGGCGATTTCTTCGGCATCGAAGAAGAGGTAGTGCGCGCAGGTCTCGACCGTGATTGGCAGGCCCTCTGCGCGCGCTGCGCGAAGATCGTCCAAAGCTGAGGCTGCCGACAGATGCACGATGTGGACGCGACATCCATACTGGCGGCACAAACGGATCATGAGCCGGATCGCTTCAAGCTCGGCGCGTTCCGGACGGCTCTCGAGATAGGTTTCATAACACAGCGGATCGCCGGACGGTTGAACCAGAAATTCAGGCAACTCGGCGTGGACGAGTAGCGGCAATCCAGTTGGTGCGATGAGCGGCATGGCGCGATGAAGGTCCGCTTCTGTCACCATTTCGAAGCCGCTCAAGCCCGGTGGGGTCAGAAAACATTTGAATCCGTTTACGCCGGCCGCGGCGAGGGCGGGAATGTGGCCGATATCGTCCGGCACGACGCCGCCCCAGAAAAATGTTTCGACGACGCATTTCTCCGCGGCGCGTCGTTTCAGCTCCAGAGCTGACACTGTCGTGGCGGCGGGTAGACAGTTGAGAGGCATATCGACAATGGAAGTGAAGCCGCCGGCGGCTGCCGACCTGCCGGCCGATTCGAACCCTTCCCACTCAGTCCTGCCCGGTTCGTTCACATGAACATGGGCGTCGATCATGCCCGGCAGGACAAGCAGATCGCCAAAATCATGATCGGCCGATGGATCGCTAGAAATGGAAGAAATGGCCCCGTTTTGACACGCGACCGTGGCAGGCTGGACGCGACCCCCAATGAGGACGCGCGTCGAGCGGATGGTCATCGAAAGGGGTTATTGGGCCTGATTGCGAGACATCGCGCGAAAAACCAATGACAGCAGCGCCCGTTGGGCGAAATATGCCGCTCCCAGTGTCGCCGGGAAAATCGCGAAAACCGCTAACGCTTCTGACATGGTAGTGCCCTCAAACTCCATCACAATGCTTCAAACAAGTGTTGTGCGATCCGTTCTAGTTTATAACGGAACGGCGTCTTAGGAAAGGGGCAAGCTAAAGTAAATGATGATGCCCTCTGTGGAGTCCTACTGATGTTGTCCCAAATGTCGCTGTTCAAAACCGTCCGCCGCACGCTAATCCTCTTGCAATTGGCTTGCCTTGCGCCTTCGCTCGGCAGCGCCTACTCCGTTCTGACGCACGAAGCGATCATCGATTCGATCTGGGACACCACTCTGAAGCCCATTTTGATGCTGCGTTTCCCCAACTCGACGCCGGAGCAGTTGCGCGAAGCACACGCTTACGCCTACGGGGGGTCGATCATCCAGGACATGGGCTATTATCCCTTCGGCAGCAAATTTTTCAGTGACCTGGTTCATTACACGCGCAGCGGCGACTTTGTGGTCGCCATGATTCAGGATGCGCAGGACCTGAATGAATTCGCCTTCGCTTTGGGCGCCCTGGAGCACTATTTTTCCGACACTACCGGGCACCCGGAAGCAGTCAATCGCGTGGTTCCGATGCTTTATCCCAAGCTGGAGCGTAAGTACGGGAACGTGGTGACATACGAAGATAAACCCAGCGCGCATCTCAAGACCGAGTTTGGCTTCGACGTGCTGGAGGTGGCCCGCGGCAACTACGCGCCCGAGGCCTATCACGATTTCATTGGATTCAAAGTTTCGAAGCCGCTTCTGGAGCGAGCGTTTCAGGACACCTATTCGGTGCCCTTAACAGATGTTTCCAAGGACCTCGATCTGGCGCTCGCAACCTATCGTCACACCGTGAGCGGACTGTTGCCAAAGATGACGAAGGTTGCTTGGGCCGCGAAGAAAGACGATATCCGGAAAATTCATCCCAACATGACGGAGCGGCAGTTCCGGTACAACCTCTCGAAGGCCGACTATGAAAAAGAATGGAGCAAGGACTACGAAAAGCCTGGCATCGGCGCGCGTATCCTGGCCTTCTTCTTCAAGATTGTGCCCAAGGTGGGACCGTTCCAAGCGCTCGGGTTTAAGATGCCCACTCCGCAAGGGGAAACGATTTTCATGAAAAGCTTTGACGACACTCTCGCGCGGGCGAAGTCCGTGACGCTCGAAGTTAAGACCGATAAACTGCAACTCGCCAACGTCGATTTTGACACGGGCAATCCCACGCGTCAGGGCGAATACAGGCTGGCGGACGATACGTATGACAAGCTGCTCGACGTGTATGCCGATAAGCACATAGTTCCGTCGGATGCGATGCGAACGAATATCATTGCGTTCTTCCAGGAGCCAACGCTTATCAAGGATTCGAAGGCTTATACCGAACTCGCGGATCTGAGATCGAATCTAAAGCCGGTATCGGCTACGCATTGATCTTCAAACTATGCCAAAAATCCTGGTAACTGGCGGCGCCGGCTACATCGGTTCCACAACGGCGTATGTGCTGAAGCAGCGCGGCTTCGAGGTTGTGGTTGTCGACGACCTTTCCCGCGGATATGAGCATAATGTCCGCGACGTTTCTTTCCATAAACTGAATATCGCCGAAACGCGCGGAATGACGGACCTGCTGAGGTCCGAACGCGTCGACGCCGTGATTCATTTTGCGGCGTATATTTCGGTGGGCGAATCGACGCGGCGGCCGGAGTTGTATTTCGCCAACAATACGGCCGGGTCGGTGTCGCTGTTTAGCGCCATGATCGAGGCCGGCGTGAAGCGGCTGGTTTTCTCGTCAACGGCCGCTGTTTACGGTATGCCAGATGTGATTCCGATTCCCGAGGAGTCGCCCTTTGCGCCGGTGAATCCTTATGGCGAATCGAAGGTGATGGTGGAGAAGATTCTCGGCTGGCTCGACCAGTTCCGCGAGGTTCGAAGCATCGCGCTTCGGTATTTCAATGCCTGCGGCGCCGATCCTAATTCCGGTCTCGGGGAAGAGCATGAACCGGAGACGCATCTGATCCCGCTGCTCTTCAAAGCCGTCGAGAGCGGCAATCCCGTGACGATTTTTGGGGACGATTACGATACGCCCGACGGTACCTGTGTTCGCGATTATATCCACGTCAGCGATTTGGCCGATGCGCACGTTCTGGCGCTCGAAAAGCTGCTGGCGGGCGGGTCGTCCGATGCGTTCAATGTTGGATCCGGGACCGGGCAGTCGGTCTTAGAGGTGGTGCGGGCGACGGAAGAAGTGACGGGGAAGAAGGTGCCCCGCGAGATCGGTCCACGGCGGGAGGGCGATCCGCCAGAGTTAGTGGCTAATTCCGATAAATTGCGGCGGGTGCTGGGTTGGCAGCCTCGGTATTTGGATTTGAAGGATACGGTGAAGACGGCTTGGGATTTTGAGCAGCGTCGGCGGTGAGGCGACGATATGCGGGAGAATGGCTGGAGGCGAGGTT
>JBEKUT010000138.1:0-15378 GCA_049514735.1 Bryobacteraceae bacterium
GAACAAGCGCCCTCCTCTGCGCGTATACTAATCACGGACGGTGATCGATATGCTGACGCACGTGAAGTTGTTGGGAGTGCTCCACATTGTTTTCGGCGCGCTGGGGATTCTGTTGGCGCTGGCGCTGCTTTTCTTGTTCGGGGGACTGGCCGGTTTAGTGCAATCGAGCGACCGGTCCAGCGACAGCTTCGTGGGCGCGGGATTTCTCGGATTGATCGGGGTGATCGTTTTCTTTGCCCTGCTCATCTTTTCGCTGCCCGGCTTGATTGCGGGCATCGGAATCGTCAATTTGCGCCCCTGGGGACGCATTCTCGGCATCGTCATCTCGGCGCTGGACCTGCTTAACGTGCCGCTCGGAACAGCGGTGGGAGTGTACGGATTGTGGGTTCTGCTGTCGAATCAAACGGAGGCCTTGTTCCGTAATCCTGCGGCGTATCTCGCTTCGGGACCCGCCGGTCCGCCCGCGCCCTACGCCTAAGGGGTGGCCCGCGGGCTTGATACAATAATTCCTACAACTTGCCGGCAGGCCTACGATGGTCACAATCCGTACTGCGTCTCATCTATTAAGGAACACGCGCAAAACGGACCGCGACCCGCTCCGCCCAATCGTGAGTTTCTGGTTTGTATGGCGCCGCGGGATCGCGGCCTTTGCGCTTATAAGGAACACGCGCAAAACGGACCGCGACCCGCTCCGCCCAATCGTGAGTTTCTGGTTTGTATGGCGCCGCGGGATCGCGGCCTTTGCGCTTATAATGCCCACGCACATCCGATCGACAGATAGCAGCGTATACATGGGTGAGATTGGCGTTCTGCCGGCCAGGGAGCCGGCATGACATTTCTGCTGCCGCTGATGGCGGCGCTTCTCAAAGAAGATCCCGAGCTTGCGCGGCGACTGAAGAACCGCGACCCGCAGGCCATGGCCGAATTGTACGACCGCTACGGCCGCGTCATGTTTGCGCTCATCTTCCGCGTCGTACGTAACGAAGCGGTGGCCGAGGATCTGGTGCAGGAGAGCTTCCTGCGCATATGGAACCGCGTGCACGCCTTCGATCACGAGAAAGGATCTCTGGGGCCGTGGGTGCTCGCCGTAGCCCGCAACCGGGCCATCGATTATTTACGCTCGGTGGACGGGCGCATGGCTCAAAACGCCCTGGAGCTGGAAAAACTGGAGCAACCGGCGCTTTTTGTCGATCTTGAGAACGGGATATTGAATTTGGACCGTGTTCGCAAATTGCGCGGCGCTTTTGAAAAACTATCGCAGAACCAGCGCCTCGTTTTGGAACTGGCCTACTGGGAAGGCTTCTCGCAAACCGAGATATCGGACCGCTTGAAACAGCCGCTCGGGACGGTGAAGACCTGGATCCGCACGGGGCTGAAGGTATTGCGTCAGGAGCTCGGCGGGGCCGCGGCATGACGCACGAAGAACTCAGCGACTTGTATGAGCTTTATGCTCTCGGCGCGCTCACGCCGGACGAAAGAGCGGAGATCGAGGAGCATCTCGGCCGCGGCTGCGCGGATTGCCGCTCCGGATTGGCGCATGCCATGGAACTGAACGCCATGATGGCGTTGACGCCCGATCGGGTGACGCCGCCCAAGCGTCTGCGGCGGCGCGTGCTTGCGTCCGTCGGGGCGGCCAGTCCGGTACCGGCCTGGAGCAACGTGTGGGCGCTGGCGGCCGGCTGTCTCGTTATAGCGCTGGTAGTCGGCGGGTTGAAGATGGCGGGCGACATTGAGGAATCGCGTCGCGAAGCGCGCACTGCCGTGAGCGGGCGCGATGAAGCGAGGCGCGAACTCGCGGCGCGCGACGGCCAGTTGTCCCAGGTGCTGCAGGCGCTCGCGCTGCTCGAGGAGCCGCAAACCGTACAGGCGACTTTTGGCGGCAGCCAGCCGCTGCCTCCGCGCGGACGCGTCTTCGTGAATCCCACTCGCGGGGTGCTGTTCCTGGCATCGAATCTTCCTCCAGCGCCAGCGGGCAAAGCTTATGAGATGTGGCTGATTCCTAAGAAGGGCGCGCCCATTGCAGCGGGCGTGTTCCAATCCGATGCGCAGGGAAACGCCTTGCATTTGCTTCCCGGTCCGGTGGATCGCGCGGCCACCGCGGCCATAGCTATAACAGTAGAGTCGCCGGCGGGGTCCCCGGTGCCGACCACCAAGCCTTTTATCGTCGCGCCACTGGCCGAATAACGGGTCCAACACATTAGAGCTTTCCCACGCCGCTCTTAGCTTTTCCCTCACACATCTTTCCACCCTGCCGATACGCCTCTTGTAAGGCGGAAAATGAACACTCCCATGCAGATGAGCACAGCGACAGCGGGCGCCGGCATGCCTGTCAAGGCCGACGAACGCTCAGGGAAATACCTGACGTTTAAATTGGGATCGGAGGAATTCGGGGTCCGTGTGATGAAGGTTCGCGAGATCATGGGCGTCCAGCAGATCACGGCGGTTCCACAGACGCCCGACTATCTGCTAGGCGTGATCAATCTGCGCGGAAAAGTAATTCCCGTGATCGATCTGCGGCTGAAATTCGGGCTGCCCGCGATGGAGCACACGCAGCGGACCTGCATTATCGTGGTGCAAGTGGAAGGCGAAGCCTCCGCCATCTTGGTGGGCCTGGTGGTGGACGCGGTTTCGGAAGTGCTCAACCTCATGTCTTCCGACATCGAAGACACGCCCGATTTCGGAGCGAAGCTGAGCACTCCGTTTATTCTGGGCATGGCGAAGCAGAAAGGGAAGGTCAAGATCCTTCTCGATATCGACCGCGTCGTGAATACCCACGAGATCTCGGGCTTAGAGACGATCGTCGGGCAGGCCTAGGGGCGCACAAGGACTTTCCCCGCTTCGAGAGGAGAACAAAAATGAGTCTTGGAAGAAAAGTCACCGCCGGATTTGCGGCCGTCATCGCGTTATCGATCGTGCTCGGAATCGTCGCGCTCTTGACCAGCAGCAGTACTTGGATTCTGATCTCCATGGCGGCGGTGGTATGCGCCGGCATCGCGGCTTCGTTTTATATTGTGCGGACGGTGAGCTCCGCTTTGGCTCTATCGGTTGGCGAACTGCGCCATGGGGCGGAACAGGTGACGGGCGCGGCCGGGCAGATTGCATCCTCGAGTCAGGCGCTGGCGCAGGGCGCGTCGGAGCAGGCCGCATCGCTCGAAGAGACGTCCGCGTCGAGCGCGGAGATCACCTCCATGACTCGCAAGAACGCGGACAACGCGCAGGCCGCGGCCGCAGAGACGGCGCAGGTCGGGCTTGAAATGGAAGCGACCAACCGCAAGCTCGACCAGATGATGCAATCGATGCAGCAGATCACCACCTCGAGCGAGAAGATATCGAAAATCATTCGCGTCATCGACGAAATCGCGTTCCAGACGAATATCCTGGCCTTGAACGCGGCGGTCGAAGCGGCGCGCGCCGGAGAAGCCGGAATGGGATTCGCGGTGGTGGCCGATGAGGTCCGCAACCTGGCGCAACGCAGCGCGCAGGCGGCTAAAGATACGGCCGCGCTGATCGAGGAATCGATTACTACGGCCAACGAAGGCAGTACACGGCTCGAAGATGTGGTGCGTTCGATCACGGTGGTCGGCGAGCGCGCCAGCCGCACCAAGATCCTGGTGGATGAGGTCAACGCGGGCAGTCAGGAACAGGCCCGCGGCATGGAACAGATCGCAAAATCCATCGCGCAGATGGAAAAAGTGACGCAAAGCACGGCCGCCAGCGCCGAACAGAGCGCCTCTTCGAGCGAACAATTGAACGCGCAGTCGGCCGCCATGATTGAAATCGTGCGGAAACTGGAGGCTCTCGCCGGAGCGGTCGAAGTAAGCGGCGAGAGGCCGCCGGTGCGTTTGACGCAGTCTCCTTCTGCGCAGCACAGGCCGCCCGCCTCTACCCGTTCGAAGGCTTCCGCCGGGGCCGTCCAGACCGAGCGCCGCGCAATACCACTTGAGGACGATTTTCAGGAATTCTAGGAGCATTGTATGGACGTATTGATCGTGGACGACTCCGCTGCAATCCGGAAGATTCTGCAGCGGGTACTTAAACAAGCGGATGTGCAACTGAACTTGGTTTACGAGGCCGGGGACGGCGCGGAAGCTCTGTTGTCGCTGAGTAAACAGAAAGTGGATCTCATCCTGTCGGACATCAACATGCCGAACATGGACGGCCTCGAATTGCTCGCGAAGCTCAAAGCCGATCCGGCGCTCAAGAATGTGCCCGTCATCATGGTGAGCACTGAAGGCAGCCAGACCAAGGTTCTCGAGGCGGTACAACTCGGCGCCGCCGGGTATGTGCGAAAACCGTTTACGCCGGATCAAATCAAGGAAAAACTGACGGGGCTGTTTTGAGGAATCTATGGCGCGCCGCGGGATGAGCGGCCTTTGCGCTTTTGAGACGCGGGTCACAGGAAGGAACGAGAGGATGTCATGGAAGAAACGCCCCTAAGTGGTTTGCCGCTCCCTCAGGAAGAAATAGCCACGATTATTTGCTCCGCAACATCGGAGGTGTTTTCGACTATGTTGGGGATCGAAATAACAGCCGGCCAGCTTGAAAGCGGGAAGACCGCGGGCGCCAAAAAATCTGGAGTAGTGGCGCTCCTGGGTCTGGCCGGAGATTGGGTCGGTTCGGGAAGTCTCTCGTGCGACCAGCCGTTTGCGTGCAAAATGGCTTCCGCGCTCTTGATGGCGGAGTACGCAGCCGTTGACGACGATGTGCTCGACGCGGTGGCGGAGGTGGCTAACATGGTCATCGGCAACGTCAAGACCACGCTCGAAGAAAAGCTCGGGCCGCTCGGTTTGAGCGTCCCCACGGTCATCTACGGACGCAATTTTGAAGCGCACAGCGTGGGACACAACGATTGGGTTATTGTTCCGTTCGATGCCGGCGAAGGAAATCTTTTCAACGTGCAGCTCTCGATGGCGCCCAACAAAGGCGGGCGCGGCGGACGATTTCACCCGGGCTTCCCACTGACGAATTCCGTCTCGATGTGAGGACGCGCTCATGAGCACGGATCGCTTGGAAGAGAACACCGTTTCCGCCCCGCCGGCGCCTAACTCGCTGGCCGCCGATCCGGAACTGTTAAGCGAATTCCTGATGGAGGCGCGGGAGCACCTGACGAACATCGAGAACCAGGCGTTGGCTCTGGAGCAGAATCCTCACAATACCGACGCCATCCACGGAATTTTCCGGGCTTTTCACACTATCAAAGGGCTGGCCGGTTTTCTCGACCTGGGTCCCATGCAGGCGGTGGCGCACGCGGTTGAGACGGTGCTTGACCTGGCGCGGAACGCTCAACTGGTGCTTACGCCCCCGGTAATCGACGGCATCCTCGAGAGCAAGGATTTTCTGACGGCATGCACTGCGGCGCTGGATGGATCGGGGGGCCTCACGATATGGCCGGCGGGCTCCGAGTTGCTGATCGGACGCATTGACGCGCTGGGTTCCGGGACGGCGCCGGCAGTGGTCCTTCCGGAAGACGGGTCGCTTCCGGAAGGCGCATCCAACGAAGCGATCTTGCCTCTGGAAGACATGGATGGTGCGGCCGCGCCAGCCGGTCTGGAGGATCTGGCGCGCGCGGTGGCAAGCGAGTCCGAACCTCCACCGCAACCCTTCCAGGCCGCCGGGGAGTCCCGCCAGCAGGGCGCGCGGCGGAAAGACATTGCGTTCGTCAAAGTGCAGACCACCAAGCTCGATTATCTGGTGGACATGATGGGCGAGATGGTGATCACGCAGAGCCTCATCCGGCACGATCCCGACCTTTCGCTAGAGAGCAAGCCGCGCCTCGGCCGCAACATCTCGCAACTTGCGCGCATCACGGACGAAGTCCAACGCACCGCCATGTCGATGCGCATGGTGCCTTTGGCGCAGCTCTTTAATAAAATGTCGCGGCTGGTGCGGGATCTCGCTCAAAAAAGCGGCAAGACCGTGGAACTGGTGCTCGAAGGGGAAGACACCGAGCTCGACCGCAACATTGTCGAAGAGCTGG
Source organism: Bryobacteraceae bacterium (assembly GCA_049514735.1). Taxonomy (GTDB): domain Bacteria; phylum Acidobacteriota; class Terriglobia; order Bryobacterales; family Bryobacteraceae; genus JAICMB01. Next base: position 5,978 of record JBEKUT010000138.1, read on the forward strand.
GCGATCCCTTGATGCACATGGTGCGCAACGCTCTCGACCACGGCATTGAGGGTCCCGCGGAACGCCTGGAGGCGGGCAAGAGCGCCACCGCCCGCGTGCTGCTGAAGGCGGGCCATCAATCCGGACATATCGTCATTGAAATCGCCGACGACGGGCGGGGGCTGAATCGCGACAAGATCCTGCGCAAAGCCATTCAGCGCGGCCTGGCGGCGCCGAACGCCACGCTGACCGATAACGAAGTTTACAATTTCATCTTTCACCCCGGATTCTCGACGGCGGAGAAGATCACCGACGTTTCCGGGCGCGGCGTGGGCATGGATGTCGTGCGCAAGCACATTCAGAAGCTGCGCGGACGCGTGGAAATCCAGTCGGCGCTGGGGCGCGGCACCACTTTTCATCTGAAGCTTCCGCTGACGCTGGCCATCATCGACGCCCTGGTGGCGGGCGTCGGCACGGAGCGTTATATCGTTCCGATCTACATCGTCCGCGAGATGCTGCGTCCCACCCCGGACATGATTTCAACGGTGCAGGGCAAGGCGGAGATGGCGCTGGTGCGCGGGTCGCTGCTGCCGCTGGTGCGGCTGCATGAGTGTTTCGGCGTGAAGCCGCACTCGACCGATCCCTGCGAATGCCTTTTGATTGTGGCCGAGAGCGGCGAGAAGCGTTTCTGCCTGATGGTGGACGAGTTGATCGGCAAGCAAGAAGTGGTTATCAAGAGCCTGGGGGAGAAATTCGAGCACGTCGAGGGAGTCGCCGGAGGCGCGATTCTGGGCGACGGCCGCGTGGGCTTGATTCTGGACCTGGAGCGATTGTTTGGGAAAGGGCGAAGTGAATAACCCGGTCCTAATCCCGGATGCTTTAGGCGCCCATGCGGCGAAATTGAAGCCTGCCGATTTCGAAAAAATCCGGCGTCTGGCCTACGACGAGTTCGGGCTCGATCTCAAGCATGGCAAAGAAGAACTGGTCTCGGCGCGGCTCGGCAAGCTCATCCGGTGCGGCTCCTTTGCGACGTTTGCGTCTTATTACGATCACGTGATAGGGGATCGCACAGGGGAGGCGTTGATCGAAATGATCGACGCGCTGACCACCAACCATACCAGCTTTCTGCGCGAGCCCGCTCATTTCGAATTCCTGGAAGGGGCGGTTGCGAATGAGTTTAAGGGGGTGCGTAATCTGCGCATCTGGAGCGCGGCGTGCTCGACCGGCGAAGAGCCCTACTCGATCGCCTTTTACCTCCTGAACGCAGAACTGCCTGCCGCCGCGTTCCGTATACATGCCACAGACATCTCAACGCGCGCTCTTGCGAAAGCCCAGAAAGCGGTGTATCCGCTGGAGCGTTTCGAGCACGTTCCACAGACGTGGCGCCGCCGTTTCCTGTTGCAAGGCGAGGGCGAGTGGAAGGGCTGGTACAAGATCAAGCCGGAGGTGACGGGGACCGTGCAGTTCCGGCGGCTGAATCTGGTGGAGCCAATGAACATCCACGAAAACTACCACGTGATCTTTTGCCGCAACGTGATGATTTACTTTGACCGCAAGACGCAGTCGGAACTTGTGAACCAGCTCGCCAGGCGTCTCGAGCCGGGCGGGTATCTGTTCGTGGGCCACTCGGAAAGTTTAAGCGGCATTGAACATCCCCTGACATACTGCCGTCCCGCGATTTACCGCGCTGGACGGACCCGCGGCGGGGAGCGCTAGTTATGGCGCAGGTGGTGGTCGGCATATCGGATTGCCGCGTGAGCGCGGATACGGAGGCGACTTTGGTCACCTATGCACTGGGCTCCTGCATTGCAGTCATGTTGTACGACCCGGTTCGAAAGGTAGGGGGCATGCTCCATTTCATGCTGCCGGAATCCTCGCTCGACAGGAACAAAGCGGCCGTTAACCCGTTCATGTTCGCCGACACCGGGATTTCGAAGTTGCTGGAACAGATCCGCGCGTGCGGATCGGATCACAAGCGGTTGCAGGTGCGCCTGGCGGGGGGAGCGCAGGTGCTGGATCCACAAAACGTTTTCGCAATTGGGAGGCGCAACTACCTGGCGGCGCGGAAAGAACTGTGGAAATTCGGGCTGTTGGTGAGCGGGGAAGCGGTGGGCGGAGAATTATCGCGCACCGTTCGCCTGAGCGTGGACAGCGGGAAGTCGTGGCTGCGGGAAGGCGGCAAGGCGGAAATCGAGTTCGTCTCGACGGTGCGGGCGCCGCTGCCGCAGGTTGCCGCGATTGCGGCGGCCGGAGCGAACCGCCAACAGTCGGCATTGCGGGGAGGCCGCGTATGACGCTACGTGTTTTAATTGTGGACGATTCGCCGGCCATGAGGCATTTTATTCGCCGCACCATGGCGGTCTCCGGCATCGAATTCAGTGAACTATTGGAGGCTTCGAACGGCAACGAGGCGTTGGTCCATCTACGCCGAACGCCGGTCGACATAATTCTCACCGACATCAACATGCCGGCCATGTCGGGAGAGGAGCTACTAAGAGAGATAGAGGCGGACGGCGAACTGCGCCACATTCCTACGCTGGTGATTTCCACCGATGCCACCGAGCTGCGCGTATCGCGCATGCTCGCTCTAGGAGCGCAAGGTTACATTGCGAAGCCATTCACTCCGGAAATGCTGCGCGCGGAGATCGAAAGAGTTCTACAGGTGTGTTTATGAGGAAGTCGATTACAGAGAACCTGTCGCCGTGTTGCGAAGAGGTGCTGGAGACCATGTTCTTTACTGGAATCTTGTCGGCCGAGGTGCAAACCGTCTGCCGCGGCGCCGGCGATCTCCACGCGAGCGTGCGATTTGAAGGTCCGCCGGATGGAGAACTACGCGTTTGGATTCCGATGCAGACTGGCAGCGCCCTGGCCTCTTCCTTCCTGGGTCTCGCCCCCGGCGAAGTGACCAGCGCGGATTGCGAGCAGGTAGCGGGCGAGTTGGCGAACATGTTCTGCGGATCGCTTCTAAGCCGCTCCGCTCCCACCAGCGAGTTCCATCTGACCGTAAATCAGGAACAAGCTCCGGATGCGGAGCCGTGCGATTCCTGCGTAGCGTTCGAGTTGCCCGAGGGTCCACTGAACGTTTGCGTGCGTGTGGACCGCCTATGAACGAAGCGGCCAAGATTAAAGTCCTGGTGGTGGACGATTCCGCGATCGTGCGCAAGCTGCTGACGCAGGCTCTCGAAGCGGAACCCGATATTGAAGTAGTCGGGTCCGCTCCCGATCCTTTCGTCGCCCGCGACAAGATCTTGAGCCTCAATCCCGACGTCCTGACGCTCGATATCGAGATGCCGCGCATGGACGGATTGACGTTCCTCAAAAAGCTGATGCAGTACCGTCCCATGCCGGTAGTGGTGATCAGCTCTCTCGGACAAGCTTCCAGCCGCGCGGCCGTGGAAGCGATGCAATTCGGCGCCGTGGAGGTGCTGGCCAAACCAGGCGGACCGTACTCGGTGGGCGATCTCAAGAAGGATTTGGCCCGCAAGATCCGCTCCGCGGCGAGGGCGAAAGTCGGCGCGCGCAAACCGCCCGATCCCGCCCTGCTGACGCGCGCGTCGCCCCGCCACGCCGTGAACCTGCCTCCGTCCTCGCACTCCGACGCCGTGATCCTGATTGGGGCCTCCACCGGCGGCACCGAAGCAATCCGTGAAGTGCTGCTGGGAATGCCCGCGGACTGTCCGCCGATCGTGATCGTGCAACATATTCCGCCGGTGTTTTCGCGGGCCTTCGCGGACCGCCTGGACACTATCTGCGCCATGCGCGTCAAAGAAGCCGCCGAACACGACCGGCTTTCGCGTGGACTGGCGCTGGTGGCGCCGGGCAATCGTCACATGCTATTGCGCCGCCTCGCGGCCGGGTATTCGGTGACGCTCGACGATGGTCCGCAGGTCTGCTACCAGCGGCCCTCCGTCGACGTTCTCTTTCAATCCGCCGCGAAATTGTCGGGGCCGGGCTTCACCGCCGCGATCCTAACGGGGATGGGATCGGACGGGGCCGAAGGCATGCTGGATCTAAAGCGAACCGGCGCGCATACGATCGCGCAGGACGAGCAGAGTTGCGTCGTGTTCGGAATGCCGCGCGAAGCCATTCGGATGGGTGGCGTGGATGAGGTGGTGCCGTTAACGCGAATCTCGATCGCTATCCTGGCGGCGGTCAGCGCGCAGACTGCCCGCTAGCCGGCGCAGGCGGGCCATCGCTTAATGTGGCACGGCCTCCGCGCTACCGGCCAAGAACCCAGACGACAAAATCCGATCGTCTGGGCCACTGAGTCGTCTGCGCTACCGGCCTACTTACCCGCGGCGGACGCCTTCGTGTACGCTTCCTGAAGCGCGGCGGTATCCCCTACGTCCTCGAATCTCGCCACTTTGCCATTGCGAACGATGAAGAAATGCGCAACGCGCGTGTCGAAATTCTTGCCGGTCGCGTTTACCGTTCCCGCGTAACGGCCTAACGTCGCCACAGTATCCCCCTGCGCGACAAAACGCTCCGTCGTGAGCTTCTGGTCGCTTTGCGTATTCGCCAAAGCGTCGAAGAATCCGGTGACTTCCGCGAGACCTTTCCTCTTTCCTGTAAAAGGAACGGTCTCTGGGCCTTCCATTACCCAATCCACGTCCGGGTTCAGATTGTCGAGAATAGTCTGAATATCTCCCCGTCCGAATGCGTCATAGAGTTTCTGAATCAAAGCTGCGTTCTGCTGCTCACTCATGGTGTGTGATCTCCTGGAGGATTATACGCGAGTAGCATCGCGGCGGATTTCAATTCATCACCGGCCAGGGCGTCACTGCTCGATCCCGGCGTTCAGACCCGCACTGTTCGCAGCCATCAGGTATCGAGCCGAGAACAGACGACGAAAACCGATCGTCTGTTCCACCGGCCTTGGATTCAGTTCACCACCGACCACGCCGTCACGCCGGCCGTGTTCAGCCAGTGCCAACCCAGGTACGTTGCTCCACCTGTCCCTCCGTAGTAATGCACCACGACTTGCCGAGTCGTATTGTTCTGCCACACCAGATCGGGCACGCCATCGCCATTGAAGTCGGCCGCCTTGGCAACACGCCATCCCGGTACTACCGCCGATTGCAGCCAATTCCAGCCTAGGAACGTGGCCCCACCGGGACCGCCATAATAATGAACCACCACTTGCGCGGTGCTGTCGTTCTGCCACACCAGATCCGGCACGCCATCGCCATTGAAGTCTGCGGCGGCAACTACGTGCCAACCGGGCTCACCAGCCTGGTCGAGCCAGTTCCATCCTACCTGGGTAGCCCCGCCGCTGCCGCCATAGTAATGGACCGTGATCTGACGCGTGCTGTCGCTCTCCCAGACGAGATCGGGCACGCCATCGCCATTAAAATCGGCCACCGCTACGAGCGACCAGCCAGAGGCCGTACTAGGGTTGAGCCAACTCGAGGATTGGAAAACCGTGCCTCCGGCACCGCCATAGTAGTTCACCTTCACCTGCCGAGTAGAATCGTTTTGCCAAACCAGGTCCGGGAAGCCATCGCCATTGAAGTCGGCTAACGCCACGAGATGCCAGCCCGGCTCGCCGGCCTGGTCGAGCCAGCTCCACCCCTCGTCAGCCGCTCCACCCGCGCCTCCGTAATAATGCACGGTCACCTGCCGCGTGTTGTCTGCCATCCAGACGAGAACCGGCGGGCAGATTGCCGTGCAGGGCGTGCCATCGTAGATCTTCGCGATGAACGCGGAATAATCGGAGTAGTTGGCCGCCTGAACTGGTGAGGCAAGCGGGAAATTCGTGGACAGGGTGTGCCCTGCAAGCAGTACGTTTCCCAGGCGATCGGTAGCGATGGCGTCGGCCGAGTCGATGGCGCTTCCTCCCAGGAAGGTCGCATACACCAGCGCGCCGCTGCGGTTGAAGCTTGCCAGAAACGCATTGTAGAGGCCGTTGTTGGAAGCCTGAATGGCATTGGAAACCGGGAAATCCGAGGACGATGTATATCCGCAAACGTAGAAATATCCTCGCGCGCTCACCGCCGCTGCGGTCGGCCAGTCGCGTGAACTCCCGCCCAGGTAAGTGCTGAAGATGAGCCCGTTGCCCGCGGGGTTGAGCTTCGCCGCGAATCCGTGCGTGCCCCCGCCGCTAAGCACCTGGAAGGCGTTGACCACGGGAAAGTTCGTGCTGCTGGTGACGCCGGCGACATAGGCCGCGCCTGAAGTATCCACAGCGATGCCATTAACCATCTCGGGCAACGCCAGGCCGCCCCCGCTGCCTCCGAGAAACGTGCTGTACACCAACGCTGCACCGCTCGGAGTGAGCTTCGTGACGAAGCCGGATTGCTCGCCGGGTATAAAGGATATGTAGGCATTGGCGACCGGGAAATCGATCGAAAGGGTGTTTCCTGCTACGTAGGCGCTTCCCAGAGTATCCACCGCGATTCCGGCTATCGTATCGACGTTCGATCCGCCTAAGAAAGTGCTGTATAGCAGAGTCCCGCCAGAAGCGGAGATCTTGGTTACGAACCCATCCTGCTGCCCCGCATTAGCGCCTTGGTAGGCATTCATCAACGGAAAATCCGGCGACATGGTATTTCCGGCGGTGTAAATGTTGCCCGACGAATCGAGCGCTACGCCCGCCGCGGCGTCGGAGACCGACCCGCCCAGAAACGTGCTGAAGATAAGTCCCGTGCCCGAAGCATTGAGCTTCGCGACAAAAGCGTTGCGAGTACCGTTCAGGGCCGCTTGAATCGGAAACAATATCGGGAAATTCGCCGATGACGTGTAGCCGGCCAGCACCGCGTTTCCGAACGCATCCACCGCGATGCCGGTGACGCCGTCGTCGCCCGAGCCGCCAATATAGGTACACCATGCGAGGGTGTTGGACGGCGTAAACTTGGCCACCCATCCATCGATGTCACCGCCTTGAGGAAGGCCTCCCGTCACGGGAAAGCTGTCCGATTCCGTCCAACCAGCGGCATAAGCGTTTCCCGAGCCGTCCGCGACGATGCTGGTGGCGCTGTCATGCTCGCTGCCGCCGAGGAACGTGCTGAAGGACAACACCGGATCGATCACCAGCACCTGGCTTCGATCGTACGGCGCAACGTGGAACTGAACCTCGCCGCGATGAACAATCCGGAAAATTGCGCGGACATGTTGTTTGCGGCCGTTGCGATCAATGGTGTAGGCGGCGGGTTCCCTTTCGCGAAGGGCGCCCTTTTGAGTTTGCAGCTCCAGCGATCCGGAAGGATGGATTCGCATTCCCAGCATGCCGGAATAGCGCAGGCGCAGCATTTTGTAATCGACGCCCGGCGCGATCGCGAATTCCGACTTCACCACGCCGTCACCGATCTTCCAGCGCATGTCGATGCCTGGATAAATGTCGCGGTACACGACACCCGAATACAGATGCAGATTCGTCGACCACTTCGAAGGATCCTGACCGATGAGAAAACTAAGACGCCCGTTCGCCGGCTCCAGCGGCTGTAACGCGCGGGCTTCCCCAAATCGAAGCCGTACATTACCGTTGAACGCGATTTCATCCGGCCGGAAATAAGCTTGGAGGGATTTGTTTCTTAGAATAAAACGCACCGCGGGATCGGCTTGTCCATGGTTTTCGAACAGCACGGCAGGAATGGCGGCGGCCTCGCTGGCGGCTCCGTATCTACAAAACAGCATGAGCAGGGAAGTCCCTATAAGAATCCCGGGATATCTGGGACGCATATCGGGGTAGTGTGAAGGAGTGGCAATTCTCTCCCAAAATCCCCGTTAGCGCAGGAAGGCTTACGGCACAAACGCGGCGGCCAGCCTGGTACCCTGTATGGCGCTGACTTTAATGCGGCGGGCGGTTTCGTCTACTACCTGGCTGACTTCCTTCAACATGCCGTAGTCGTGCCACACGATGAGGCCTCCGGCACGAAGATATCGCAACGCGTTGGCCGTGTCTTGATGGACGAACTCGTAGGCGTGGCAACCATCGATAAAGACCAGATCGAAGGGACCGGGAAGCGTGGCCCAATCCAGCTTGGTGGAATCGCCGAACACCTGACTTATCTTGTACGCGTAGGCCGTATTTTTGAACTGCGCGCCGGTGATTGCCGGGTCTTTAATGTTAAGATCGGTCTCCGTCACCTTGGATTCGAAATCGCGTTTGTCCCAATTCGGCGGAAGATCCACCGTGACGATGGCCGCGTCTTCCGGCGAGTTCGCCGCCAGGTTCAAAGTCGTATTTCCGTCGTAGGTTCCGATTTCCAAGATCCGGCGAGCCCCGATAAACTTCACGAGCGATCCCAGGACCAGCGCTTCCAGCGGATCCATCGACACGTTTTGAACGCGGTCGTACGCGCGCGGAACGATCACGTCGATAGGTTCGATACCGGGAAAAGCAGTGGTAACCTCCACGCGAGAGAGGGTCCCGTAACTCCAGCTTCCGATGCGATACGCCGCGGGATCCTTGGGCACTATTCCAAATGGAAACAGCCGCCGCCAAATCCGCGGGATGGCTCGGGATGGATCTCTGATCATGATCCTTAATGCGTTTGCGATTCTGTTCATGCGATTCGGTTCATTGGCGATGCACTATTGCGGTCCCATCTCCAATTCGAAATCCGATAGCGCCACGCCCAAAACGCGGCCGTCGCCGCTTTGCGGCCGATGCGCTTGAGGCAGTTGCAACTCGATGTCGTTGACGCCGGCAGTCAAAGTGCCGGGTGGGATTTCGAATCGAAACCTGCCTGGTCCGTTGAGGACCGCGTGAGCGATCGGCCGGTCGTCTATCAGCACCGTAACGGGATTGGGACCCGCGGTTCGCATGGCGGTAAATTCAAGCGCGTGTACCGAACGGGCGGCGTTGGCGGACAAACGGAATAGCATGCCCACATCCTTCCCCGCGGACCAGCGCGAGTCCTGCTCCGCTGCCGACCAGCGAATCCAAGTCACATGCCGCTCGTCCCTGAAATCGACTTTTGCCGGCGGTTCGTAATACGGGGCGGGCGCGGACGCTCTCAGATGACCGAACACCGTCAGTTTCCGATATTCACGCTGGTAGTTCCAAAGAAACAATATCCACAAGGCGAGCAAGGTCCAAAGGATGGCCGCGGCGAAGGCGGCGGCAATCGACCGGAGCTTTTCAGATGCGAACACGGCGCTCAAGATACGAATCGCTTATGGAAGTACATGATGGTGTAGGCGATATTCAGCGCCACAAAGCTTAATAACAGCAGCGCGGCGGGAACAAACTTAAGCCGCCCCATGCGCTTAGGATCGACCGCGAATGCCAGCAGCAGCGGATAGAACGGCAACAACGTGAAATGACGCCCCAGGTTCACGATCTCGACGTCGCGCTCGAGAAGAGTAAAGTGCAGAAACAGAAAGCTGGCGAGCATGAAAAAGATAACCAGTGGCGGAAGTTCACGCCATAACCAGACGATCAAAACCGGCCCCAACGCGAAGAGCAGGAGTCCCAGAAG
>JBEKUT010000139.1:0-15340 GCA_049514735.1 Bryobacteraceae bacterium
CCGATTCTCACCGTCAACATCCGTTACGAGAACGACACGGTCGGCGCGCGTCAACGGGCCCGGCAGATTGCACGGCTGCTCGGCTACGATGCGCAGGACCAGACTCGCATCGCGACGGCCGTATCGGAGATCGCGCGCAACGCGTTCCGCTATGCGGGCGGCGGCCGCGTGGAGTACTCGGTGGAAACCGGTTCTCATCCGGAGTCTCTGGTCATACGCGTAGCCGATAACGGACCAGGCATCGCAGATCTCGACCGGATACTGGAGGGGCGCTATCGTTCCGCGACCGGCATGGGATTGGGAATTGTCGGAACGCGCCGCCTGATGGACGGCTTCGCTATCGAATCCACGCCAAGCGCCGGCACAACGGTGACATTGAAGAAGAATCTTTCGCGCCGAAGCAGCGGCCTGGATGGGGCTTCCATTCTACGCATCGCGGAGCAACTCGCGGCGGAAAAACCGCAGGATGCCTTCTCCGAGATCCAACTGCAGAACCAGGAACTCCTGCGCACACTCGAAGAACTGCGAAAGAGGCAGGATGAGTTGAAGCGCTTGAACCGGGAACTCGAAGATACGAATCGCGGCGTCGTGGCGCTCTATGCGGAACTCGACGAGAAGGCCGATCACCTGCGCCGCGCCGACGATCTGAAGTCCAAGTTCCTTTCCAACATGAGCCACGAGTTCCGCTCCCCGCTGAATTCCATTCTGGCTCTTAGCCGTCTGCTTCTCGATGGCGTGGACGGACCGCTCAATTCGGAACAGACTCAACAGGTCGGATTCATCCAAAGGGCGGCGGACGATCTCTATGAACTCGTGAACGATCTGCTGGACCTGGCGAAAGTGGCGGCCGGGAAAGTGGAAGTGAAGCCGGTGGAGTTCGAAGTCGCCAATCTGTTCGGAGCTTTGCGCGGGATGTTGCGTCCGCTGTTCCTGAACCAATCGGTGAGTCTGGTCTTCGATTCGGCTGAGGGCCTGCCAGCGGTATTTTCCGACGAAGGGAAAATCTCTCAGATCCTGCGAAATTTTATTTCCAACGCATTGAAGTTCACGGAGCGCGGAGAAGTCCGCGTGGCGGCGCATCTCTCCGATGGCGACCAACTGGTGCTCTCAGTGGCGGATACAGGCATTGGCATCGCCAAGGAAGACCAGGAGAGGATCTTTCAGGACTTCGCGCAGATCGAAAACCCGATTCAGAAACGCGTGAAAGGCACCGGGCTGGGACTACCGTTGTCCCGCAAACTTGCGCATTTATTGGGAGGCGAAGTGCACCTCACCAGCGAGCCTGGCGCGGGGTCCACGTTTTCGCTGGCCATCCCGCTGGCTTATCGAACTGAGACGCCGCGGGAGCCACTCGCTGAGATTACGACCCGGCCTGGCGTGCAGCCGGTTCTAGTGGTGGAAAACAGCGACGAAACGGTGCTGCTCTACAGGAAGTGGCTCGACGAGTCCCTCTTCCAGATCGTCCATGCGCGTTCGCTCGCCGAAGCACGGGAGGCGCTGGGTAGAATCAAGCCGGTTCTGATCGTGCTGGATGTTCTCTTGCGGGGCGAGGAAAGCTGGCGTTTCCTCGAAAGCGTCAAGCACTCCAGCGTGACGAAAGACATTCCGGTTTTGATGATCACCACGCTCGACGAGGAGCGGGCGGCGTACCATCTGGGCGTTTCAGGCTATCTCAGAAAGCCGGTCGATCCGCAGAAATTCCGGAATGAAGTGCGCCGTTTGACGGCGGCGCAGTCTCTGGAACGGATTCTGATCATCGACGATAACGACCGCGACCGCTATCTGCTCAAGCATTGGCTGCGCGATGCCAACGTGCTTGTCATGGAGGCATCGAGCGGATTGGAGGGGCTGGCAAAGGCGCGGCAGGAAAAGCCCAGGGTAATTTTTCTCGACCTCGCCATGCCCGGAATGAGCGGCTTCGAGGTGCTGGAACAACTCAAATCCGATCCCGTGACGAGTCCCATCGCCGTGATCGTCAGCACCTCCATGCGCCTCGATGCGGGCGATCGCGAACGATTGAGCGTCCACGCCGCGGCCATCATGTCGAAGGAGCACCTGGGACGCGACGAGGCGCTCCACGCGGTCCGGCAGGCCGTTGAGAATTTCCTGCTTGCTCCGTAGGATACTCTGAATAACGCCATGCTCGCGCGGACCATTCTCAACGTGGACGACTATGCACCCGGCCGCTACGCGCGCACGAAAGTCCTGACGCAGGCCGGTTTCGAGGTCAAGGAAGCCGCCACGGGGCGCGAAGCTTTACGTCTCGCGACGGAATGGCGGCCGCAATTGGTGGTTCTCGACGTCAACCTTCCGGACATCAACGGCCTCGAAGTTTGCCAGCGCCTGAAAGAGAACCCCTTGACGTCGGCCATCGTGGTGCTGCATCTGACGGCGTCGAGAGTTCTGCCCGACGATATGGTGCGCGGCCTCAATAGCGGCGCCGATAGTTATCTGAGTGAGCCTGTCGAGCCGGGAGTGCTGGTGGCGACCATTCGAGCTCTGCTGCGTGCACGGCAAGCCGAGGAGGCCCTACGCCGGTCCAACGACGAACTGCAGCACTTCGCGTACATGGTCTCGCACGAGCTGAACGAGCCACTGCGGATGATCACGGCGTACACGCAGTTGCTCGCCAGGAAGTACGCGGGACATATCGACGCGACGGCTGACGAATACATCGACCACACGCTCAAGAACGCCAGCCGTCTGCACGGTTTCGTGCAGGACGTTCTGAATTTCTCCCGCGCGACGGCCCCGGAGCGGAATTTCGAAACCGTCTCAATGGAATCGGTTTTGGCCACGGCGCTCTACGAACTGCAAATTCAAATCACAGAGAGCGGTACGCTGATCACAAACGATCCCATGCCAGTGGTCTTCGGCAATGAGATGCGCCTGGTTCGAGTGTTCACGAACCTGATCGGCAATGCTATCAAGTATCGGGGCGAAGAAGCTCCCAAGATTCACATCGGGGTGGAGGAGCAGGACGATTTTTGGTTGTTCTCATTTCGCGATAACGGAATTGGAATCGAGAAGCAATACTGGGATTCGATTTTCCAGGTGTTCAAGCGTCTGCATGGAAAAGATGTTCCGGGCAGCGGCATCGGACTGGCTCTATGCAAGCGCGTGATTGAAAACCATGGCGGGTCTATCTGGCTCGAATCGGAGTTAGGACAGGGGAGCACGTTCTTTTTTACGATCCCCGCGGGAAGGTAGCGTAGGACAGGCCATCGGGTTTTGAGGCCTGTCTCTTGGCCATTCGGACAGACGACAAAAACCGATCGTCTGTCCCATCAAGCGGGACGGTAGGACAGGCCATCGGGTCTTGTGGCCTGTCTCTTTGGGAAGCGGACAGACGACAAAAACCGATCGTCTGTCCCATCAAGCGGGACGGTAGGACAGGCCATCGGGTCTTGTGGCCTGTCTCTTTTGGGAAGCGGACAGACGACAAAAACCGATCGTCTGTCCCACCAGACCTCAAGGGAGCATCATGGCGGCCGCCAGCACCAGAGCGGTCTCCGGCCGCGCAACATCGCCGTGGCTCGTGATGATCGCGTCCCCGTTGAAATTGATCACCTGCTTGCCCAGGGCAGGGAAGTTGTAGGTGCCGTTAGCTGGAAGTAGCGTGATATCCGCCGCTCCGACATGCTGCGCGCCGTTTGCGCCCATGCCCCCGAAGATGTCGTTCTTGTCGCCGATTGCCGCGGCATCGTCTCCATTCAGGCGCGATGCCAGAGGATAAGCCAAACCGACCGCCTTGTCTTTGTTGGTATGGGTGATCAAGATCGGGTTGACGACTTTCTTCTTATCGAGCACAGCGTGGAAGAATCCATTCTTGCCTGTGGTGTCGAAGTTCAGCGCAAGCCCATTATGGGAATAGGCTGCCTGTAAGAGCAGCAGCGTCTGAACTCGCAGCGTCTGCGGACCGTCCACGGTGGCCGTCACCAGACGTCCTCCGAAGCTGTGGCCTGCAAAATGGAACTTCATTGCTCCGGGAACTTTAGACTGGATACGGCCGATCATCGGATTCAAAGCTGTGCTTCCGATTTTGCCCGCGCGATCTTTCATGACGTAGTACGTGGTGAGATTGAGAAGGCGCATGGCTCCGGCTTTAATGCCGCTAAAAATATCGGAAATGCCCGCCGCGGACGTTACGGCTGCCGCTCCGCTCGCCATGGCAGGGTTTCCGCCCAGACTGCCTCCTCCAGCCGCGCCGCCCGCGCTGGTATTCACCCGTGGCCCGATGGGCTTTGCGAGTCTGTTTAGGAGTCCAGCTCCGTCAAGCGGTCCGGCCAGCTTGGCGCTGCCGTCGCCGTCGCCCGCCTGCGAATTATCCAGGTGCGGAGCCGCCGCTTCCGACAGAAGCCGCACGAAATCGTTCTGCTTTGTGGTGTCGTTCGCCAGTCCCGCAACGAGGGCTTTCATTTGATCGAGCTTGCGGTCGGCGTTGTCGTCGGCAAACAGGTTTTTCATTTCCTGCAAACGATCGAGCAGCGCGCGTTGGCCGGCGGGATCGATATCGGTGTTGATGGACGCCGCTCCGCCGGGAATCAGGTCGGAATCGGCGAATTTCTTGGACGGCCACAGGATGCCGACAGCGGCCAGGTTCTTCCCGGCCGGAGTCAACGGCTCCAGACAGTGGAGGAAATCGCGGTACAGAGTGCGAGCGTCATCCATGTCGTTGTTCCATCCATGGGAAATAACGATTACGTCGGTTGGCGCGCCGCTGGAAACGGTTAGCGCGGCGATGACCGATTGTTCCTGAGAAGGCTGGACGGGATTGGCGTCCTTGTCGAATTGAATTTCAAATATTGGAATGCTCATAAGACCTCCGGTGTTGTTTTTGGTTAAACGGATTGGATCGCGCGCATCAAATCGACGAGCCCGCGGCCCTGAAAATATGGGTTTCGACCCAGGTCGGTGGACGTGGAAAGAAATAGTTCCTTGACCTTCTCCGGGTCCCCGATATATTCACGGCGGATGGAGAGAAAGGCCGCGATGACGCCAGAGACGTGCGGCGCAGCCATGCTGGTGCCGCTCTTTTCGACATATACATTTGTGGGCGACCCGGGCGCGCCGCAGCTCGAACAACACGAGAGGATGCGTTCTCCCGGCGCTACCAGGTCGGGCTTCATGCGCCCATCGCCCGTGGGTCCCTTCGACGAGAAATACGAAACGCCATAGGTGTGGGGCGCATCGCGATGCGTGGATCCCACAGCAATGGCCAAATCGGCGTTTGCCGGATCGTTGATGGTCACCGTCATGCCCGCGCCGGTCGGCCGTTCGTTGGCGGCGAGCGCGCCGTAACCCGTGTTGCCGGCTGCGATGACGACCACAACACCGCTTCTCACCAGACGATTCACCTCCACGCATACCGGCGTCTGCCCGCAGGCGAACCAGGAGGGATCGAATTCGTAGCCGACGCTCAGGTTCACGCCGTGTATTTTGACATTGCGGCCGAAATCGTTAATCTGCTGAATCTTGTCGATGGCCGCCAGAACGTTGCTGATGCCGCCGTTTCCCGAGTCATCGAGCACCTTCATGCTGACCAGTTTGCACGATGGCGCCATTCCGTAGATCTGAGTGAGCGGCTCATTGAAGGTTTCCACCTGATCCGTTTTGTCGAGCTTGCTGCGCTGCGCAACCAACTGAGGTGTCGAGTCCTTGGGGTCGGGAGTAAAGCCGCCGGCGATGATTCCGGCGACATGCGTTCCGTGGCCAAACCCGTCCGTCAGCGGTTGCCCAGCGCCCGTAAAGTCGACGTGATCGACGGGCAGTTCCACCTTGAACGTCTCCAAGCTTTCGAAATGTTTGTGATTCTTGTCGATGCCGGAATCGATCACGGCCCACACAACGTCTTTTCCTTCGGCCAGGAAGGCCCGGCGCGCCGCGTCCGCCTTGACGGTGCTGACGGAGCGGTCGATTAAACTGTTGATCGGGAAATCCAACCAGATCCTTCGTATGGTGAGATAACGCACTTGGTCCTTGGGAGGCGCGGTTCCCTTCTTCGCCGTATCCCATGCGTTCTGGGCCTCCGTTTTCCTCGCTGTGGCGTCCGAGTCGTCTTGAGTCACTAGATCGAGGATCGTCTGCGCGTCCAAGCTCGCCTTGAAATAAGGATTCTGGTCGCTCCCGATCGAGGGAGGGAGCGCGCCCGATTTGCTTTGCACCAGTTTCTTGAGGTCGTCGAACGCTTGTTTCTTGCCGGCGTAGTATTCATCGTTTCCTTCGATGATTACTGCGATCCCATCTTTGGCCGGATGCTCCGATCCTGGCTTGATCTGGCCGTAGAGCGGCTCTTTGACAATCGATCGTGCCAGGTCGTGCTTAAGCTTTTCGTGGCGCTTGTGCTCCGTATCGCCGTTCGCCATAACAGGCCTCCTGCAGCTTGGGCCGAATCTCGTGCTTCGGCTCTCGTTCTAGACAGCGCAAAATTACCAATTCAGGGGACATTGTATGCTCCAACCTGCGACAATGTAAAGTAAATTTATCGCTAAAATGCCGACAATAGTCTCGCGAGGTGTTGCTGCGTTTTCCATTTTGTTGACCGCGTCCGCGCATGCGCAGTACCTGCGGGGCGTGAATCTCTCCGGCGCGGAATTCGGCCAGAGCGAGATCCCCGGCGTCTTCGGTGTCGACTACACCTACAACAGCGAAACCAGCTTTCGATACTTCGCGGCGAAGAATCTCGGTTTGATTCGGCTGCCGCTGCGCTGGGAGCGCCTCCAACCGGTACTGGGCGGTCCGCTGGACCCTGGCAATGTTGC
The DNA here is from genome assembly GCA_049514735.1 of Bryobacteraceae bacterium. GTDB lineage: Bacteria > Acidobacteriota > Terriglobia > Bryobacterales > Bryobacteraceae > JAICMB01. Next base: position 6,762 of record JBEKUT010000139.1, read on the forward strand.
GCTGTTGAAGGGCGACCTGGCTTGGGCGGCCGCGCATGGCGCTAACGTGATCATCGATATTCATAACTACGGCCGCTACAGCATCAACGAGAATGGCGCACTGAACTCGTACGTGCTCGACAATGTTTACGGCGGGGTCACGAAGGTCACTGGCGCGGACCTTGCGGATTTCTGGACGAAGATGTCGTCGGAATTTAAGGGCCTGCCGGGAGTCTACGCCTACGATCTCATGAATGAGCCGCACGACATGGGAACGGCGAACTGGCAAGCCATCTCGCAAGCCGTGGTTTCGGCGATTCGGGCGAATGGCGATGGAACGTTGATCATGGTGGAGTCCGATAACTGGTCCGGCGCTTATAGCTGGCCGACGATTAACGGCCCGGCGAGTTGGATCTCAGATCCCATGGCCAATTTCATTTATGAAGCACACCAATATTTCGACAGCGATAACAGCGGAACTTACGCCCAGAGTTACGATGCGGAACTCAGCAAGAATCCAAATCTCGCCAATGTTGGCGTGACGCGTCTGAAACCGTTTCTGGGGTGGTGCACAAATAACAACGTGCGCGGCTATCTAGGCGAGTATGGGATTCCGAACACTGACGCGCGTTGGATGACGGTGCTCGATAATTTTCTGACTTCTCTCGACTCGGCCGGCTTCGACGGCACTTATTGGGCGGCCGGCGAATGGTGGGGAACTTATCCGCTGTCGGTGCAGCCGGACGACGATTTCACAGTTGACCGCGTTCAGCTTGCCGTGCTCGCCAGGCATCTGCCTGCGCAGTCGTTCACGTCGTTGCCCGCAGGCAGTTTCAGCGGAGCTTTTCTTGCGCCGAATTCTCTGGCCGTAGGCTACGGAGCGGCGCTGTCGACAATGGACGCGGCCGTGGCAATCAAAGACACCAATTCCAACGTGACCATGGCCCAGGTTCTCTATGAAGGCGCCACGCAAATTAACTACCTGGTCCCCGCGTCATTAACGCCTGGACATTATGAGATCAATGTAAGCAGCGGCGGCGCGGTTGTCGCCCATGGTTTTCTGGAGCTCAATAACGTCGCGCCTTCTCTATTCGCGGCCAACGGCAACGGACAAGGCGTGGCGGCCGCGCAGATCCTCCGTATCAGCGCCGACGGAACGCAGAGCTACGAAGCGGTGGCGCAGTACGATGCATCGACCTCTCAATTCGTTCCGCTTCCGATCGATTTCGGCGCGTCGACGGATCAATTGTTCCTGATCCTCTACGGCACCGGTTTTCGAAATGTCTCAGGCCTTTCCGGTGTGACATTGCTAATTGGACCGGACTTGGTTTCGGTGCTCTATGCGGGATCGCAGGGAGCGTTTGCCGGTCTCGACCAGATCAACGCCGCATTGCCGCGTTCGCTGGCGGGCTCCGGTGAGGTCACGATCTCGGTCACCGTTGACGGAACACCCGCCAATCCGGTTACGGTTGCATTCCTTTAACACGCAACGTAACTTGGTGCTCCCGGCGAGCATCCACCTCTCATAAGTTCTCTTACATGGCCCACCCCGCGACGGTCCCTTCCCCGGAGTCCCTTTACGACACCTACGTAAATCCTCAATGGGTCAGGTTGTTGAACCTGCTCCAGATGAACGTGCGGTACGAACGCTGTGAAGGCGTGGAGTTGTTTGCCGCCGATGGGCGCCGCTACCTCGATTTCCTTTCCGGTTATTGCGTCCACAACACCGGTCACAACCATCCCAGGATCGTTAAGGCGCTGCAAGAGGAATTAGGACGCAATGGACCAGCCATGCTGCAGAGCCATGTACCCGAGCTTGCGGGCGAGTTGGCCGCGGCATTATGTTCACGCGCTGGCGGCCGATTGTCCAAAGTATTTTTCTGCAGCTCCGGAGGCGAAGGCATTGAAGCCGCTATCAAATTTGCGCGTGCCCACACGGGGCGCAGTGGTCTTGTATCGGCGCACGGTGCGTTTCACGGATTGACGTGCGGCGCGCTGTCTTTGATGGACGACCCGTTTTGGACAGAGCGATTCGGACCGCTGCTTCCGGGTGTCGAATTCGTCCCGTTCGGCGGCCTAGAAGACCTGCGGCGCAAGCTGGCGTCCAAAACAATTGCGGCGTTCTTTGTCGAGCCCATTCAAGGCGAAGCGGGCATCTGCGTTCCGCCACCCGATTATCTGAAAGAAGCGCAGGCGCTGTGCCGCAAGTACGGGACGCTCTTTGTACACGATGAAGTGCAAACCGGAATGTATCGAACCGGAACATTTCTAGCGAGTCACCATTTCGGCGTCGATCCCGATATGGTGGTGCTGGCGAAGGCGCTGAGCGGCGGTCTGATTCCCAGCGGCGCGGTGCTGATGTCCAATGCGATTTATAAATCTGTTTTCGATTCGTTGAAACGCGCTATCGTTCACACCTCGACGTATAGCGAGAACGGATTGGCGATGCGCGCAGGGTTGGCCACGCTGCAGGTCCTGGAAGAAGAAGATCTGGGCGGGCGTGCGAGCAAGCTCGGGGAAACGCTTCGTGGCCGTCTGCGCGAAGCGCTCGCAGGCTATGAGATGGTCAAAGAAGTCCGTGGCGTCGGGCTCCTGAACGGTATCGAATTTCAGACGCCTTCCCTTCTGCGTTTAAGGCTGCCCTTTGAAGCGTTCATGAAGATTCATCCCGGCATGTTCGGACAGGTTGCCGTGATGCGCCTCTTCCGCGACAAGGGCATTCTGACGCAGATGTGCGGCAATAATTTTATGGTTCTGAAGGCCGCTCCCCCGTTGGTTGTTTCAGAAACGCAGATCGACACTTACGTTCGCGCGGCCCGTGATACGGTGGACATGATGCACGGCTCGGCCTCATTCTGGACTGAGGCTTTGGGGCTGGCTCGCCGGGCTATCGGAAGTATTTGAAATGCAGTTCGCGAAAGTTCTAATCTCCCTCCTGGGCGCGATTCTTGGAGTTGGCGGCCTTTCCGCCGGATCTCTCACCAGGACATCCGCGCCGCTCGACCGCGGCTACAGCCAGATGTACAATCTGCAGTTCGACGACGCCCACAATACTTTTCGCCAGTGGAAGAGCGCACATCCGGAAGACCCGCTGGGCGCGGCGTCCGATGCCGCAGCTTACCTGTTCGCCGAATTCGACCGGCTGCATATTCTGCAATCCGAGTTCTTCACGCACGACGACGATTTCAAGGTCCGGGTCAAGCCGGTTGCCGATCAGCGCGTAAAACAGGAGTTCCTGAAACAACTCGATGAAGCCGACCGCCTGGCCGCGACAGCGCTCAGCCGCAACGGCGGCGATAACAACGCAAAATTCGCCAGGATTCTATCGCTCGGCCTGCGATCCGATTACCTTGCGCTCGTAGAAAAGCGCTACGCACCCTCCTTCACGTTCATGAAGACCGGGCGCATACAGGCGATGGATTTGCTCTCGAAAGACCCGTCGTATTATGACGCCTACCTGGCCGTCGGCGTCGAGAACTATATGCTCGGCATCAAGGCGGCGCCGATCCGCTGGATTCTATCGTGGGCCGGCGCTCAGACCGATAAAGCGCAGGGCCTTCGCGAATTGAAGCTGACCGCGGAAAAGGGCCATTACCTGGAGCCGTTCGCGCGGCTGCTGCTGGCGGTAGCGGCACTGCGCGATAACAATCCGAACCAGGCGCGGGAACTGCTTGCAGGGCTCTCGCAGGAATTTCCAAACAACGAACTCTACAAAAAGGAACTCGCCCGGCTCCAACAAGGCGCAAAATAGAAGAATGAGAATCGCTGGCGTTTCATCCGCCTTGCCTCCCCATTACTACCCGCAGGAAGTTATTCTCTCCGCCCTCAGCGCCTACTGGTCGGATAAGCTCTCCAACCCGCAGTTCCTAAACCGTCTGCATGCCAATACTGGCGTGGCAGGCCGCTACTTCGCGCGTCCGCTGCAGGATTATTACGAGCTCGATACATGGGGCAAGACAAACGATGTCTGGATAGAGGCGGCCCTGGATCTCGGCGAGAAGGCGATACGCTGCGCGCTTTCGCGGTCAGGATTTGAGACCAAGGACATCGGTGCGTTGTTCTTCGTTTCGGTGACCGGAATATCGAGCCCTTCCATTGACGCGAAGCTCATGAACCGCATGAACCTCCCGTCCAATGTGAAGCGCATCCCGATTTTCGGATTGGGCTGCGTTGCGGGCGCGGCCGGCGTGGCGCGCGCTTCGGATTATGTTCGCGCCTATCCCAACGAGATCGCGGTGCTGCTCTCAGTGGAGTTGTGCTCGTTAACGCTGCAGCGGGGCGATCTGTCTGTCGCCAATCTGATCTCTTCGGGTTTGTTCGGGGACGGCGCGGCCGCGGTGGTCATCGCGGGTTCGGATAAACAAGCGGACGGCCCCGAAGTTTTGGGGAACCGCTCGTCCTTCTATCCGAATACGGAGCACGTCATGGGATGGGATATCTCGGAGCGCGGATTCCAGATCGTCCTTTCGCGCGAAGTGCCCGACGTGATCATCGAGCATCTCGGCAACGACGTGGACGTTTTCCTTGGCGAGAAGGGTCTTTCTCGAAGCGATATCGGCACCTTCATCATGCATACGGGCGGACCCAAGGTTTTGGAAGCGACGGCGCGGGCGCTCAACTTGAATGGCGCGCTGCAACCTTCCTGGGACTGCCTGAATCGCGTAGGGAATCTGTCGTCCGCGTCGGTTCTTTTTGTGCTTGAAGACGCCATGATGAATCGGCGGCCCGCGCCCGGAACACTCAGTCTGCTTGCGGCGTTGGGTCCCGGATTCTGTTCCGAGTTGGTTCTATTGAAGTGGTGAAAACCGATATCGCGATTATCGGCGGAGGGCCCGCCGGTCTTGCCGCTGCCATTGCGGCGAGGGACAAGGGTTTCACGGTTGCCGTCGTGGATGCCGCGGAGCCGCCCATCGACAAGCCTTGCGGCGAGGGTCTGATGCCGGGTGGCGTGGAAGCCTTGACAAAGCTCGGAGTGGCGGTGCCGGCTCTCGATTCGTGGCCTTTTCGGGGCATACGCTTTCTCTGCGACGATGTCACTGCGTGTGCGAAATTCCCGGACGCGTACGGCCTGGGAGTTCGCAGGACCACCCTGCACGCGCTGCTCGCGGAGCGTGCCGCAACGGTGGGCGTCAATCTCGTCTGGAACACGCCGGTGCGCGGTCTCGAGGGGTTCAAAGCTCGCTGGATTGTGGGCGCCGACGGCTTGAATTCACGGGTTCGCGAGTGGGCGGGATTCGATGCATCCCGCGCCTCTGTCCGCCGCTTCGGTTTCCGGCGGCATTTCCCGGTGACGCCCTGGAACGACACAGTGGACGTCCATTGGGGCCATGAATGCCAGGTTTACGTGACCCCGGTGAGTGCGAGCGAGGTTTGTGTCGCGGTCATATCGCGTCATCAATTCTTGCGGCTCAACGAGGCGCTCGCTAAGTTTCCGGTTCTCAAGGAACGTCTCGGAGGCCTCGTGCCAACGACTCCGGAACGCGGATCGGTGACAGAATGCCGGCGCCTTCCGAGCGTGTATCGCGGCAATGTCGCACTGCTCGGCGATGCATCCGGATCGGTGGACGCGCTAACCGGGGAAGGACTGACGTTATGTTTCGAGCAGGCATTCGCCTTGGCCGATGCGCTTGCTTGCGGCGATCTTTCCGCATATGACGCCGCCCACAAACGCATCGCGCGTCCGCCTTCGATCATGGGACGTCTTATGCTGCTGCTGGATGGCCGCGCGCGGCTGCGCCGCCAAGTGATCAAAACCCTGGCGTCGAATCCCCTCCTCTTCTCGCGTCTGCTGGCGTTTCACGTGGGCGGAGGCCCGCTGTCCGCTGCCGGTTCGCCATGGTTCAAACTCTTAAGAACCCACTGAGATACTTAGTCCCGATCTTGTTGTCGGCCGCTGTCGCTACCGCTCAAGAAACCGTGGTCGAGTTCGATCCCGGCCACACGAAAGTGGAGTTCACTTTGGCGGATGTTCTGCACACGGTGAAGGGAACGTTCAAGCTGAAGAACGGCACGATTCATTTCGATCCTTCCACAGGCGCGGCGGGCGGCGCGCTTATCATCGACGCTCGCAGCGGAGACAGCGGCAGCAGCGCCCGCGACAGCAGAATGCATAAGAACATTCTTGAATCGCAGAAATATCCCGAGATCGCGTTCACGGTCCAGCGGGTAAACGGCCGCGTGGCAGCGGAGGGCGATTCGCAGGTGGAAGTGGAAGGCACGTTCAATATCCATGGCGCCGATCATCCTCTGAAGCTGGCCGCGAAAGTCGGCGTGAAGGACGCGCAGATTACCGCGTCCATACACTTTGTGGTTCCGTACGTTCAATGGGGAATGAAGAATCCCAGCACATTTATTCTGCGCGTGTCCGATAAGGTGGATATCGACATCCAAGCGCAGGGCCGCGTGACTGCGGGAAAATTATGATATGAACAAGGACCGGCTTGTTATCGTCCTGAAGAGGGTTCTGCTCATCGCCATTGTGCCGGTGGTGCTCCTGATCCTGATTCCTCGCGACGGCGGCGACCCTCCCGGCAATGTGAAGCCCGTTGGGGCGCGCAAGCTTATGCCCGACTTCACTCTTCGCGATATGAGCGGAAGCGCCTGGCAGCTCAGCTCTCACCGCGGCGATGTCGTGCTCGTCAATTTCTGGGCGAGCTGGTGCTCTCCGTGCCGTGCTGAGACGCCGGGATTAATTCGCATCGCCGCGAACTATGGACGCAAAGGGGTGGCGATCGCGGGCATTTCAATGGACGAAGGCGGCGTGGCTCCAGTCCGCAAGTTTCTCCGGGACTTCGGCGTGAACTATCCCGTCATGATGCCCGATTCCACTATGCTGCTGGCCCGCGAAGTGGAGAATCTGCCGACCACGTTTCTGATTGACCGGCAGGGTCGGATCGCCAAGACGTATGTCGGCGAAGTCCGCGAGACGGTCTTTCGCGCAGATATCGAAAGGCTGCTCAGTGAGCCGGTGAGCTAGCGGCCAGTTTTTCTTCGAACTGCTTTTCTGCCTGATCGATAAACTCCCGATACCCTTGCGGATCGATGAAGGGATTCTCCAAGGCGCCCGCCTTCATTCGTTCGTACTTCGCCTCGCCATCGTAATAGCCGGGATGCGCTCCCAGAAACAGATCGCATGCAAGCGACCGCAGCACGCGAAACGTGCGCCGGTAATCCTCGGCGATGCCCGGATACTTGGGATTGTTCACCAACACGTAGCCCGAATTCACCGAAACTCCGCCGACAATCACCGCATTCAGCGTGCGGTTTCCGTCGCGCACAGCCATGGTCCACGTGGTGCATCCCTTCGTGTGGCCCGGCGTCAGATGCGCCACTAAAGTTGATCCTCCCAGGGTCACGGTGTCGCCGTCGTGGAGCACGCGGTCCACTTTGCAAGGCCTCCAACTGGCCTCACCGTCATAGCGAAAATCGCCTTTACCGCCGTGTTCGATCACGAACGCGTCCTGCTCCATCACGAGCACGCGCGCGCCAGTCCATTCTCGAATCAGAAACGAGCCCGCGGCATGATCGTCATGCGCCTGGCTGTTGAGCAGATACTTTGTGTCGGCGAAACGGAAACCCAGCTTTTCGACGCTCGCCCGGATGAGCGCCGGCGTCTCTTCGAACCCCGCATTGATCAGGATGTTCCCTTGCGGAGTCACGATGAGATACGACGCCAGGTAATTGGTGCCGGCGTAGTACAGGTTGCCCGCGATGCGGTACGGCTCGACTGGTTTGTTCCAGGCCGGATTAGTAGCGGCGCCCGCGGCACACATGCATAGGATCGTCAGAATTGCTGGAGAAGATCGCATAAAGCGCTAGTCTAGCGCGTGGCGGCACGGACGATCCGGTGAAGGAAAATTGGTTGTACAGGCATCTGCTGTCCGGCGCGTTGCCGCAGCTTGCGGAGTGGCGGGCGGCGTGCCTTCGCGCCTTAAGCGAGATAGCAATCGGTGAAATGCGGTTTCACCAGTACTGAACCCTTCAATAGCACTTCGGGATTTCAGCCGTCAATAGTCGATTTTTTTCGCGAGCGGACCTCGGCGGCGATTTGGCCTTCCCAGTTCGGAGCGACTCCAGTTCCGGCAACGCCGCTGCGCCCCAGCCTACTGAACCGCTATAGTCACGTTGCTCTGGCTGGTGGCAGTTCCGACGGTCAACTGCAGCGGCACGCTGTTTCCGGGCGCAACGCCTTCGGGAATCTTCACATTGATCTGAAACAGTCCGGCTAACCCCCGCGCTGCACCGCAGTAAGTCACCGTAGCATTCAGCCCGCCGATGGTTACCGAACAGGCCAGCGCGGGTTGCGTCAAAACAGTGGAGGGCAGCCGTCCGTCTATTTCAGGCGGCGTACGCGAACCATCCCCGGTGGCGAACACCTGCAGAATATTACCCACCTGCTCACGATTCGAGGCGCTATTGACGCTATTGTTCTGAATCAGCACGGCGGCTTGGCCTGAGCCCGAGCCCTTTGCCGTGAAGATCCCCGGAAGCGAAGTCACTACCGGCAGCGAGAATGCGACGGACGCGTTGCCCCGATTGATTGCCTGAACATTCACCCTGCTGAAGAGCGCCGCTTCAAAGGGCACGATGGCGTTGATCTG
>JBEKUT010000140.1:0-16084 GCA_049514735.1 Bryobacteraceae bacterium
TCGGCCGACATCTTCCCGCGATAAGGCCGCAGTTGCGAATCCAACTCCCGCCGCGCCTGGAACAATTCTTCTTCCGTTTGTTTCGCTCGCGCGATGGCGGCCATTTTGTCTTCGAGGGCGGTCAGGCGCTGCTCCATCTGCTCCAGGTCGTGATAGAGCGCATCCGCTTCGGTACCCAAACGATCCAGCGACGCAACGATCTCCTCGTATTCCGCCCGCTCGCGCAGTTCGTTGGCGTTCACGGCCAGGAACGCTTTCAACTCGTCCAGGCTGAACGGCGCGCTTGATTCTTTCAGCTCCCGCGCGGGCGCCGTGCCCGCCATAATCTGCGCTTCCGCCATCACCGCCTGCGTGCAGTACGCGAGCGAGTTCACCGCTTGCAGCTTATTCTTCCTGCTGCGCCATTTCTCAAAGGCCGCATCGATCCCGCGCAGCACGGCTTCAAGCGGCACCCCGGCATCTTTCCACGTCTCAATGAGCGCCCAATCGAGCGTCGACATCATAAATAGGCTGGTGCCTCGCGCGCGCTGGAAATGCTCTTCAACTTCGGTGAAATAGTTGAAGTAATTTGACGGCCAGTCTACTTCTGGTTCCGCTGCCATATCATCTGCAGACCCTGAAGCGTGAGGTCCTCATTCACGATCTGAATCAGACGCGATCCCTGCTTGATCAGATGCGCCTGCCCTCCTGTCGCCACCGTTTTCGTATCGGGTCCGAGCTCCGCGATCAGACGTTCCAGAATGCCGTCAATCATGCTCACGAAACCGTAGAACAGGCCCGATTGAATGCTGCCCACCGTGTTCGATCCCACCAGCTTCGCCGGTTGTCTAAAATCGACCGCAGGAAGGCGCGCAGTGCGGGCCGCCAGCGATTCAATCGATATCCCAATGCCAGGACAAATCAATCCGCCCAGATATTCGCCATTGCGCGAGACCACATCGAAGTTGATGGTGGTGCCGAGATCCGCGACTACGCATGGGCCGCCGTAGAGCCTGAACGCCGCGACTCCATCCACCACGCGGTCGGCGCCCACTTCGCGAGGATTATCGTAGAGCACCGGAATGCCGATATCGGTGTCGGGAGTGATGAACAACGGCTCGCTATGGAAATAATCGCGCGCCATGCCCCGCAGCGCGGCATCGAGTGGCGGCACCACGCTCGCGACGATGACGCCTTCAACAGGCTGCAGCTCAAACAGGCTGCGCATCATAATGCCGAGCTCATCCGACGTCTGATCCCGAATCGTGCGCAGACGCCACGTCTTCGAAAGCTTGCCGGATTCGAAAAGGCCGATCGTGATGTGGCTGTTTCCCGCGTCGATGGCTAAGAGCATGGCCGCACCCCTCCCGCGACGATCTGATGCTGCTTGCCGTTATCGTCCCGCACCATCAGGAACCCCGACGAATTCAAGCCCATAGTGACGCCGGTCAGCACGGAGTCCGTCAGGTCCACCATAACGCGGCGGCCTTGCACATAGCTCGAAGCCTGCGTGAACATTCTTAGAATCGGTTCCCTGCCTTGCGTTTCCAGGATGCCGCAGTGCGCGTCGATAGCCGGAAGCATTTCGGCGATAATTTGTTCCCGCTGCTGCGCGCGTCCGCTAGCGATTCGCAGCGACGTGGCGATCTCCGCAATATCGTCCGGAAAAGCGGCGTGATTCACATTAATGCCGATGCCCGCGATCACGGACGGCGCGTCGAGCTGCGCCAGAATGCCGCAAACTTTCTTGGGACCAATCAGGATATCGTTAGGCCAGCGCAAATCGCAGGCGACGCCCGTGGATTTCTCAATTGCCTCGGCGACCGCCAGCCCCAGCGCCAGCGTCACGAATGGCAGGGTTTCCGTTCCGAACGGCGAGCGCAGCACCACGGACATGTAGATGCCGGCATCGGGTTCCGAGTGCCAATGACGTCCGTATCGTCCCACGCCGGCGGTCTGTTCGTCGGCCCCGACGACAGTTCCATGCAAGCACCCGTTAACCGCTAGCCGCGCGGCCTCCGTCATCGTGGACCCGATGGTCGCATGCCACTCAATGCGCCGCCCTGGCAGCTTCGACCGCAGATACTCTGTGTCGATGGGCACGTCAGTGCAGGTCGTCGAGCGCGCTGCGGTTCTTATCGAGCTGCGCTTGATATTCGGCGCGCTTCTCCCTCAACCCCCCGACAATCTTAGCGGGCGCGCTGCTCAGAAATTTCTCGTTGCTGAGCTGGCGATCCTTGTCCGCAATCAACTTCTCAAGCTGCTCCGTTTCTTTCAGCAATCGCGCCCGCTGCGCCTCGACATCGGCTTTCGGAGTCTCCAGCAGCAAGTCGAAATCGGGCGTCGACCGCATCGCGCCGTCCAGCTTCGCCGGCGCTTCACTGGTCACGGCGAGTTTCACATTGGCGAGCCTTTGAACCACATCCAGATGACTCTCCGCGACCGCCTGCGCCCCGTTGCGGCAATACAACTGCCCTTCGAGCACCAGCTTCTTATCGATATTATGATCGGCGCGAATAGTGCGAGCCGCCGTGATCACCTCCTGCAGGAGCGCCATGTCGTGCTCGGCCGCTTCATCGATCCCCTCCGCCTTCGGATACGGCGCGAGCGCGATCGAATCCTCATGACCCATTCGATGCCACAGCTCTTCGGTAATGAACGGCATCACGGGATGGAGCAGGCGCAGATAAGATTCAAACACGCTCGACATCAGATTCCAATCCGGCGTCAGCTTCTTGACTTCCAGATACCAGTCGCAAAAATCGCCCCAGAAGGAGTGCCACAGCGCGTGCGCCGCTTCATGATAACGATGCTGTTCGAAAGCTCGATTGGCTTCCTCCGCGACGCGGCCCACGCGCGACCTGATCCAGCGATCCTCGAGTGACAGCTCTGCCGGCGCCGGCCGCGAAGTTTGATCGATGCCGAACAGCAAACGAGCCGCGTTCCAAATCTTATTGGCAAACGCGCGCGCCGAAACCACGCGATCTTCGGAATATGCAATGTCGGAACCCGCGCCCGCACTGATCAGCAGCGCCATACGAAACGCGTCGGTCCCATATTTCTCCGTGATCACCAGCGGATCCACCACGTTGCCCTTGGTCTTCGACATCTTCTGTTTGTCGGCATCGCGCACCAGGCCATGCATGTGCACCTGCCGATACGGAACCTGGCCCGTCAGCTCGATCCCCATCATGATCATGCGCGCCACCCAGAAGAACAGGATGTCGAAGCCGGTGATGAGCAGCGACGTCGGATAGTAAGTGGCGAGATCTTTCGTCAGCTCCGGCCACCCCAGCGTCGAAAACGGCCACAGGCCGGAGCTGAACCACGTATCGAGCACATCGTTATCCTGCTCGATGCGCGGCGATCCGCAATGCGCGCACACCTCGGGCTCCGTCCGCGCTACCGTGATGTGCTGGAATTCCGCACAGTGCCAAGCTGGAATCCGATGGCCCCACCAGAGCTGCCGCGAGATGCACCAATCGCGAATCGTGTCCATCCAGTGGAAATAAGTTTTGTTCCAGTTTTCCGGAATAAACTGGATGCGGCCTTCTTCCACCGCGGCCTTCGCCTTTTCGGCAAGCGGCTTCATGCGCAGGAACCACTGCGTGGATACAAGCGGCTCCACGATTGTTTTCGAACGCTGGCACGTGCCGATCGACAACGTGTGCGGCTCGATTTTGACCAGATAGCCTTGCGTCTTGAGATCCTCGACGATGCGCTCGCGCGCCACGAAGCGATCGAGCCCGGCGTAGGGTCCGGCGGCTTCGGTCATCTTCGCGTTGTAATCGATCACCTGAACATGCGGCAGATCGTGGCGCTTGCCCGCTTCCAGATCGTTGGGATCGTGCGCGGGCGTCACCTTCACCACGCCGGTGCCGAACTCGGGCTGCGCCAGGTCGTCGAAGATAATCGGGATGTGCCGGTTCATCAACGGCAGCAGCACGGTCTTGCCGGCCAGATGCTTGTAGCGCTCGTCGTTGGGGTTCACGGCCACCGCCGTATCGCCCAACATGGTTTCGGGCCGCGTGGTGGCCACCACCAGCGATTCGGAGGAACCGTTGACGGGATAGCGGATGTGCCACATGCTTCCCTGCGTCTCTTTGTGAATCACTTCGAGATCCGAAAGAGCGGTTTGGCAATCGGGACACCAGTTGACCATGTACGCGCCGCGATAAATCAGGCCGCGCTCGTAAAGGAGCACGAACGCTTCGGTCACAGCCTTCGAAAGATCGGGATCGAGCGTGAACTTGAGGCGGCTCCAATCCACGCTATCGCCGATGCGCTGCATCTGTTGCAGGATGCGTCCGCCATACTGTTCCCGCCATAACCAGACGCGGCGTTCGAACTCTTCGCGGCCGAGATCGTGACGCGTCTTGCCTTCCGTCGCGATCAGGCGCTCCACCATCACCTGCGTCGAAATGCCCGCGTGGTCGGTGCCGGGCAGCCACAATGTGTTCTCGCCGCGCATGCGATGCCAGCGCGTGGCGGTGTCCATGATGGTGTGGTCCAGCATGTGGCCCATGTGCAGAGCGCCGGTAACGTTGGGAGGTGGAATGACCATGGAAAACCGCGGTCCGGGAGCGTCCGCGTCGGCATGGAAGATGCCGGTCTCGATCCACCATTTGGCCCAATGCGGTTCAAATAATTGGGGCTCGTACACTTTTTCGATTTGCATGGGGAAAGTACAATTTTAGCGCGGCGGGTTGGGAGCGTTAACGGATGCAGCCGACAACGTACTGTGTCGTCCAACAAAATCCAAGCCACGGGAATGAGCCAGCGCAAGGTCCTGCGTGTGTTCAGTCCCGTGCGAGGTCGCAATGGGACAACGAAGCGGGACTGCTCAAGCGTTGTCTTTAGTGGGCGAGTTGTCAGTCCCGAAACTTACCATTTTGGAAACAGCACCCCTGCCTGTCGTCAGCGGCTCCATTGGGACGAGAATGGGAAGTGGCCAAAGATCAACCTCTACGAACAAAGATGAAACATGTCTCTGCACGCCTCGACCCCCATGAAGTCGAGGTGCTGCTCGACCGCCTATGCATCCGGTTTGGCTTGTGTCTGCCGCCTGTCGAAATCGAGAGACTTGCCGAGAACCCGCCAACAGGCGTTGATGCATTTACGGAGGCTGCTTTGGTTGTGGAGGGCTACGGCTTCACGAAATCGGACCCCTTATGTATAGAGGCAAGGGAAGTGGTCGCACAGGGATTCCTCGATCATCTCGCCAAGCACCAAGAGTAAGCGATAGAGCGTGTTTCACAAAGGACCCTTTTCGAGACTGCGCGAAATCAATCTTCGGGCATGGGTACCATGTCGAGCGCGGTGATGCCAAATCAGGAGCGTAGTGGGTCAGTTTGGTTGCGCGGCGCTGTCGTCGTGACAGCGATGCTCCATAACGTGAGAATTCCAGTTCCTCAGTGCATTAGAACGGCGACGGTCGAGCAATCGGGCTGTGGCTGTCTTTCTTCTATATTCAGCGCCGCCGACACCTTCGAGACGTACTTGCTCCCAAGCATCGATTACTTGCCGGTTTAGTTCAGAAAACACCTTTTCAAGCTGGTCGCGCTTTGCGCAATTCATTTTCAGACTTACCCTGCTAGGCTTAGCGTTGTACTGCGTCCCGAAACTTACCGTTTGTGAAATGTTAGCGATCATTTGAAAACGTAGATTTTTGGACTTTGGCCGGTGCGGGGTTATCGACGATGTTGCGAAGTTTGAACCGCAGGTATTGGAGATACCCGCCGGGAGCAGGATGCTCCCGGAGTTCTTCCATGACGGGTTGGAAGTATGCCAGGGAGCGGATTCGCGGCAGTGGCGGCAGGTCGGCGGGACGCACGGTGCGGCGGAGGCAGGCCAGCAAGAGAGCGGTCTCAACCACTTCCAGGGGAATGCCGCGGTCAAACCAGAGGCGAGCTTGGCGCTCGTCTGGAACGCTAGCGCGTAACGGCGTGTCCGGCAGGTCTACGTAGAGGATCAGCACCGCGGCAACGTAAAGCGCGGGATCGGAGTATCGTTCTTCGCATGCTCCGCTATTACAGCGTCGGTGCCCGCCGCGAATACGATAGCGCTTTTCAGCGCCTCTTGGACCTGCGCGTCCTCAATCGCAAGGATGAAGAACGAACCCAATCCCGTTTTCGGACACTGGAGGTTAACAATGAGCGCGTATAATGAAGATGAACGCGCCCGTAGCTCAGCTGGATAGAGCGATTGGCTTCGAACCAATAGGCCGGGGGTTCGAGTCCCTCCGGGCGCACCACATACCGTACAACCACGTAGGACAGACCATCGCCTTGCGTGGTCTGTCTCTTTCCCCTACGATTCCAGCAAAACTACACCGCCGGCGTAGCCCCCTGCCCCGCCTTCACCGGCAACCCCGCAGCCGCGATCTGCGCAATGTCCAGCAGCTTCGGCGGATTCGCCGACACCGTCGTCAGCGCATCCCGGAACATCGTATTGCAGAAGGGACACGCCGCGCCCACCACGTCCGCGCCGGTGGCCACCAGTTGTTCCGCGCGCTCCACGCTCACGCGTTTGCCTTTCTCTTCGCCGAGAAAAGCGAGCCCGCCGCCGGCGCCGCAGCAGAACGACCGCTCTCGCGATCGCTCCGCCTCCACCAGCTCGCCGAACGCCGACACCACCGCGCGCGGCTCGTCGTACACGTTGCGATAGCGGCCCAGATAACAAGGGTCGTGATAAACAATCTTCTGCGCGCCGTTTCCGTTCTTCGGAAGCTGGTCCACGTAGCGCGCCAGAAACTCGCTGTGATGCTCGATAGGCGGCGCTTCGCCGTGCTCTTTCCAATCCGTGCCAATGGTGCGCACGCAATGGGGACAAATAGAAATGATCTTCTTCACCTTGCTCTGCTTCAGCAGTTCGATATTGTTCTGCGCCAGTTCGCCAAACGACAAATCGTTGCCGAGCCGGCGCGCCGGGTCGCCCGTGCAGCGTTCTTTCTTAAGCACGCCGAAGGTGACGCCGAGATGACGCATTACCTGCGCCAGCGACGACACGATCTCACGGCCTCCCGGATCGTACGCGCCCAGGCAGCCGAGCCAGAGACAATATTCCTGCGTGCCATCGAAGATCGGGAACTCCTGTTTCTGAATAAATTTGTCGCGCTCATTGGCGGAGAAGCCCAGCGCATTGCCATTGCGTTCGAGATTCAGGAACAGCTTGGTGCCGTAATCGTCTTCCCACTTGCCCGTGTTCACCGCGCCGCGGCGCAGGCCTATGATGATGGGCAGATGTTGGATACCAACAGGACACTGGAATTCGCACGCTCCGCATGTTGTGCACTGGAACGCGGCCTCCTGCGCAATATGCTTGCCGATCAACGGCTCTTCATTGCCCGGACCAAACTCGTTCAAGTAATGCCGCAAGCCCAACGCGATCTCTTTGGGATTGAGAATCTTGCCCGTCAGGTTCGCGGGACAATGCTCCGTGCAGCGCCCGCACTCCACGCATGAATACACTTGCAGCGCGTCCAGCTTCGTAATGTCTTTCCCGGTATCGAGTCCGAAGTCCTCATCGCCAACCAACGGCGGTATCTTACTGAACTGGTCCCGCTTCAGAAAAACCGTTACGGGACTGATCACCAGATGCAGGTGCTTGGTATGCGGCAACAGCGGCAGAAAAACCAGGATGGTCAGTGTATGCGCCCACCACAGCGGCTTACTCTGTTCCCATCCGGGAAGGAAGCTGACCAGATAAGTGAGCATCAGAAAAAAGATCAGGCCCGCGATAAAGCCGGACTCATACGAGACCTTTTTCCCGAGCCAGCGCGGGCGCACCACAAAACGGCGGAATGCGAGTCCCGCGATTCCAATCGCCACGCCGACGGCAAAGATTGCCGCAAACAAGAAATAGAACTGTCCAATCCAGCTTTCGTGGCTCAGCAGTCTAAAATTAACGCCGCCTGCGAAATGGTTGACGGAAACGAGCGCGAATGCGCAGAAGCCCCAAAATACCAGTGCGTGCGCAAACCCCGGCAGCGGCCTCTGACGGATCACTTTGGCTTGCAGCACCACTTCCCAGATGAAGGTGAGGACGCGGCGGCCCACGGGCTTGATACTGAAGTCGGGATCGTTCTTGGAGGCGATGATATTTCCCCAAACCTTGCCGAACCGCATCCAGAACAGGTATACGGAAATGATTACAAGGATGATGAAGACCACTTGTTCCAACGGGGAGAAGCGAATCATATCGCTACCAGACTATCTCAGTTACAGTTGGCCTGGTCTGTCGGAGGTTCCGGTATGATGGGAAGATCGGGAGAAACATTTGCGTTTTGTGATGTCGGGAGCAGCCGGATTCATCGGCTCGCATTTCTGCGATCGCTTGATCGCGGATGGCCACGAAGTAATCGCGCTGGACAATCTCATCACGGGATCGAACGCGAACATCGCGCACCTGCTGGATCACCCGAACTTCGAATATCGCGAGTGGGACGTGACGCAGCCATTCGAAATCGATTCCCCAATCGATGGATCGTTGCACCTGGCTTCGCTTGCGAGCCCCAAGGATTATCTGGAACATCCCATTGAAACGCTCGAGTCCGGATCGATGGGCACGCGTAACATGCTCGAGCTGGCGCGCAAGAACGACGCCCGCTTTCTCTTGACCTCCACCTCGGAATGTTATGGCGATCCGCTGGTCCATCCCCAAGTGGAGACTTACTGGGGCAACGTAAATCCCGTCGGGACCCGCTCCTGTTACGACGAGAGCAAGCGTTACGCGGAAGCGCTGACCATGGCCTATCATCGCGTGCACGGTTTGAGGACCAACATCGCGCGCATCTTTAATACCTATGGTCCGCGCATGCAGCTTCTCGATGGACGGGTTGTGCCGGCCTTCATGGATCAGGCGCTCCGCAGCGAGCCTCTCACCATCTACGGCGATGGCAGCCAGACGCGCAGTTTCTGCTATGTCAGCGATCTCGTCGATGGCTTGTATCGGCTGATGTTTTCCGATGAGCGTTATCCGGTCAATCTCGGGAACCCCCGGGAGCTGACCATCATGGAGTTCGCCGAACGGATCCGAATTCTGGTCGGCAACGGCCTCAACATTGTGCATAAGCCGCTCCCCGAGGACGACCCCAAGCGCCGTCAACCCGATATTTCGAAGGCCAAGCGCGTGCTCGGCTGGGAACCGAAGGTGTCTCTCGAGGACGGCCTCCGCGAAACAGTCGAGTATTTCAGGGGTGCGAGTAGATAACGAACCACGAACCAACAACGTGCCAAACCCGTTTCAGATTGTGCAACCGCAAAGCGCCGAAATCGACCCGGTCTGTCACATGACCGTCGACCCCACCCAGGCCGGCGGTAAGAGCGAGTACAAAGGACACACCTATCATTTCTGCTCCAAGGGTTGTGTCGCAAAGTTCGAAGCCGACCCGGAGCGTTACCTTCACCCCGTCCCGGCCCGGCCAGAACCCGCCAACGTCGAATACACGTGTCCCATGCATCCCGAGATCCGCCAGATCGGACCGGGCTCCTGTCCCATCTGCGGCATGGCATTGGAACCCGCCGACTTCTCTTTCGATTCCCCAATAGATCAACCGAATCCGGAATACGCCGATATGAAACGGCGCTTCGTCGTCGCCCTGATCCTGACAATTCCAGTATTCGTGTTGGGCATGATGGAGATGACCGCCGCCTGGGCAACGTGGGTGGAACTGATTCTCGCCACGCCAGTCGTCTTGTGGGCCGGTTGGCCTTTCTTCGAGCGCGCCTGGGACTCGCTGGTTCATCGCAGCCCCAACATGTTCACGCTGATCGGGCTCGGGACCGGCACGTCGTTTGTGTACAGCGTCGTTGCCGCGGCATCCGGCCGGCACGATTTATATTTCGAGGCTGCAGCGGTGATCACTACGCTGGTTCTGCTCGGACAAGTCCTCGAACTGCGTGCCCGCGCACAGACCAGCAGCGCCATTCGCGCCCTGCTGGGACTTGCGCCGAAGACCGCTCGACGGGTCCAGCGCGATGGAACTGAGCAGGACGTTCCCCTTTCAGATATTCACGCCGGCGACCGCGTGCGAGTTCGTCCCGGCGAAAAAGTACCGGTCGATGGCGTGGTGTTAGAGGGATCGAGTTCGATTGACGAATCGATGCTGACGGGCGAGCCGATCCCAGTTGAGAAGGCCGCTGGCGCGAAAGTGACCGGCGGCACTGTCAATCAGACCGGTTCATTCATCATGCGCGCCGAACGCGTCGGCGCCGCAACTATGCTCGCGCAAATCGTGAAGATGGTGAGCGAAGCCCAGCGTACCCGCGCGCCCATCCAGCGTCTGGCCGATTCGGTGGCCGCGTGGTTCGTGCCCGCGGTTGTTCTCGCGGCCGTCATCGCGTTCGCGATCTGGAGCTTCGTTGGACCACAGCCGCGCTTCACTCACGCGTTGGTAGCGGCCGTCGCCGTCTTGATTATTGCGTGTCCGTGCGCGCTGGGATTGGCCACTCCCATGTCGATCATGGTCGGCACCGGACGCGGCGCCTCAGCCGGTATCCTGATCCGCAACGCCGAGGCTCTTGAAATACTCGGCCGCGTCGACACACTGGTAGTGGATAAAACCGGAACGCTGACGGAAGGTAAGCCCAAGCTGGTTGGCATTTCGACCGCCGCTGGCCAGAACGAAACCGATCTCCTGCGTTTGGCTGCGAGCCTGGAGCAAGCCAGCGAACATCCGCTGGCCGCGGCCATCGTGAATGCGGCGAAGGAACGCAAGATACCGTTGTCGGCCGCGCAGGATTTCCAGTCGATGACGGGGAAGGGAATCGCCGGCATCGTCGACGGCCATCGCATCGCCATCGGTACCGATGCTCTCTTGCGCGATTTGAACATCGCTCCGCCCCAAACAGGAGGCCTGTTGGTTGCCATCGACGGCCGCTACGCAGGCGCGCTCACGGTCGCCGATCCGATCAAAAAATCCACCGCCGCAGCCGTAAAGGAATTGCACGCCGCTGGTATTCGCATGGTGATGCTCACGGGCGATCGCCGCGCAACCGCGGAAGAGGTCGCTCGCCAAATCGGAATCGATGAGGTAGAAGCCGAGGTCCTGCCGGAACAGAAAGCGGCGATCGTGAGGCGGCTTCAATCGGAAGGCCGCACGGTCGCGATGGCCGGCGATGGTATCAACGATGCTCCCGCGCTCGCCCAGGCGGACGTCGGCATCGCCATGGGCACCGGAACGGATGTCGCAATCGAAAGCGCTGGCATTACGCTCGTCAAAGGCGACCTGCGGGCCATCGCGCGTGCCCGCACGCTCAGCCGCGCGACGATGCGAAACATCCGGCAAAACTTGTTTTTCGCATTTGCATACAATTCCGTCGGCGTACCCATTGCCGCGGGCATTCTCTATCCATTTTTCGGCGTCCTGCTGAGCCCAATGATCGCAAGCGCCGCCATGACGTTCAGCTCCGTCTCCGTGATCGCAAACGCTCTGCGCCTGCGTACCGTGAAGCTCTGAAATGAACAACACCTTCGACCTCGTCGCCGCCGCTCGGCAGGAGATGATCCACGAAGGATTTCAACCTGATTTCCCGCCGGGAACGGACGCGCAAGTGGCCGCTTTGAAATCCCAACCGGCTCCAAATGCCGCTCAAAACGTTCGGGATTTGCGCAGTCTGCTGTGGTCCTCCATCGATAACGACACCTCGCGCGACCTCGATCAGATCGAAGTTGCCGAACGTGTCGCTGAGGGCATTCGAGTGCTCGTCGGAATCGCCGATGTCGATTCGGATGTTCCCATCGGCTCACCGATCGATGACCACGCGAGGTCGCAAACCACGACGGTCTACACCGGCGTGAAGACCTTTCCGATGTTGCCGGAAGCTTTGTCGACGGGCCTCACATCGCTCAATGAAAATGCCGATCGGCTCGCGATCGTTGTCGAACTCCTCGTTGGACCCGATGGCTGTTTGAACGGCAGCGGCATCTACCGCGCACTGGTCCGCAATCGGGCGCAATTGGCTTACAACAGCGTTGGTGCGTGGCTGGAAGGATCGGGCGCGTCGCCTCCCAAGGTTGCGGCTTCGGCCGATTTGCAGGTTCAATTGAAGCTCCAGGACGAAGCGGCGCAGGCGTTGCGCGCGCAACGGCATCGCCTCGGAGCGTTGAACTTCGATCGCGTGGAAGCGGAGCCAGTGGTTTCTAATGGGCACGTGCAGGATCTCGCTGTGAGACAGGCGAATCGCGCCACGCGGCTCATCGAAGATTTTATGATCGCCGCGAATGAGGTGATGGCTCGCACGCTGCTCGAAAAAGGGGTGTCGTCGATCCGGCGTATCGTCAAGTCTCCCGAACGCTGGCCGCGCATTGTCGAACTGGCAGCGCGCTATGGAGAACAACTCCCCGGTCAGCCTGACGCCACGGCATTGAGCGCGTTTCTTCAAAAGCAAAAGACAGCCGACCCGGTGCATTACGCCGACTTGTCGTTGGCCGTGATCAAACTGATGGGCCCCGGCGAATATGTGTTGTCGAAGCCTGGGGACGAGCGTCAAGGGCACTTCGCGCTGGCCGTCCTGGATTATACGCACTCCACCGCACCCAACCGCAGATTCGCCGACTTAGTCACGCAGCGCCTGATCAAATCCGCCTTCAATAGCCACAAGGCGCCCTACTCGGAAGACGAACTCGCGAGTATCGCGCGCAACTGCACGTTAAAAGAAGACGCCGCTAGAAAAGTGCAGCGTACGATGCAAAAGCGAATCGCCGCGGTTGCCATGCACGGCAGAATCGGTCAAACGTTCGACGGCGTTGTGACTGGAAACACTCCCAAGGGCGTGTTCGTACGCGTGCTGAAGCCACCCGTGGAAGGGCGGCTGATACGAGGCGAGCAGGGCGTCGATGTGGGCGACCAGGTTCGCGTAACTCTGGTCGCCACCGATCCGCAACAGGGCTTCATCGATTTTGCGCGCGCTAATGAGTAAACCGATAAACCGTCGTCTCTTTATACGTCTCCCCCGGCTTCAACTCCGTAGTCGGGAACGACGGCTTGTTAGGCGAATCAGGAAAGTGCTGTGTCTCGAGACAAAGCGCGTAACGCTGTTTATAAACCTTCCCGCCTTTCCCATGGAGTGTCCCATCCAGGAAGTTTCCCGTGTAGAACTGCACGCCTGGCTGCGTGGTTGACACTTCCATCACACGCCCTGACGTGGGTTCCGTCACGCGTGCCGCCAGCACCAGCCCCTCGCCGCTACGATTGATCACGAAATTGTGATCGTAGCCTTTGCCGAGTTTCAGTTGTTCATCGGCGTCGTTAATGCGCGCGCCAATCACTTCCGATTTTCGAAAATCGAACGGCGTCCCCGCGACGCTCTTCAACTCACCCGTCGGAATCAAACCCGCATCGACAGGAGTGAAGCGATCCGCGCTAATCATGATCTGATCCTTCAAAATATCGCCGTTCCCTTGACCGGCAAGATTGAAGTAAGAGTGATTAGTCAAATTCAGCACCGTGTCTTTATCCGTCACCGCCGAATAATCGATTTTCAATTCGTTGTCATCGGTCAAGCTATAAACAACTGTGACCGACAAGTTACCGGGAAACGATTCCTCGCCGTCCTTGCTGAGATACTTCAGTTCCAGCGCGGGCGCGCCCTTCGACGAAACGTCCCGCGCCGTCCAGACGCGCTTATCGAAGCCCTTCAGTCCGCCGTGCAGCGTATTGTCGCCGTCGTTCTTGGCCAGATGATAAGTAACGCCGTCGAGCGTGAACTG
The DNA here is from genome assembly GCA_049514735.1 of Bryobacteraceae bacterium. Taxonomy (GTDB): domain Bacteria; phylum Acidobacteriota; class Terriglobia; order Bryobacterales; family Bryobacteraceae; genus JAICMB01. Next base: position 13,690 of record JBEKUT010000140.1, read on the forward strand.
AGCGTGTCCGACGCGATTGCCGTATCGTCCGATCAGTGCGCCCAGGTACGGCTCGGTTTGGAGATAACCAGCGAGATTTTCGAAGCCGAGCACGACATCGTCCATGTGGCCGTTGCGGTCCGGCGTGATCAGCCGCACGACAGTCCCGCCGTAATTAGTGATGGCCGCCTGCATGCCATGGCGGTTCGTAAGTGTGTACAGGTCGATCGCCTGCCCATCCGGCATGTTTCCGAACGCAGTCTTAATCATCCCCGCGGACGTTTCCGCGCTACTCATAGATCCCAGCATCATTAACCAGCTTCCCAGCAAGCAAACAGAGCGTTGCGTCATAAAGGATCATTATCCACCCTCGTGAACCTGCGAAAATAGAAGTTCATGACAGGTAACGCAATCCGCCAGAAATTTCTGGACTACTTCGCCGCGCACGGCCATCGCGTCGTGAAGAGCTCCTCGCTGGTCCCCGCCAACGATCCCACTCTGCTCTTCACCAACGCGGGGATGAATCAGTTCAAGGACGTGTTTACGGGCCTGGAAACGCGCGAATACAACCGCGCGGCATCGTCGCAGAAGTGCGTGCGGGCGGGCGGCAAGCACAACGATCTCGACAACGTCGGCTATACGCGCCGTCATCATACGTTTTTCGAAATGCTCGGCAACTTTTCGTTCGGCGATTATTTCAAAGCCGAAGCGATCGAGTTCGCCTGGGATCTCATCACAAAAGAATTCGGTCTGCCCAAAGACAAGCTCTACGTCACGGTTTTTCGCGAGGACGACGACGCCGAAGAGCTGTGGCAGAAAGTTGCGGGCGTTCCCAAAGAGCGGATTTTCCGGCTCGACGAAAAAGACAACTTCTGGCAGATGGGCGAGACCGGTCCCTGCGGCCCCTGCTCCGAGATCCATTTCGACCTCGGCGTCGAAGCCGCCGAACCCGGCCGCGAGCATGAGCATTTTCCGGACGACGGCGGCGGACGATTCGTCGAAATCTGGAACCTCGTCTTCATGCAATACGATCGTGCAGCCGACGGAATTATGACGCCTCTTCCGCGTCCTTCCATCGATACGGGCATGGGCCTGGAGCGCGTCGCGGCCGTGATGCAGGGCAAGCTTTCGAATTACGAAACCGATCTGCTGGTGCCGATCATCGGCCGCGCCGCCGAACTGATCGGCGTAAATTATGGCGGCAACGAGCGCAACGACGTGGCATTGCGCATCAATGCCGATCATGCCCGCGCAACCGCGTTCCTGATTCACGACGGCGTGCTGCCATCGAACGAAGGACGCGGCTACGTCTTGCGCAAGATAATGCGCCGGGCCATTCGCAATGCCCGCATGATCGGCCGCCAGGACCCCTATCTGTACGAGCTGACCGGCTTCATCGCCGAGCTGATGAAACCGGGTTATCCCGAAATGATGGAGAGCATCCAGCGTGTCGCACGCGTGGTGAAGGAAGAAGAGCACCGCTACGCCACCACGTTTCAGGTGGCTGAAAAAATCTTTCGCGATGAAGCTGAATCCGCGACGGGAGGCATGCTCCCTGGTGCGGCTGCCTTCAAGTTGTACGACACCTTCGGCCTGGCGCTCGACGAGCAGGAGGATATGGCGCGCGAGTTGAAACTCTCCATCGATCGCGAGGGTTTCGCAGCTGGAGGGGCGCTGACAAGGTGCAGGTCGCTCCGGTGTACAAGAATCTTCCGGCCACCGAATTTGTCGGACGCGACACGCTGGAAGCCCATGTAAAAGTGCTCAAGGTCATCGAGCAGGATGGCCGCACGGAACTCGTTTTCGACCGGACTCCGTTCTATGCCGAGGCCGGCGGCCAGGTGGGCGATATCGGTTCGTTGATTCTCCCCAGCACTGGCGAAAAGGCGGCCGACGTCGAAGACACCTACAAGCCCGCTCCCGGAGCGCACGTCCACAAAGTCAGATTGCTATTGCCGGTTGGCGAAGGGCAGCGCCTGATCGCCCGCGTCGATCCGTCGCTAAGACACTCCACCATGCGCAATCATACGGCGACGCATCTGCTTCACGCCGCTTTGCGCACCGTGCTCGGCACGCATGTGAAGCAGGCTGGCAGTGTCGTGGATCCCGGCCGCTTGCGGTTCGATTTCACACATTACGCCGCCCTCGATCCCGAAGAAATTGCAGAGGTGGAGCGGCTCGCCAACGAAGAAATCTTGAAAAACGTCGCGGTGCACACCGACGTAATGGATCTGGAGCATGCTCTCACCACCGGCGCCATGGCGCTATTCGGCGAAAAATACGGAGATCAAGTGCGTGTTGTGTCGGTGGAGAAGTTCAGCAAAGAGTTGTGTGGCGGCACGCATGTGAGCCGGACCGGAGACATCGGCTTATGCAAAATTGTCTACGAAGGCAGCATCTCACAGGGCGTGCGGCG
>JBEKUT010000141.1:0-15292 GCA_049514735.1 Bryobacteraceae bacterium
GCGAGGCTCAAGGCGGCAGGTTTCCTGACCCGCGATCCTCGCGCGCACGAACGGAAGAAATACGGCCAGAAAGGCGCTCGCAAGCGGTTCCAATTTTCCAAGCGCTAGATCGTGGGAGCGCTTCGCGTTCCCATTTCGAGTGATGGTTTGTGGGCAGTTTTGTTGTAACCCCTTAGGCTCTCGCTTTCTTCTAGCTCACCGGCTCTTTTTCGACGACGCAAAATTCCGCTTTGGGCCCGTGTCGCGCGCAAATCGAGTCTGGTGCAACCCGAAACATCAGACATAAGGAGGCATTTTGCCGTCAATTTCAATGAAGGAATTGCTCGAAGCAGGCGTTCATTTCGGGCACCAGACCAAGCGCTGGAATCCAAAGATGAAAGAGTACATCTTTGGCGAACGCAATGGCATTTACATCGTCGATTTGCAGAAGACCCTGAAACTCTTCAAGGACGCCATGCGTTTTGTGGCGGAGCACGCTTCACAAGGCAAAACCGTTCTCTTCGTCGGCACCAAGCGCCAGGCGCAGGAAGCCATCGCGGAGGAGGCAACCCGTTGCCAGCAGTATTACGTCAACCAGCGCTGGCTGGGCGGCCTGCTGACCAACATGACCACCGTCCAGAAATCCATCAAGCGTCTCAAAGAGCTCGATTCGCTGGCGAACGACGCCGGCTGGGAAGGCCGCGCCAAGAAGGAAATCGGACGCCTGGAACGCGAGCGTAAACATCTGCAGCAGAACCTGGCGGGCATCCGCGAAATGAACGGGCTGCCGGACTTGCTCTTCGTGATCGATTCGAACAAAGAAGCGATCGCCGTGAAGGAAGCTCGCAAACTGGGCATCCCGGTTGTCGCGGTGGTGGACACCAATTGCGATCCGGACGAAGTGGATTACGTGATCCCCGGCAATGACGACGCTCTGCGCGCCATCCGGCTGTTCACGAACAAAATCGCCGATGCCGTGGTGGAAGGCCGCGCTCTGGCGACGGAGCAGGACTTCGCTCCCGAGAAGGTGGTCACCGACGAAACGCCGCTCGAAGAGATTCCGGAATACACGCAGTTCGATCCGCATCAGCTCGACCAGTTGATGTCCGAAGGCCTCTCCGACGAGGATCTGCCTTCGATGTCGCTGCCGCGCAAAGGCCCCGCTTCAGAACATCAGCAGGAAGAAGTCACCACTACTCTGGGATCGCGCGACTAGGCTTCTCGCGGACCCTTAATTATCGCGGGCGGCGCGTGTCGCCCGTGCACCACAAACGAAGAACGAACGGAACAATGGCTGAAATAAGCGCAAAATTAGTGAAAGAGCTGCGGGACCGCACCGGCGCCGCAATGATGGAGTGCAAGAAGGCGTTGGTGGAGGCGGACGGCAATCTGCCGGAAGCCGAGATCATCCTCCGCAAGCGCGGCTTGTCGTCGGCCGCAAAGAAGTCCGGCCGCGTTACGCGGCAGGGCGTGATCGCCAGCTACATTCACCCGGGCTCGCAGCTTGGCGTGCTCGTCGAGGTGAATTGCGAGTCGGATTTCGTCGCCCGCACGGACGACTTCCAGGGACTCGTGAAGGACATCGCGATGCAGGTGGCCGCCGCCGATCCGCAGTTCATCCGCCGCGAAGACGTCACCAAAGAAGCGCTCGACAAGGAAATGGACGTGCAGCGCGGCCGTGCCAAGCAGGAAGGCAAGCCCGACAAGATGATCGAGAAGATCGTCGAAGGCCGCATGAACAAGTATTACGAAGAAGTCTGCCTCTACGAGCAGCCTTTTATTAAAGAGAACACCACTACCGTGGCCGACCTCATCAAAGCGAAGATCGCCAAGCTCGGCGAGAACATTTCGGTTTCCCGTTTTGTGCGCTTCAAAGTTGGCGAAGCGGTGCAGATCGAAGAAACGGCCGAGACCGCTCCTCCCGCCGAGTAATAACGGCCTGAATGCCGAAATACCAACGCATTGTCCTCAAGCTCAGCGGCGAAGTCCTGGCGGGTGGGGCTTCCTTCGGCATCAGTAATGACCGTGTAAGCGCCTTGGCGGCCGAGATCGCCGAGGTGGCGCGAACCGGCGTTCAAATCGGACTCGTGGTGGGCGGCGGCAACTTCTTTCGAGGCGTTGCGGCTGCCGCCAAACATATGGACCGCGTCGCAGCCGACCACATGGGCATGCTCGCGACCGTTATCAACGCCCTCGCCTTGCAGGACGCTCTCGAAAAGGCCGGCATTCCCACTCGTGTGATGACCGCGATCGAGATGCACGAGGTCGCGGAGCCGTACATCCGCCGCCGTGCGATTCGACATCTCGAAAAGGGACGCATCGTCATCTTCGCGGCCGGCACTTCGAATCCTTACTTCTCCACCGATACTGCGGCGACCCTGCGCGCCCTCGAAATCCACGCCGAAGTGATCGCCAAAGCGACCCGCGTCGACGGCGTGTACGACAAGGACCCCATGCGTTTTGACGACGCTGTCCGCTACGCCGAAGTGAGCTATCTCGAGGTGCTCTCAAAAGCCCTCGGCGTCATGGATGCATCCGCGGTCGCGATGTGCCGCGACAACCAACTCCCCATCCTGGTCTTCAATCTGACCACCTACGGCAATATCATGCGAATGGTGATGGGTGAGCCCGTCGGCACGCTGATCCACTGATCCTCGATCCAACACTTGACATTCCCCTTTTATTCGCCCATAATAATTCCGTGGCGATTACCAAGCGGCAAAAAGAAGTCTTGGATTTTATCGCGGGCTTTGTCGAAGACAATGGCTATAGCCCGAGTTATGAGGAACTCGCCCGAGGCTTGGATCTCGCCTCCGTGGCGACTGTTCACAAACATATTGAGGCGCTGGAGTCGCGCGGATACCTGCGCCGCGCCTTCAACCAGAGCCGGTCGCTCGAAGTCTCGTCGAAGTACCTTCAGGAGCGGCGGCGCACGATGCAGGCCCATCAAGCGCAGCAGCTTCGAAGCGTTCCTTTAGCGGGACGGATTGCCGCCGGGCAGCCGATAGAGGCGGTGGAAGGGCACGAGACCCTCCAGTTCACGGACTTTACCGGCAAGGGCGACACTTACGCGCTCGAGGTCAGCGGCGAATCCATGATTGAGGATCACATCTGCAGCGGCGACTTTGTGTTGATCGAGAAAACCAATCAGGCGAATCCCGGCGAAATTGTCGTCGCGCTAGTGGACGGTACGGAAACCACTCTCAAGCGGTTCTACCGGGAGCCCGGCGGCCTCATCCGCCTGCAGCCCGCCAACTCCGCGATGGAGCCGATTATCGTCGATGCCGGCCGGGTCCAACTCCAGGGCCGCCTTCTGGCGGTGATGCGCAAATACCGGTGATGTTAGACTGAAGGGGTGGGACCAGCTACCGGCCTGAAACGATTCGTCTTTTGGGATTACGCCCGCATGAGCTGGCAGTACGACGTGATGGTCGGATTGATTCTGCTCTTCATCTTTCTGACGCCGCGCGAATGGTTCCGCGATCAGCCTCGTCCCAGCAGCATCGTTATGGTTGGATCTCCGGAACGGGGCATCAGCGAGTTTTGGATTGAGCCGCATCAGTTGGAAAGCGTGCCCGAGGCCGAGCGCTCGGCGAAAGCGTCCGCGTTGCTGAACGCACGTTTCAAGAGACACAGCCTGGTCCGCCTCGAGCCGATTTTCGATTCCGAGCAGGAGATTCGCGGTTACCTGGCTTACACCAAGCCTTAGTCTCTTAGCTTTTGCTCTTCTTCCGGACGCCATGAAGCCAGTCTACGCATTTATTCTTATCTGCGCCGCCGCGTTCGCGGCTCCGTCTCCAGCGTCCCCATCTCCAGCACCCCCATCTCCAGCTAATGACGCGGGCAGTGTGCCGCCGCTCGCCGACGTTCTCAAGCGGTTAGACCAGAAGGCAAGTCAGTTCCGAAACATGTCGGCCAAGGCTGCCAGCGTCGACCATACCGCAGTCCTCAATTCCGACGACCCGGAGTCCGGAACGGTCTTCATGAAAAAGACCGGCGGTAGCGTGCAGGGTCTCATGAACACAGTGCTGCCCGACCCGAAAACCAGCGTCTTCTCGGGCCGCGAGGTTCAGATTTACTACCCGAACATGAAGCGGGTCGATATTTACGATACGGGCAAGAACGGCGAGCAACTCGAGCAATTCCTCACGCTCGGCTTTGGCACATCCGCGGCCGACCTTCAGAAGACTTACGATATTAAGGTCCTGCCGACGGAGAACATTCAGAGCGAGAAGACCGTTCATCTTCAGCTCATCCCTAAATCCGAAGACGCGAGAAAGATGATTTCAAAAGTAGAGCTGTGGATCGGAGAACACGACTATCCGATCCAGGAGAAGATCTACGAGCCTTCCGGCAATTACCATCTCGTATCGTACTCCGACGTCCAAATCAATAGTCCTAGTTTCAAAGATCAGGACGTGCAACTAAAACGCCCCCCAGGTGTTAAAGACAACAGACCAGGCAAGCAGTAGCGCCGCTAGCATGCAAGGCACCGGAATCTCCAATCGCGGCACTGTCGGGCGACTCGGATTTCTCGACTGGACGCGCGGTTTCGCAATCCTCATCATTCTTCAGGGTCACGTTTTTCATTCCTTCTCCACGCCAGCCGGACGCAACGATGGGCCGTATGTGATTTCTCAATTCTTCGGTGGAATCGCGCCGGCAATTTTCCTGCTGCTGACCGGTGTGACGCTTGGATTCATTATGGCGCGCGGCGACCGCGATGGCCTGAGCTTGCGAGACCGCTGGTTCACAGCCATGCGCCGTTCACGTTATCTCTTTCTGATCGCGTTTCTGTTTCGGATTCAGTTATGGGTCTTCGGATTTCCATCCAGCCCAACCTCCGAGCTTCTCCGAGTGGACGTGTTGAACTGCATGGGATTCGCATTCGCCGTCATCTCGCCCTTGGCGCTTCTGACTACCGCGGATCGCGCCCGCGCCGCTGCGATTCTAGGGGTTGCGATTGCCGTAGGAGCGCCCATAGTTTCCATGCTCGATTGGAGCTGGCTGCATCCACGCATTGCCGCCTATATCATCCCCAGCCTCACGCAATTCGGATTCTTCCCCTGGGCCGCGTTTATCGCGTTCGGTTTGAGTTTGGGCAGCATTTTGCGTCTCACCAAGCCCGATGATTTGAGCCGCTTGATGCAGTGGATCGCCTTGGCCGGCTTTGGCGTCCTGCTTCTCGGCCAATACTGCTCCGCATCTCCGTACTCGATTTACCCGCGTCAGGATTTCTGGTTGAACAGCCCGTGGATGATCGCAATGAAGCTCGGCCCCATTCTGTTACTGCTGAGCGCGGCGTATCTTTGGAACGAATATGGATCGAAGAGCTGGAGCCCATTGCGTCAGTTCGGCGTGACCTCGCTGCTGGTTTATTGGGTCCACATCGAGCTCGTCTACGGCCGCTGGTTCTGGTTTCTTAAAGACAGCCTGACGGCCGCGCAGTGCGCGTTTTGCGCCGCGATTTTGATCGCTCTCATGTTGGGCTTATCGGTCTTGCGCACGCGCTACAAAGGCCGCTCGTTCCGGATCTTCTCATTCTCGTTCCCTTACTTGACCACCGCGCAGCCCCGCCGTGTGGCCGGCGACTGAACCGCCTGCGTGGTACGTTGTCGTAATGAAACGTCGCCAGGCAATTCAGACCATCCTCAGCCTGCCCGCCCTCACGGCTCTGCCCGCAGCCGCGCAAGAGAAGGCTGCGCCTACCGTCGACGAGCATCCGCGCCTCGATCTGACCAACGCCGAAGCCGTCGCCGAGCCTGCACATGATTTCTTCACTGCCGTTCAGTTTCAAACCTTGCAGCGCTTATGCGAAATTCTCGTGCCTCCATCGAAGGATGCCGGCGTCGCCGAGTTTCTGGATTTTTTAATTGGGCAGTCTCCTCAGCCGCGTCAAACTCTGTATAGGCATGGCCTGGATCGGTTGGGTGCATCGCCCGGCGAAACCGCCCAACTCCTCGCGCCGTTGCGTGAACCCTGGACATACCAAGGTTCCTCCGATGAATTCGCTCAATTCCTCGCGGCCGTGAAGGAAGACACGTTACGCGCAACGATCAATTCACGCCAGTGGGCCGCCGCGTCCACCGGCCGGCGTGGCGGAAGCGGCATCGGAACATATTGGTACGCTCTCGATTGACACGTCCATGAACCAGGATCACGAAGTACTCATCATCGGATCGGGCGCTTCCGGCGGCATGGCCGCACACACCCTCACGGCGCTGGGCGTCCGCTGCCTCATGCTCGATGCCGGCCCGCAGCTCGACTTCGATCGGCAGCGCGCGCTCAAGCCAGTCTACGATCTTCCCTTCCGCGGCTTTGGCGAGCCCGGGCGTTTTCCTCATGTGACCCAGGCTTCCGAATTCGACGCCAACCTGTGGGCCGACGAGAAGCAGAATCCTTATTCATACGATCCCGCCGATCCGTACTACTGGGTTCGCATCCGCTTAATCGGCGGCAAGACGCTTCGTTGGGGCCGCGCTTCCTGGCGCATGAGCGACTACGAATTCAAGAATAAGGATCACGATGGGTTTGGCGACAACTGGCCCATCTCTTACGCCGACCTCGCGCCGTATTACGATCGCGTCGAGCCGATGTTTCGCGTCTCCGGCCGCAAAGAAGGGCTGCCGCAACTTCCGGACGGCATTTTTATCGAAGACGATTCCCGTGACAGCGCCAGCGTCCAACGCTTCATTGAAGCGGCGAAGCGCCGCAATGTGCCAACTACGAAGCCCCGCATCGCTACAGGTACGCTCGCCAGTTCGGTGAACCTGCTGCTCCCCGATGCGCTCGCGACGGGCAAGTTAACCATCGTGCCGAACGCCGTCGTGCGAGAGATCAGCGTCGACAAGAACACGGGCAAAGCGAACGGCGTCTCTTTCGTCGACCGCAAATCGAGGCGCGAGTATTCCATTCCAGCGAAGGTCGTGATCGTTGGAGCGTCGTGCCTGGAGAGCACGCGCCTGCTTCTCAACTCGAGCTCCCGGCAATATCCGAACGGGCTGGGCAACTCCAGCGGCGTGCTCGGCCATTATCTTTTCGATCAGTTCTATGTGAAGAATGTCGTGCAGGCCATCGTGCCGGAAGCTCGAGGCGGGCGCGCTCCGCGAGGCCTCATGGGAGGAGGCGGTTACATCCCGCGCTTCCGCAATCTCGAAACGCGCGAAAAGAAATTTATCCGCGGTTATGCGTTCGACTTCGGCAGCGGCGGAACGCCCTCCGCAAAATATCTTCCTCTCTACGGCGACGCGCTGCTGAAAGAGCTTGCCGATCTGAATAACGCCGGTTTCGATTTGACCACCATGGGCACCGTCCTGCCGCGCTTTGAGCATCGCGTCCGCATCGACCCCGGCGTGAAGGACGCGTGGGGCATTCCCTCGCTCCACATCGCGCAGCGCTATACGGACAACGAATACGAGATGGCGCGAGACTCGATGGATGTAGCCGAGGAGCTATGCCGCAGCGCCGGTTTCGAGATTCTCGCGAAGCATTTCGAAATGGTCCCTCCGGGCGAAAGCATCCATGAGCTCGGCACATGCCGCATGGGCGCGGACGCGAAAACTTCTGTCCTGAATAAATTCAACCAATCGCATGATGTGAAGAACCTGTTCGTGATGGACGGCAGTTCCTTCGTCTCAGGAGGTCCTCAGAACCCGACGCTGACGATCCTCGCGCTGGCGATGCGAGCCTCGGAATACCTGGCGGACGAGTTGAAGAAGGGCAATCTGTAATGCGCCAGTTCGTCTTCCTGATCCCGCTGTTGCTCGCAGCGCAGGAACACCACATTCCCGAACAGCCCATTCCATTCAGTCACAAGCAACACGTCGCGATGGGACTTAAATGCAAAGATTGTCACGCCAACGCCGATCCCGGCGAGGTTGAAGGACTGCCCGCGGCTTCGAAGTGCATGGCCTGCCATTTTTCGATCGCAAAAGACAGCCCCTCTATTCAAAAACTAAAGGCGTATGCCGACGCGAAGCAGCCGATCCCCTGGGCGCGCGTCTATCAGATCCCAAGTTATGTAGAGTTCAGCCACCGCTCGCACCTCGACGCGGGATTTAAATGCGAGAAGTGCCACGGATCGGTAGAGACACGCGAAGCCTTGTGGAAAGAGACCGACGTCAGCATGGGCGGTTGCATCGCGTGCCATCGCCAAAACCGGGCCAGCACAGCCTGCACTTACTGCCATGAGAATCGTCAATAGTCGGCCGATCTGGCACTATAGCGCGGTACTAAGGCAAAATAAATAACTCGAATCGAGCATAACGATACTGCGGAATTCAGTCGAAACAGTCGATGGAATTAATGCGGCAGGTATCGGTTCATATGCACATTTCTCATCTATTCGACATCAGCCCGTTCCTCGCACTTTCATTCTGCGTGTGCCTCGGAACCACCGGTTACTGCATCATCTTACTGAGGCGGGGCTGCCATCACATGGCAGATCGTTTTCTGATCGGCTTTATCGGCTTCCTCTCGGTTTATCAGAGCATCCAGATCTTGAGGCGGGGTGGGGTTCTCAACATCCCCCACCTGCAGCAACTCGACGAAGCAGTAGATCTTCTGGTCAACTCGCTTTATTTGCTAGCCACGCTGATTCTGCGTCTATCGAATCGGGATCGTTTTGAAAAGATTTTCCGCTTGCGTCTGGTGGAGGCGGAGATCCAAGCCGTGCCGCTGCCGCGGGAGCCGAGGCGCGACGACGACGTCACCGATCCGAAAATACTGGAGCGGCTGCGCAGGGCTGCTCCCATGCTCTCGGCGAATGCTTTGAAGCTGTATATTTATATTTGCTTTCAGGCGGATTTCGATGATGGCACGGTGCGGGCGACAGAAGAAGAATTGCTGCACTTCCTGGCCAACGATCGGAAAGCGCTCATGGCGGGCTTCCGGGAGTTGAATGAGCGGGGACTCTGCCAGGTGGACCGGGAAAAACCGCAGAGGCCGGTGCATATGGCGCCCGATGCGGCGTCGCACCCAGCCCATTAATCGACACGTCGGCCCCGCTGCGTTCAAAACAGGCTTGTATAATTGCAGCGATGGCGGCAACCGCTTTAGAACGGCTGGAATTCGGCAAGAGACAGCGCGATGCAATGAGCCGCGCAGCGCACCGGGAAGTTGGCGCGAAGAATCGTGGATTCGATCCCGTTGACGTTCTCATCTCTTCCGCGGAAGGCCGTCTGCAGCGCCTTCTGCCGCTGAAATACGCGCGCATGGCGGTCACGCCTTTCGCGTTCTTCCGCGGCGCGGTAGCGATTATGGCTGCCGACCTCGGCCGTCTGCCGCATACGGGAATCGAGGTGCAGCTTTGCGGCGATGCTCACGTTCAGAACCTCGGATCGTTCGCCGCTCCCGATGGCAAACTGGTTTTCGACTACAACGATTTCGACGAGACCATTCGCGGTCCATTTGAGTGGGACCTCAAACGCATGGCTTCCAGCCTGGTGCTGGCGGGCCGCGAGGCAGCGCATAAGCGCCCGGCTTGCCACTCGGCTGCCGAATTATTTGTCGAGCGCTATTGCGCCTCCATGACGGAATTCAGCCGTCAGCCAATCTTGCAAGCGGCGCGCCATCAGATCCATCGCGAGCTGCACATCCGGCCGATCTCAGCCGCGCTCCAGCAATCGGAACGCGCCACGCCCGGAGATCTGCTTAAGAAACTCACCACGCCCGGCAATCACGGGCAGCCGCGCTTTCAAGATCATCGACCCGTGTTCTGGCGCGTGCGCCGGCCTGAGGCCGACGAAGTCCTGGCTTCGCTCGGTCCATATCGCGACTCGCTACGCGCCGAGAACCGGCATCTCTTCGATCTGTTCCGTCCCATCGACGTCGGCTTCAAGGTTGTGGGAACCGGCAGCGTGGGCATGCGCGATTACATCGTGCTGCTGGAGGGCAACGGCCCGGGCGATCCGCTGTTCATGCAGATCAAACAGGAGATGCCGTCGGCCTATGCGCGCTACTTGCCGAACGCCGGATACGACCATGAAGGACGCCGCACCGCCGAAGGCCAGCGCGCGATTCAACCATTGTCGGATCTGCTGCTCGGTTGGACCTCGCTCGGCGGCCATGAGTTCCTGGTGCGTCAACTGAACGATCACAAGGGCAGCATCGACATCGCGTTGTTGCGTGGAAACGGGCTGGCCAGTCTGGCGGAGGTCGCGGGCGAATTGATGGCGCGTGGACATGCCCGCTCCGGTGACGCCTGCGCCATTCATGGCTACTGTGGCAACGGCGCGAAGTTCCAAAAAGCGATCCGGTTATTCGCATCCGAGTATGCGGACCAGACCGAGGCGGACTATAAGCAGTTCCAAAAGGCCATTGAGCAGAAGAAGATTCGTGTCGCGGATGCCGCTCCTTAAGACATTTTGGCCTTTTTCGCCGGCTCCTGTCCGGCGCGAAAGAACGCCAAGAAATTTCATGCGGCGAATGTTGTCGTCGTCCGCGGGACCGTAACGATCCGAACCTTCCGGCGGGACAATTGGACGCCAATTCGCGCCAGTGGGTCTGTCACATGCCCGATCTCGCTGAATCCGAATTCGCGCGGCCGGTTTTGACATCGTCTACCGCGAGGATCGTTTTCTCGATTTTCCGGATGAGGAAGGCATCGAGCGGATTATTATCGCGTCGCCTCATTAATGCCTGCTAAAGTGTAAGCAGCCCCGCGCCTGCAGACCCCCGCGTCCAGAGGTATATTCATGCATCGATCACGCATCTCGATTTTTGTCTTTAGCGCCACGTTGTGCGCTGTCCACGCTGCAACGCCGGGCCCCGCGGCCCTGGCAGTAATGGTTGCCGGCAACGGCCAGGTGGTTCAAGAAGAGTACGAAACCACGGTCCCGCTTACGATTCGGGTCACTGACGAAGCGGGCATTCCCGTCAGCGGCGTTCCCGTGAGCTGGTCGATAGCGCCGCAGGATGCGCAGCTCGGAACTCTGAATCAGCCGGTGAATCAGACCGACTCCAACGGATTGGCCACGGCCAATTTTATCGGAAGCGCTATTCAACCCGGCGCGTCATTTGCGCAGGCTGTCTTGAACGCGGCCACGTCCGTGGGCACGGTGTCGTTCACGGTAACGGTGGTCCCAACGCCTCCCTCTGTTTTGTTCAACGCGCCAACCTTTAGCTCGGGGTTCACTGTAACTGGACCTGGGGGCACCACTCTCCCCGGAGCCGTGGTAGCTGTGGTGGAGGCGCAAAGCGGGATCGGTCTCGGATCGGGAATCCCTAACGTCGCCATGTTCATCGCGGACGCGAATGACGCGAATACTCCGCCGGCAGTCTGCAACGCTCCCGAAGGGACCGTGCTGACGAGTTCGAACGGGACAGCGACCTGCGATCTGGTGCTGGGGAACACTCCCGGAACTTACTTTCTCCACGCCGCGATCGCCGGCGGAGTGCGTCCGTTCACGTTGACCATCACACCGGGGCAATCCTGCACGTTTGTTCTTTCGTCGCAGTCGGCGACAGTGGCCGCGGCCGGCGGTAACGGCAGCGTGAATGTGACGGCGGCATCCGGATGCACCTGGACGGCGGACACCAGTTCCAACTTCATCACCATCACTTCCGGCGCGAGCGGAAGCGGCAACGGGACGGTCAATTATTCCGTCGCAGCGAATAGCGGGAGCGCACGTTCCGCTACGGTGTCGATCGCGGGGCAGACGTTCACGGTGAATCAGTCCGGCTCCTCCGGCCCTGCGCCGCTGACCATCGTGACGGGATCGAATCTGCCCGGTGGAATCGCGACGTCCGCCTATTCAGCGGCCCTGTCGGCATCGGGCGGACAACCTCCTTACAGTTGGCAAGTCACCGCGGGATCGCTTCCTTCCGGTCTAACTTTGACTTCTTCGAGCGGCGCGATCGGCGGCACACCGGCGTCCGCGGGGACAACTACGGTTACGATTACGGTCACCGACAGCGCGGGGGGCGTGCAATCGCAGGCGTTCACGATTGCCGTAGCTCCTGCTGGAACGGGCATCACGATCACGAACAGTGGATTCCCGAACGGCACGGCCGGAGTCCCCTATCAACAGGTGCTTACTTACGCTTCGGCGCAATGCGGGTCGCCGTTTGCCGCGCCGCCGGCATTCGCCTTTGTGTCCGGTACGCTGCCTATCGGGCTGAGTGTGCAATCGATTGGCGATGGCTACGCAATCTCGGGCACTCCGACCGCGGCGGGCATCTACAATTTCACGCTGAGCGTTTCGAACTCCTGTGGGCAGACGGGAACCGGTGCGTTCTCCATCACGATTAACGGCCCCGGAAACACGAGCGCATTGAGCGCGAACCCGCAAAGTTTGACATTCAACGTCGTGCAGACAGGACAGCCTCAAGCGCAACAGGTGCTTGTTTCGTCGAGCGGAGGCTCCGTCGGAATCTCGATCAATTCCTCAACGTCATCGGGAGGCAGTTGGTTTGGCGTAGCTCTATCCGCACAAACTACCCCGGCGACGTTAAATGTGACAATCGGAAACTATCTGACGCTGACCCCGGGAACTTATCAAGGTTCTATAACTGTCTTGACGCCGAATCTCGCCTCACTGACGATTCCGGTTACATTGAACGTCACCGCCGCGGCTTTGTCCGTCACGCCGAACGCTCTTACGTTTACGCTCCCGCTGAACACCACTGCGCAGCAAACCGTAAGTTTCTCGGCGGGAAGCTCCGCGGAGCAGATTGCTTCCACGGCAGTGACGGCTTCCGGAGGCAATTGGCTGACGGTGCTGCCGGCTTCCGGAACTACGCCCGGCACGGCGACGGTGAGCGCGAACACCTCCGGGCTCACGGCTGGAAAATATATGGGGACCGTCACGATCGCGGCACCCGGGGCTTCCGTACAGGTCCAGGTGACTCTCAATGTCACTCCAATCACACTGGCCGTGGATGAGCAATCGCTCACGTTTGCCTACACTCAGGGAGCAACGACGCCGCCCGCGTCTTCGACCGTGAATATCATCAGTTCGGGCGCGGCGGTCCCCGTGGCGATAACGGCATCTACTGTCAGTGGCGGGACGTGGCTTTTCGTGACGCCATCGGGTGGTCAGGCGGCCACGGCAGTGACCGTTTCAGTGAGTCCCAGCGGCCTTGCCGTGGGGACATATACAGGCGCAGTTATGATCGCGCCGACCGATCCGGCAATTAATACCATTCAAATTCCGGTGACGCTTACGGTATCGCCCGGCGCCGGTCCGGTAATCAACGGAGTAACTAATGCCGCAAGCGGAACGCCGGGGCAAGTCTCGCCAGGAGAATTCATAACTATCTACGGCAGCGCGATGGCGCAATCCACTCCGAGCAAACTCACGCTCACAGCCGCGAACACGATTTCCACGTCGCTCGCCGGGACGCAAGTCTTGTTCGATGGAATTGCAGCGCCGCTTACCTATGTCTCTGCGACGCAAATTAACGCCATCGTTCCGTACGAGCTGTATGGGAAAACCGCGACACAGCTCCAGGTAGCTTACAACAGTGTGCCTTCGACGCCCGTGTCATTGGGCGTGGCGACGTCGGCGCCGGGAATTTTTATCGGCCCTCCGCCGAACGCCTCGGCGCAGGCGGCCGCACTGAATCAGGACTTCTCAGTCAATTCGTCGACGAATGGCGCGGCTGCCGGGTCCACCATCATACTGTACGGGACCGGTGAAGGACAGACTTCACCAACTGGAGTGACGGGTTCGATCACGGGCGCCACTCTGCCGTTGCCGCTCCCGCTGCTGCCGGTTACCGTACGGATCGGCGGATTGCCGGCGGTGCTCGAATACGCCGGCGAGGCTCCGGGGCTGGCTGCCGGCCTCTTTCAAGTCAACGCCCAAATCCCGGACACCGTACCGCATGGCACGCAGGTGCCAGTGACGATTACGATCGGCGATGTGATTAGCAATCGGGTGAGCATCGCGATCGCGCCATAATAGGTTTCGATTATTGTCAGTGATGCGTCCAGGCCCTAGCATGGGGAAACATACAGTCTCCTTATGCTTCACAACCTAGTAAAACAACCTGGAATTTTCCTGTTCCTCGCGCTATTGTTACCAATTGCGAAGGCGCAGGATCCCATCGGAACACTGGAAGGGCAGATTACCGATCCTTCGTCTGCCCTTGTTTCCGGCGCGGAAGTGAGCGCGCACAATCCCCAAACCGGACTGACGCGGACGGTCCGCTCGTCGCACGAAGGATCTTTCCATTTTTCAAACCTGCCGATCGGCGAATATTCGCTGACGGTAAAAGCGAACGGCTTCGCGGTCTTCTCGGTATCGCCCATCCGTATCGACATCGGCCAGGTTGTTAACTTCCCAGTGGCGCTGGAGATTTCCGGCGGGCACTCCGAGGTCAACGTTGCCGCACAAACGGTGATGGTGGATACCAGCCAGACAATCGGCAATGTAGTCTCCTCGGCGGAGGCGACCGACCTTCCGTTGAACGGCCGCGATCTCACACAACTCGGGCTTCTCCAACCGGGCGTGGCGCCCATGACTGCCGGACTTGCGGAGGCCGGTGGCATCGCACGCGCCGGACAGGCTTTCGCGGTCAATGGACAGCGGCCGGAATCGAACAATTATCTGCTTGATGGCGCATCGAATGTTGACAGCGTCAACGGCGGATACGCGCTGCGCGTCCCGGTGGACGCCGTCAGCGAGTTTCGGATTCTCACTTTGAACGCGCCCGCCGAATATGGCAATACCAGCGGCGCTACGACATCGGTGGTCACCAAGTCCGGCGGCAACGCCTTTCACGGCGATTTCTACGACTTCCTGCGCAACGATGCCTTCGATGCGCGGAACTTTTTCGCCAGCACAACCGAACCGCTGCACCGCAATCAATACGGCGCAACGTTCGGCGGTCCAATCCGCAAAGACAAAGACTTCTTCTTCGTTTATTACGAGGGACAGCGCGATTCGGAAGGCAAGACACAAGCCGCCATCGTTCCCACGGCCGCCGAGCGCACGGGCGATTTCTCAGGGCTCACCAATCCGTCGAATGGACAACCTGCGCCGCTGATCAACGAATTTACTGGACAGCAGTTCCCTGGAAACATCATTCCTCAGTCTCTGCTCAACCCCATCGCGATCAAAGCAGCGCAGCTCTACCCGCTTCCGAACATCGGGACCAACGTCTACGAATCGACACAACTGGGAGTCAGTAATTACGATCAGGGCGGCTTCCGGCTGGATCATTATTTTAACGGCGGCAAGGATCAGATGTTCCTGCGCTATTCCGTGTCGAACGCGCACGATTTCGATCCGCTGCCCATCGCGGGCGCGGGCGTGCCCGGGTTTCCGGTCACCGACGATATCGTCACCAATTCTGTGACTGTCTCGGA
>JBEKUT010000142.1:0-16297 GCA_049514735.1 Bryobacteraceae bacterium
CGCGAAAGCAAGCGGGCGGAGCAGCGTGAACAGTTGATGCTGCAGATCGATTTGCTGGCGGAGCAGGAAATTACGAAGACGCTGCAACTGGTGCGGCGTCTGTGCGATCACCTCGGAATCGAGGGCATCGATAAGGACAAAGAGGCCAAGATACTATCGGAGAGCACCGCGGTGGAGGGCCTGGTGGAGACGCTTCGACAGAAACTGCCGGGGGAATAAAATACACTGGTTCCGTGAGAACCGCGCTAGTGGCCGATCCCATTTCGAAGGAGCATCGAACAGGTCCAGGACATCCGGAACGTCCCGAGCGCTTCGACGCGGCGTTGACCGCGGTGAAAAGAATGGATCTGGTGCGCCTGGAATCGAGAAAGGCGTGGGAACAGGACGTCTTTCTCTGCCACAGTCCGAATTATTTTCACACCGCCAAGCGGGAAATTCTGTCGGGCTTTGGAGACCTGAGCAGCGGAGACACGTCTGTTTGCGAGGCCTCGCTCGACGTGGCGCTATACGCGGTAGGGGCCGGACTTGCGGCGGTGGATGCGGTGTTTGCGCGCCAGGCGGATAACGCGTTTTGCATCGTGCGCCCGCCAGGACATCATGCGACTCCCACCCGCGGCATGGGGTTTTGTATCTTCAACAATATTGCGATCGCGGCGCGATACGCGCAACAGAAGTATGGCGTGGAGCGGGTCCTGATTGCGGACTGGGATGTGCATCATGGCAACGGCACACAGGATACTTTCTACGAAGATGGGTCGGTTTTCTTCTTCAGCACGCACCAGTATCCGTGGTATCCGGGCACTGGCAGCACCGAGGAGAGCGGGTCCGGGAAGGGCGCGGGTAAGACGTTGAATTGTCCTTTCCCGGCGGGGGCTGGACGGAAGGAGATTGTGGGAGCATTTCGCGAGAGGCTGGCACCGGCGGCCGAGGAGTTCAAACCCGATCTCGTGCTGATCTCGGCGGGGTTCGATTCAAGGGTGGGAGATCCGTTGGGACATTTTTTCCTGGACGACCCGGATTTTGCGGAACTGACTCGCATCGCGATGGAGATTGCGGACCGGCATGCGGGGGGTCGGCTGGTATCGATGCTCGAAGGAGGTTACGATCTGGAGGGGTTGGGTTGTGGGGTGCAAGCGCATGTGCAGGCTTTGGTGGGGTGAAGAAGACAGGGTCGAAAATGCGGCTTCTCGACTTATCCACTATCTTCGGGACAACCGCTCCCTGCCGGTCACGGCTCGGAATGCGGCGCTCGTGATATGGCACATTTTCATGAAATTTCGCGGGCGAGGGCATCGGGGATTCCTTCTTGATTAGCCGGTACAAGAAGGGTGCCCTGGGTGTGGGAACAGAGTTCCTGCATGGCATCGCTGGGCCAGGGAGAGATGATGTGGACAGCGACGCTGGCCGCCTCCGCAGCCTCGATTTGTTCATGCACGTCGGGACCGAGAATGTCGGCGGGAGACTGGCAAATCAGTATGACGTTGCGCGCCGCGTTCATCTGGCGCACCCACGCGATGAGGCAGCGGGCGGTCTGGGATAAATTGCCGGCGCAGACCAGCCGGGTCCCGGGTTTGGCTATGGCGGCTGCAATGGCGTCCGGGTTTTTTGTAAAGCGCATGCGAGCACTGGTGAGATCCTCGTCGGCCGGCGACATGGCTGCGGCCATTGCAGCCGAGACCTCGTGCTCGGGGTCAATCGCGATGTACTTGAGAACAGTCCAGACGTCCTGCTGGCGCTTGTATCGTAAACCTTGCTCGGCCGAATTTTGCTGGATTTCTTGCTCAGGACTGAAGCGGTCCACAATGCGCGGCATGCCTATTGCGACAGCCACCGGCTCCTGCTTGCCGCGTTGGCGTATGGTGTATTCCCGCACGAGCTTGGAATCTTCCCAAAGAGCGAAGTTGGTGAAGTTCAGCTCCGGCGGTTGGGCGCCGGAAGCGGAGCGGATAGCGGCGATGAATTCCACCCAATTGTCTCTCGCCCTCCGGAGCGGACCGAGCATCACGTTGAAGGATTCGCCGGCGGTGCGGGCGGCAATGGCCTTCTTGATTTTCGCCATGGCGCGAAAGGCGTTGGCGCGCAGTTCCCGAACCTGCTCCGCGATCATACGGGCCAGCATGGGCATGAAGCGCGGATCGCCGGTTTCACCCATCGCCCAGACGCCCGTCACGCGAAAGGGGATCTCGGGATGGGCGATAAGCTGGAGCAGCAATTGGATGCTGGCGGGATCCCCCATCCGGTAAAGCGCCAGGATGGCATTGCCGACGACACGGTCGTCATCGTCTCCGAGCGCGGTCCAGAACACGGCGCGAGACCCGTCGGAGTCCGAGCCCCACAACGACTCGATAGCATTGGCGCGGACGCGCGGGTCCGCCTCTGCTAGGCGATCCTTTACCCACTTGTGATTCTTATTGCTGCGGCCGACCAGCAGCGCCGCCTTCGAGCGGACGCGCGGATCGGGATGACTCATCAGTTGCGTCATGGTGGAGATCACACGCGATCCGTCCGAAATCTCGCCCAGGATTTCGAGCATCTGCATTCCCGCGGGGGTCCCGAACAAGCGCTCTAATTCTTCGGGCGACGTGCTGCCATTGTTGTTGACGCCGGTGCGAAGCAGCCGCAGGTCGAATTGCGCGTCCACCTCCATAAGATGACGGCCTATGCGGATCGCTTCGGCGCGCGTGAAGACCTGCGGACTGCAGAGCGGCGCAAGCAGCAGGTCATGGCTGTGGAGCAGTGTGGCGAGGTAATGCAAACCCCCGGAATCGCTTTCGTCGCGCAGCACGGGGAGCGCAGCTGCTACGAAGGCGTAGCGGTTGCTTTCAAAAAGCAGGCGCAGAGCCCTGGCTTCCTGCATGGGGTTGTCGTCGAAATCGGCGATAATTTTTCGGATGGCCGCATCCATCTAAATTGCTTATCGACGCCAGTCAACGAATCACTATTGCCCTTCAGGGCGTACATGGTTACGTGGCAGGATACACTGGTGCTGGAATGAATCGAGTCTACGTCGTACTCATGTTTACCGCTGGCTTTTTGACGCCGACAGTGGCGCAATCCGCGGACAGTCAGCCGTTCGCAGGCCGTTGGGATCTGACTATCAAGACGCCACAGGACACTTATCCATCGTGGATGGAGTTTAAGGATGGCAACGTTCGCGTCGTCGGACGGGTAGCGAGCGTGCATCCCGGCAAAGAGGTCAAGGTGGATGGATCGCACCTTACGTTCGCTACCTCGGAGTGGTTCGATAAGGAGATCCCCGTTACTTGGGAAATGACGGTAAAAGGAAACCGGATCACTGGAGTGCAGAAACGCGGTGACGGCGTCCAAGGTCAGATTTCAGGCGAGCCGGCGCCGCCATTGGATCGGCCCGATCCGGCATCGTGGTCGAAGCCCGAAGCGCTGTTCAACGGCAAGGATCTGACGGGCTGGACACCGGATAATCCAAAGATCAACCACTATAAGGCGATCGATGGAGAACTGGTCAACGAGGCCGCGGGTGCGAATATACGGACCACGCGGAAGTTCGAGGATTTCAAACTCCACATCGAATACAACTGTCCGAATCTCGGCAACAGCGGCGTCTACCTGCGCGGACGCGACGAGGTGCAGGTGGAATATGAAAAGCCCGGAACGAACGACAAGTTTCATGGCATGGGATCGCTGTACGGCTTCATTGCTCCGTCAGTGGATCTGCCGCCGAAGCCGGGACAGTGGGAAAGCTATGACATCACGTTGGTGGGACGCCGCGTCACGGTGATTCGCGATGGCGTGAAGACGATCGACAACCAGGAAATCCCGGGGATCACGGGCGGCGCGATCGACAGTCATGAAGGCGAACCGGGGCCGATCTACATCCAGGGTGACCACACTGGCGGCATGAAGTATCGCAACATCACGATCTCGCTCGCACAGCGATGAACGAATTTCCGCGCTTCGATTTAGCGGGCCAGGTGGCATTAGTTACGGGTGCGGGTCGAGGGCTCGGCCGCGCCATCGCACTAGCCCTGGCGCATGCGGGGGCCGATGTTGCGCTCGGTCTGCGTGACGTCAACGCGCACGGCGATCTGCCGCGCGAGATCGAGGCGCTGGGCCGCAAGGCGCTGCCGCTGCAAATGGACATGACGCGGCTGGATCAGGTGACCGGAGCAATCGATCGGGCGGCGGAGCATTTTGGGCGTTTGGACATTCTGGTCAACAATGCCGGCGTTGCGCCGGGGAACCCCACCGAGGATTTTCGCGAAGAAGATTTCGATGTCACCGTGGCCATCAATTTGAAAGGCACGTTCTTTGCGAGCCAAGCCGCCGGGCGTATCATGATTCGTCAGGGCCATGGGCGAATTATTAACTTGAGCTCGCAAGCCGGTTTCGCCGCGCTGCCGGGCGAGTCGGTCTATTGCATGACGAAGGCTGGCATCGCGCACCTGACGAAGTGTCTCGCGGTGGAGTGGGGCAAGCACAATATCACGGTGAACGCGGTTGCGCCGACTTTTATTCGTACGCCGGGTACCGAGGAAGCGCTGGCCGATCCGGCGTTTCGGGCCGATGTAGTGGAGCGAATCGCGGCGCTGCATCGGATTGGGGAGCCGGCGGATGTGACGGGAGCTGTCGTTTTCCTGGCGTCGCCGGCGGCGTCGCTGATTACGGGGCATACGATATTAATCGATGGCGGGTGGACGGCTCGCTGACAAGGCGCTCGAACACGGGTTAGTCAGAAAGCCCCCGGAAAGCCGTCCCAGTGCCGCTGCCCCGCATCGACGACGGTGTGCGATCCGATGAATGTGCGTGACATCGAGCGCGCGCTAATTTATTATCAGCGAGGAGACAAACGCGGAGCAGCGCAACCGTTATACATTAAGACCCATGATTCATAAGGCCAAGGATCTCTGGCCAGAGCAGCGGATTGCCCTCGAAGGGCTGCTGGGACGCGCTATTGCCGAGCAGTAGGACATCAGCGTTCGCGTGCCGCCACAGCCTCCTCAGTTATCGCCCGAACGCCGGCGCGAGATCGTCGCCGCGCTGCAGACGCACTTCAGGCAGGTGGATGCGCAGCGCCAGCCGGTTCCTTCCCAGGAGGCCGACGACGTTATCGACGAGGCGCTCCGCTCGACTAGACCGGGCTACCGGCCTGTGCGTTGAGAATCCTTTGTGACGCCGCATGCTGATCACACTATTTACCAAAAGCCACACCCTGCTCATCGGCGGCGAAATGCTCGTCGAACTCGCTCGTGTCCTGCGCTATCCCCGGCTTCAGGCACTCTTCGGCCTAAGTGAGGAGCAGATTTATCGGTATGTCCAGTTCTTGCGCGAGGTCTCGCTTGCGGTTGTCCCCGATTGGAGTCTGCCGGTTCCTATGCGCGATCCCTACGCTCGGCATTGATGACTGCGACGACCTGACGCTGGCCGAAAAAATCAACCGGGAAGCATGAGAGGCGCCGATGGGATCGTCACGCCGTACGCAGGCCGGTTGCGAAACTTCGGGTTCATGATTTTGTCGCCGCCAATGGCCAAGTTGCGCCTACGCTGCAAGATTTGCCACAGCGGCTGGTCGGCGCGGGCGACCACGCTGAGTTTCGCTTAAAATTACCGCTCCTTGCCAGTCACGGCTCGGAAACTGGCTGTTAGATGCCGGTACACTAGCGCGACCGGCAAACCTACGACGTTCGAGTATTCGCCTTCGACGCGATCGATGAACTTGCTCGCGAGTCCCTGAATCGCGTACGCGCCGGCCTTGTCCATGGGTTCTCCGCTCGCCACGTAGCCGTCGATCTCTTGCGGCGTTAGTTCTATGAAGCGGACGCGGGTGGTTGCCGTATCGACGATCTTGCGTCCTGAGCTGGCCAGACAGATGCCGCTGATCACTTCATGCTCGCGCCCCGAAAGAAGACGCAACATGCGCGCCGCGTCGGACGCGTCGAGAGGTTTTTCGAGGATCTGGCCGGTTACGACGACCACGGTGTCCGCTCCTAAAACGATCTCATCCTCCGAGCAGGGGACGGCGCTGGCCTTCGCCTCCGCGAGCCTGCGCACGTAATCGTGCGGCGATTCTCCGGCGCAGTGTTGTTCCGGAACGTTTACCGGCCGGACGATGAATTCAATGCCGGCCGCGGCGAGGAGCTCGCGGCGGCGCGGGGATTGGGAGGCGAGTACCAGCATCCTTTAAACGCGGCCCGCAAAGCACACGACGTTGCCGCCGGGCTCGCGGACCAGGATCTCGCGCATGCCATAAAAGGTGGTCCGTTCCGGCAGAATCACTTCGAGACCATCCAAGCGCTTTAAAACATCGTCAAAGTTTTCGATCTCGATGAAGGTGCCGGCGCGGGGGCCGCTCAGATCGCCGATGTTGGGCACGTCATGCTCCGCGCTCTTCCGCGTTTGAAACATCAGTTCGGCTGAATCTTTTTGCAGGATGATGAACGCGAGCCCATCTCCATTCGGTACCTCAACGGTCTTCTCAAAACCCAGCCGGTCCACCCAGAATGGGATAACGGGTTCAATGGTGTCGACGAATAATACGGAAGTGATTTTCATGATCCGATCTTATGCGGGATCGGGCGGAGAAGGATTGGAAAAAACGGACACGTACTCGGCGGGTGTGACGCCGCTGAATTCACGAAACTCGTTGATGAAGTGGGCTTGATCGTAATAGCCGTGAGCGAGCGCAAAATCCGCCCAATTCGTAGGGCCAGCTTCGATTTGAGTTGCGGCATTGCGGAAGCGGAGCACGCGGCAGAGCATCTTGGGACCAACGCCGGTCTGCTCGATGCAAAGACGGCGAAATTGCCGGGCGCTTAGTCCCGCATGGCGCGCCAGTTCGTCCGCGGAAGCGTCTCCACGATTCGCCACGATCCAGAGCGCCGCGCGCTGGACTGGCGTCTCAACGGGCTGCGGATCGAGCATGGCTTCGATCGACGCGGCACGTTCCTCAAGCGACACGGCGTCCGCCAGACGCTGTTCCATCGCACGGCCGTCCTGGCCCCAGAGCGATTCCAGATCCACGATTTCGTCTGTGAGGATCGACACCGGAACCCGCATCAGGACATGCGACATGCCGGGGTGAAAGCGCACGCCGAAAATCTCGGCATTGGGAGCGAGGCGCGTGATTATGGACCGCGTCATGGCGCCTACGGCGGAGCCGCGCGTGCGGCCGCCGGTCACCCAGAAGATGAGATCGGTACAGCCATCGGGCAGGACGCGGTGGGCTTGGCCGGGTTGCGAGGGGCGGAGGGACCAGAAGCACTCGATCTGCTTTGCGAGCCGGGAGGAGGGGGCGATTTCGCGGTAGTCGGGCATTTTTCAGGCACTCAAGAAAACGCAGACGACGAAAGGCGATCGTCTGCGCCACGTCTGCGCTACAGGGATTATATAGGATTGCGGGCCAGTTGCCGATAGTACGGTTTGTAATGTGGGCTCGAACCTCTATCTTGTGGTGTGTCTTAACGTTTTCTGCTTCCGCGGCGACCGTTTCTAAGGTAGTGGTGACGCGTTCCGTGGATGAGAGCTCCTGCGCCGTTCCCAAAGCTGCCGCGGTTTTGGACACCTCGGATCGCGAGGCGTTCGTGTGGTTCCGTGCCCAACGGGTGCGTTCCGGTGAAGAGCTGAAAGTGGAGTGGCTGGCCCCGGACGGAACCGTCGCGCTAGACGCCGACTACCAGGATTTACCGGATGCGCAGTCGCTTTGTTTCGTGGCCCGGCTCCCGATTGCCGGATTCGGGGCGGCCGCCCAAACGGGCGCGTGGACCGCACGCATCGTATCAGGACAGAAGACGCTCGGGACCAGCGGCTTTCGCATGAACGGCGTCGCGGGCGGGGGCTCGCTGCGCGTTAACTCCGTGGAACGGACGGGCACCTCAGACGGGATGGAATTGACGGTTGAGGGCGCGGGGTTCACTGGAATCGCGATGGTCCACATCGCCCAGTACACATCTGGCAGCGGGTGGCGCTACGTCTCGGCCGCGCAACCGCGCGTTGCAACTCCCAATCGTCTTGTCGCGGATTACTCGGCGCTTCCGCCCGCCGAGTATCTCGTCATTGTCAGGAATGGCGACGGACAAGTCAGTCGGCCCGTTCCCTTTGTTGTCCCGACGACGCCGACAGGCGGCTATAAACTGCCGACCGTCGCGGGCGAGGCGTGGATTTTGACGCAGGGTCCGTACGGCACTTTCTCGCACTGGGGCCGCACGCTGCATGCGTACGATATCGCGCCCCGTTCGGGACGCTGCATTGTCGCGATGCGCGGCGGCATCGTTCACGTTCACGATATCGGCGCGGGGCAGGATCACACGCACAAGACGTTCGGCAACTACATTACGATCGACCATGGCGATGGCGAATACAGCCACTACGCACACCTCGCCACCGGAACGTTCGTTGTCTCCGAGGGCCAGCGTGTGGAACAGGGGCAGGCTCTCGCGACAGTCGGAAACAGCGGCTACACGTTGGGCGAAGGCGGCGGTTATCACGTGCATGTGCAGGTGACGCGTTCGCCCGCCATCGCGTCGCAGAGCGTTCCTTTTTACTTCGACGATCTCGGGAAGACAGGGCGCGGGCAGTCGGTTATCGTTTCTTCGAACTCGTCGTCGAGGTGCGATTGCCGCGTGCGGGCCGGCGACTTGGACGTAGTTACCGCGGTGACTCCTGTCAAGAAAGCGGCAACGGCCGATGCCCCGCAATTCTCCGGAAGCGTCGCATTCAATCAATGGTGGAGCAATTTTGTTGCAGTACCGTCGCGCGCGGCGGCGTTTGAGGCAACCCTGACGTGGACGGATCGCGACGGGGGGCTCGACCTGCATCTGATGAGTCCCAGCGGCCACCATTACGCATGGTACGCCGATCCCACGGGATACTCCGGAACTAGCTCGGGGCCGCAACAATTCCGCATTCCCCATCCGGAGCCGGGGACCTGGCGCATATCGGTGCAAGGGGTGCGCGGCGGATCTGCGCCCATCGATTTTGCGATCAAAACTTCAGGGAAGACCGCGCGAATCGTTGCGATGAAATAGCTTCTCTTTGACGTCGGGCCAGAATTCGTGCCAGGTATTTCCAGTGAGACGCGCGAGGAAGCCCATCGCAGTTCTTTCTAGCGCGTGCGAGGTGTCCGCCTCGCTCGATTCCCGCCAGGTATTCGAGAGGAAGTTGTTGCCCGCCGTCGCGATGTAGAGCGCATACGCCGGCACGGTATTGCCATCGCGCTCTTTCGCAACAAATGTCCACTTGATGGTGTGCGCGATGCGGTTCTTGAGCGGTTTGCCTTCGTCGCGAGGATAGCGTGGATCTTCGCCCCAGATTGCGCACAGGCCGGCTTCCAAGGCGTTGCTCGTTAAAACGCCGGTGAGGCGCATGCCGTAGCGATCGCCGAACCCTTCCCAATGCGTCCCATACTCAACTGGCCGATTGATTAATGTCCCGTACCCTGCGCTGACCACTCCGCCCAGGAGACTCGCTGGTCCGAAGGAGCTTTCCGCGAACCAGTCGAGGCGCTGTTGAGCCGTGATCGGCTCGTAGGACGGGAGCGTGCCGGGTATGGCGCGGTCCTCAGTACCGCTCGATTGTGCAAAGGAAAGGGTCGTCGCAAGGATCGGCAAGAGGATGTATCTAAGGGACTGCAATGTACCCTCCAATAAGTGAGAAGGATGACAGGCGATTTTGTTACATCGGGGTGGGCCGACATGGGCGTAGAATAAATCAGGGGACCGTCGGAGAGAGGGAGCACTCAGGTGAACGAATTTGATAAGCAGGAATTCTGGGGTGCACTCGCTCGCCTGTATGACACCTCAGTCGCGTTACGCGATTCGATCATTGCACTGAAAACCGTCTCCGAAACGCACGAGAAACGCCTCGACCGGCAGGAAGTGATAACACAGGCCATCCTCGAAGAACTCAGGCGCCGAAGAGACCCAGAGCCGCCACGCCAGTAGCTTGGACCTTCCGCTTTCCTTGTATTGCGGCGTCCTGACTGGACCTGCTTGCTACACTAGCGGTGTCCCATGAAGATCCACGAATATCAGGCGAAAGCCCTCCTGGCCCGGTACGGCGTCCCAGTACCACGAGGCGAAGTGGCGTACACCGTGGAAGAGGCCGAAGCTGCGGCGAAGAAAATTGGCGGCAGCGTCGTTGTTAAAGCTCAGATCCACGCGGGCGGGCGGGGAAAAGGCGGCGGCGTGAAGGTCGCCAAGGATGCGGCCGAAGCGGTCGAGATCGCGAAAAAGATTCTCGGCATGACGCTGGTCACGCATCAGACCGGACCGGAAGGCCGCTTAGTGCAACGGCTATTGATAGAAGAAACGCTGCCTATTGAACGCGAGTTGTATCTCGGCATCGTGCTCGATCGCGGGCAGGGCAAGCCGGTGTTCATGGCGTCGGCCGCGGGCGGCATGGAGATCGAGCAGGTGGCGGCCGAGACGCCGCACCTCATCTTGAAAGAAGCCATCGAGCCGGGCTTTGGGCTGGCTCCATTTCAAGCACGCAAGCTGGCCTTTGGAATCGGGATCCCTCCGTCTTATGTGAACGCTGCGGCGGCGGCCATGACCGCGCTCGTGAAGGCGAACGATGCGCTCGATGCGTCGCTGGCGGAAATTAATCCTTTTATTCTGACCAAAGACGGTAAGGTTTATGCGCTCGACGCTAAATTTAATATCGACGACAACGCTCTTTACCGCCACAAAGATCTGCTCGAACTGCGCGATCTGAATGAAGAGGACCCGCTGGAAGTAGAGGCATCGCGCTTCGGTCTCAATTACATCAAGCTGGATGGAACCATCGCGTGCATGGTGAATGGCGCGGGTCTTGCGATGGCCACCATGGACATCATTAAATACGCGGGCGGCAGTCCCGCGAACTTCCTCGATGTTGGCGGCGGCGCGAGCGCGGAGCAGGTGAAAAACGCGTTTCGCATTCTGCTTTCGGACACGCATGTGAAGGCCGTGCTCATCAACATTTTCGGCGGCATTCTGCGCTGCGACACGCTCGCGACCGGTGTCGTGAACGCGGCGCGCGAATTGAATATCAAGGTGCCGGTTGTGGTTCGCATGGAAGGCACGAATGTCGGCTTAGGACGCGAAATTCTGACCGATTCGGGCTTTAACTTTACGGTCGCCGAAGGTATGAAAGACGCCGCGGAGAAAGTGGTGAGGCTGGCGCAATGAGCGTTCTCGTCGACTGCAACACGAAGGTCCTCTTCCAGGGTTTCACGGGCCGCGAGGCCAGCTTCCACGCGCAGGCGTCTATCGATTACGGCACACAGGTGGTGGGCGGCGTCACGCCGGGCAAAGGCGGGCGGGAACATCTTGCACGTCCGGTGTTTAATACAGTTTCGGACGCGGTTCGCGGGACGGGCGCGAATGCCAGTGTGATTTTCGTGCCGCCGCCTTTCGCGGCTGATGCCATCATGGAAGCAGTAGATGCGGGAATCGCTCTGGTGGTGTGCATCACCGAAGGCATTCCGACCGCCGATATGGTCCACGTCTGGGCGTATATGAAAGGGCACTCGACACGACTGATCGGGCCGAATTGTCCGGGCATTATTTCACCTGGCAAGTGCAAAATCGGGATTATGCCGGCGCATATCCATCGCGAGGGACATGTCGGCGTCGTATCGCGATCGGGCACTTTGACGTATGAGGCCGTGGGCCAATTGACGGGGCTCGGCATCGGGCAGTCCACCTGTATCGGCATCGGCGGCGATCCGATCATAGGAACCACTTTCGTCGACGCCATCCGTTTCTTTAACGAAGATCCCGATACGCACGCCATCGTCATGATTGGCGAGATCGGCGGCAACGCGGAAGAGACCGCGGCGGCTTACATAAGGGACAACGTGAAGAAGCCCGTGGTCGGATTCATCGCCGGCCAGACCGCGCCTCCCGGACGCCGCATGGGTCACGCGGGCGCCATCATTTCAGGCGGTTCAGGCAGGGCCGAGGACAAAATCAAGGCGATGGAAGAAGCCGGGATCACGGTTTGTCCGACGCCGGCCGAGATCGGCGCAAAAATCAAGAGCCGCCTCTAAACGAGATTCAAACATGGAACAAACGTTCGCAATGATCAAGCCCGACGCCGTTGAGGCGGGGCACACCGGCTCGATTCTCAAGATGGTAGAGCACGCCGGATTTAAGATTCGAGGATTAAAGCTGCTTCGCATGTCGAAACAGCAGGCGGAGGCTTTTTACGAGGTTCACCGCGAGAGGCCGTTTTACGGGAGTCTGGTGACGTTCATGACCGGCGGCCCGGCTGTCGTGATGGTGCTGGAGCGCGAGAACGCGATCAAGCACTGGCGCGAAACGATGGGCGCCACCGATCCGGCCAAGGCCGCCGACGGGACCATCCGCAAAACGTATGCGAAGAGCATTGAGAAAAATGCAGTGCATGGTTCGGACGCGCCGGAAACGGCGGCCGTAGAGATTCCGTTCTTCTTCTCGACGGCCGATCTTTTGTAGGTGTTACGGCAATGGCGGAGAGGGAGAGATTCGAACTCTCGGAACCCGTAAAGGTTCAACGGTTTTCGAGACCGCCGCATTCGACCACTCTGCCACCTCTCCGCGAGGTGAGACCATTTTAGCATCTTGGGGAACTTGTCCCGCGTTTTGTAAGGCGGGTCTGCCCGTTTGCGATTCCTGAACACGTCGTGGTCCTCGACGTGTGTATACACGGTGCGGAGACAGGGTCGAAAATGCGGCTTCTCGACTTATCCACTATCTTCGGGACAACCGCTCCCTGCCGGTCACGGCTCGGAATGCGGCGCTCGTGATATGGCGCATTTTCATGAAGTTTCGCGGGCCGCAGGCCCATCCCAACAGACCACAAAAACCGATGGTCTGTCCTACGGTGCGGGGACAGACCACGAAATTCGTCCCTGGCTAAAGCGAAACGCAATCCACTCAATCTGAACCTGCGTCAGGTTTTGTTTGACAAATCAAACCACCTGCCATATCCTACCGGCTATATTGGACTCGCACATCAGACGCCTCTTAGATGCCTATCCAGCAATTTTCATCGCCTGCCACCGCCGCCATGTCCGCGATACCGAAAGCGGTAAGGCGATCACCGAACACCAGGCCAGCGTGCTCGATCATTTGCATCCCACACGCCCCACCACTCCTTCGAAACTGGCCGAACACTTCGGCTCCAGCCGCTCAACGATGAGCATCACGGTGGCACGGCTGGTACGCAGCGGTTACGTGGCCCGCACACGGGACAAGAGCGACGCGCGATGTGTGGGTTTGACATTGACGCCAGTTGGAGCGCGGATCAAGGAACAGAACACGGTTCTCGATCCGGAGTCGGTTAAGGAGATGTTTCGCTTAATGCCGGCCGGCGAACTGGAGAGTTCGCTCGCCGGCATCGAGCGGCTGGCAAAATACGCCAGAATTCTCTTGCGGCGTCGAAAGCGAGGAAGGGAAGGGTGAGAATTCTAATAATCGTAATCGGTGGCTTTGCGATGTTGATAGTTTGCGTCGTTGCGATCGGCTCATTGCTCCCACAAAAGCACGTTGCCTCGCGCAGCGCTTCTTTTCGCGCTGCACCCGAAAAACTTTTCTCCCTCATCGCAGGGCCGCAAAGTTGGCGACCCGATGTTCTCCGCGACGAATCTGTGCCGGATACCAACGGCCGGGAGTTGCGGCGCGAAACGGCGCGTAATGGGGAGACCATCACCTATGAACTGCTGGATCGCAAACCACCCCAATCCATAACGCGGCGGATCGCCACGGAGAACCTCCCCTATTCGGGCTCCTGGACGACAGCACTTCAGCCGCAGGGCGAAACGACCACCGTGAGAATAACGGAAACGGGTCAAGTTTATAATCCGGTGTTCCGATTCGTGTCGCGCTTTGTGATCGGTCACACCCGCACTATCGATACTTACCTGCGTGCGTTGGGCAAAGCCAACGGACAGGAGATTGAGATCGGGAGCTAACAGGTGTCGAAAGAATGCATTGTGGCGTCCATATTTGGGCTCGACGCGACGGTTTAACCAAGTGGCTCGGTGTTCGCCTGCGTTTCTACAAATCCTTTTAATTCATTCACATCGCTCAGCGTTCAGGCGTGAGGAACGGTGGCAAGGCAAATGCCTCCACAGCCTTGCGGATATGAGCGAATCTAACCCAACCACAAATCGGCCTGACGTCCTTCTTGTCGGCGCGGGCATCATGAGCGCCACGCTGGCAGTGATCCTAAGAGAACTTGATCCCGGCCTGAAAATAGAGATCTACGAAGTCCTGGGAAGCGAGGCGCAGAAAAGCTCAAATGCATGGAACAACGCGGGCGCCGGTCATGCGGCGCTTTGTGAATTGAACTATACCCCGCAGAACGGTGACGGCACGGCCGACATTTCAAAGGCCTTGCAGGTCAACACCGAATTCGATCTCTCGCGCCAGCTGTGGGCCTATTTGGTGAAAAAGGGAGCGATAAAAGATCCACAGTCCTTTATTCATCCCGTGCCCCATTTCAGTCTTGTGCGCGGAGCGGAAAATCACGCGTTTCTTAAGAAACGCTTCGAGGCGCTCTCTGTCCATCCCACTTATCGCGGGATGGAGTATTCCGATGACAAGAAGCAGATTGAGGAGTGGGTCCCGCTAGTGATGGAGGGCCGCGATCCCAAAGAGGAAGTTGCGGCGACGCGCATGCTAACCGGTACCGACGTAGATTATGGCGCTCTCACTAAAGACCTTCTCGGCTCCCTAAAGGGCAAAGAAGGATTCTCGATTCACTTCAACAATCGAGTGCAGGATCTGCGCCGCGATGAGGATCTATGGCGCGCGCGGATCGGGAACCAGAAGAGCGGTGAGAATCGCGACGTCCTAGCGAAATTCGTTTTGTCGGCGCCGGCGGCGGATCGTTGCCACTGTTGATCAAATCCGGAATTCCCGAGGGGCGCGGATACGCCGGGTTCCCAGTGAGCGGAATCTGGCTCCGCTGCGATAATCCCGAGGTCGCGTCCCGTCACGATGCCAAAGTGTACGGCAAGGCTGCGGTAGGATCGCCTCCGATGTCGGTTCCTCATCTCGATACGCGCCACGTGGAAGGAAAGGTCTCTCTGCTGTTTGGACCTTACGCGGGTTTTTCGACGAAGTTTCTCAAACATGGATCGTATCTGGATCTTTTCGAATCCATCGATCCGGACAATTTACTTCCGCTGCTGGCCGTGGGCAGGGATAACGTGGCTCTCACAGAATACCTGATAGGCCAGGTTCTGGAATCGTCCGAGAAGCGGTTCGCCGCGCTGCGCGAGTTCTATCCGAATGCGAAGCAGGAGGATTGGGAAGTCGAGGCAGCGGGCCAACGGGTGCAGATCGTCAAACGCGATCCAACACACGGCGGCATCCTGGAATTTGGCACGGAGCTTGTCGGCGCGGGCGATCGTTCCATCGTTGCGATGCTGGGCGCTTCGCCTGGCGCTTCTACCGCGGTGTGGATCATGATTCAAGTTATTGAGCGTTGCTTCGCGGAGAAACTGAAGAATGGCGGATGGTCCGCGAAGATGAAGAAACTCATTCCCTCGTACGGTGAATCTCTTATCGAGAACGCATCCCTTTGCCGGCGGGTGCGGGCGGAGACGGCGGCCGTATTGAAGATCGACAACATCACAGAAAAGGAGAGCAGCGCGATATGATTCGAGCGTTTCGTCTTTATACGGGTTCCGACGGAAATTCCCATGTCGTACGCGGGAGCGTGAGTGGCGGCGCCTTGGTCGAAGCTGAATCCATTCTCTTTAAAGAAACGGCGCCTCATTCGTCTTTTGACTGGCACAACGATCCAATTCCGCAATATGTCATTACGCTGGCTGGTGTACTCGAATTTACAACCCTAGGCGGCGAGATATTCACGATTCACCCGGGCGATGTTCTGCTGGCCGTGGATCACACCGGCTCAGGCCACAAGTGGCGTTTAACGAACGATGAGCCATGGAAGCGGGCTTACGTGGTCTTCAAGGAAGGCGCGGATACGCATTTCGTGCCCGATCCACAATAAAGCCGGGCGATCGGATCTCTTTGGCGAGGGAGCCCGTCACGTTTTCCCCGTCACGTTTTCAATGTTGCGGGCCAGAGTAAGAAACGTCCGCAGTTCCGCCGTGGGCGCCTCAGCGCCGGCGGTCTGCTCCAGACGCTCGAAAGATTCGTTGAAGCTGTCTTTTGCGTCCGGTCCTTCACCGTCGATGCGGTGCGCCATGCCGTCTAGCGTATAGTGCTCCGAGGCCCTGCATATCCTCGACCGCTTCCACATCGTGGCGAAGATGAACAAGGCGCTCGACGAGATCCGCGCCGGGGAATCGCGCCGCATGGCGAGCGAGGGCCGCACGCCCGTA
>JBEKUT010000143.1:0-15243 GCA_049514735.1 Bryobacteraceae bacterium
GTTTGCCCATCAGGTATTCCAAAAACAAAGGCGACATATTGAACCGCCAGTTCGCCTTCCGATTCGACAAAATCTGGTGAAACAGCCGCCGCGTCCGAGCCTTCCCCAAAAAGTGCGATTGATCCGGCGCCTTGTCGTAGGAGTATCCAGGCGAGAGCATCATCCCCTCTACCCCCAGTTCCATCATTTCGTCGAAGAACGCCCGCACACTCTCCGGATCGGCCCCGTCGAATAGCGTGGTATTCGTCGTTACGCGAAACCCGCGCTTCAACGCCTCACGAATACCGTCCGCGGCGATCTCATACCCGCCCTCCCGGCACACCGAGAAATCGTGATGATCCTTCTGCCCATCCATGTGGACCGAGAACGAAAGATACTTGCTGGGCTTGAAAAGATCGAGTTTCTGTTTCAACAGCAGCGCGTTGGTACACAGGTAGACGTACTTTTTCCGCGCCACCAGCCCTGCGACAATCTCGTGGATCTGCGGGTGCATCAGAGGTTCCCCGCCCGGTATCGCGACCGTCGGCGCGCCGCATTCCTCAGCAGCCTTAAAACAATCTTCCGGTGAAAGGTTCTGCTTCAGAATGTGCGCCGGATACTGGATCTTCCCGCACCCCGCGCACGCCAGGTTACAGCGGAACAGCGGCTCCAGCATCAGCACCAGCGGATACTGCTTGCGTCCTTTCAATTTCTGCTTCAGGACGTAAGTTGCTACAGTCCACATCTGCGAAACCGGCACCGGCATAAAGTTGAACCCCTGAGGAATCACGAACGCGAATTCCCATTCGCTTTTTAGCATTCTCCTGGCATAATGTCAATAGTGATTCCCACACGCATCCGGCACGCTCCCGTACAGGAACGTTCCAACGACACCGTCCAGCAGATCTTCGCCGCTACTTCGTCGCTACTCACCAAGATGCCGCTAGAACAAATCACCACCAGCCGAATCGCCACCGAAGCCGGCGTCTCCGTGGGCGGCCTCTATCGATTTTTCCCCGATAAGCAGTCCATCATCGACGCCATCGCCGTCCGCGCCATCGACGACTTCCGCGCCTCCGTCGAGCGCACGTTGGAAAAAACCGGCGCCGTCGAGCCGCGCGAGTTTCTCGACTTCGTCATCGACGCCTATCTCGCCTTCCTCGACGCCCGCCCCGATTTCCGCACCATCGCTCTCGGCCGCCACGTCAGCGCCGGAACGCGCGAGAGCCAGGTGGCCGCCGAGGTCGGTCCCGCCGCGCTTGTAAAAGGCTTCATCGCCAGCCTCGGCATTCAGGAATCGTCAGACCTGAATCTCAAAATCCGAATCGCCACCGAAACCGGCGACCGCCTCATCGCCTTCGCATTTTCCCAAACGTCACCGGCTGACCGCGCGCGAGCCATCGCCGAAATGAAACAGCTATTATCGAGATATCTCTTCGGATAACTCCGCGATGACAAACCTCAAATGGCTGGAAGAATATTCGGGTCAAACAGCCGCCCGGCTGGGCGAGGAGAGCCTCAGCGGCGCGGAACGTGTTGTCCTGGCCGTCGAGGCGCTTGAGCGGGAAGTCAACAACGGCGGATATAGTCAGTTCTTCACCAACACGCCCGCGTTTGTACCGACAGTTGTGGATTCGCTACTACGTGCCGCGATAACGGGATCGGCAATCGATGCGCTCCTCCTGCGGGACCTAACCGTGCAAAACATCGCAAACGCGATGGCCGCGGAAGACGACGATATCAACGATGAGCTGAGCCGCTGCGACCAGCTATATTATCAATCCGGCGAGAGTATCGAAGACCAGCTCTTCGCGTTTATTAACGCCAACAAGGACTCGATTACTCTCTGACCGGCCGCGCTGGAATCAATTCCCGCCGCGAAATTTGTCGAACGGAATGGCGTCGTCGACATGAATACGGAAACTCACAACGGAAACAGGCCCGCGGACCTCGTTATACCCAGGATTCGTCACATGTTGATAATCGACCGCGCACGAAATCCCGCGCCACACATGCGCCGTATAATACGTCTCGAAAATCTTCTCGAGTCCGTAGGTCAACCCGCCATCACCTAGGATAAAACCGAGTCCGCCCAACGCCAGATACTGCCTGTGGTCCCCTGAAATTCCGTTCACAACGAATGCAGCACCCACCTGATCCTTAGTCCGCCGCCATGGCTTGCCGCGAAAATCGCTCCCAACCGCGGCCGTCCGGTCGACCTCCGTATAGGCGAAAGATTCATTCCTGCCATCGTTCCAACCCAATCGCCCAAACGCGCGCCACAACGAAGTGAGTTCCTGTTCCGCATTCAAGCCGAACCCGTATTTCACGCGCCCCTGTTTGCGATACAGCGTGATATCCGGAACGCTGTTCTTGCCCGACAGGTACCCGTCGATCGCATCACGATAGTCGCCCATAGCCGCGTGATTGACGTACCCCAGCGCCCGCACCACCGTCACGCGCTTCGGCAGCGGTTCCATGTGATGTTCCACTTCGAAATTCTCGCCGCGCGCCCGCGCAAGATCCCAGTCGAGCGTGATTCCGTTAGCCACCGTTGGCATCAGCATCTCGCCAAAACGTGCGGCCCAGGTTCTGTCGTAATATTCGGCCACGAACCCGTACGTATACCCGCGCGTATCGGCAGCATAATCGAAGGCGCCATTATTCACGGTCGTCCAATTCATAAACTGCAGATGGCTATCGCTGCCAACCGAGTTCAGATCGAAGAAATCGACCGTACTCATCTTTCCGGCACGCAGTTCCAGCCGCCTTACCGGAACCGTGGACGCGAGCGACAAAGGGTTGCGCGTCGCCTCTGTCGTTTCCCTGCTGAGCGGAATCGTATAATGCAGCATCGCCCTCGCAAAATAAGGCTTCTCGCCCAGAGTCGGATTGCGCACGACATCGACGTTAGTGAAACCCGCGATCCCAAGCGCATTGCTGAGACCCGCGCCCCCGGCGCTTTCTAGATCGGCGAGGATCTCGAGTCGATTCGTAATCTGAAATCCCGTGTAGAGCGTTTCCACACGCGATGTGGCATGCTCTTTCTCAGGCAGGAAGCTGTTCGGCCCCGAGTATTTCGCGTAGAAGGCATGATCCTCTTGGCGCATGAAATTTGCTTGTGCCGAAATCCAGAATCGGTCCCAGATCGACGATTCTTGGCCCTCCAACGTGAAGGCACAGCATACAACAATCAGGATAGGAGAAAGTATTCGCAGGCTTAACCATAGTTGTTTATGTCTCTGCGTCCTGTCAACGATTCCGCCAGCGTCGCAGCAAACATTCATCAATTTGTTACCCTGTCGTAATTGATTCGATGTCACGATGAAGACTACCGGCTACGATGACCGCCTCAGTAAGTAAGTGGATTGCCATCCTGTCGCTCGCTTTTCAAATTGGAGGAGCCGCGACACTAAGAAAGCTTTACGTCGAACCATTCACTACCAACGCGACCGCCGGGAAACTCCGGGAGCACACCATCGCCGAACTCCGCAAGCTGAGTTCGATCTCATTGGTTGACGGCGAATCGAAAGCAGACCTCATCTTAGGCGGCGGCGGCGAGATTTGGGTCAAGGGGTATCAAAGCTTGAATCCCAGATCGGGTAGAATGCCATATGACGGAACTCCCGTGTACGGCGGCTACCTTTCTGTAGAACTGAGAGACAAATACGGCGACACCTTATGGTCGTACCTGGTAACTCCGGGTGCTGGAACCGGCGACATTTCGAAAACACTGTCGAAGCGAATTGTCAAACATGTCGCCGAAGCAATCGAGCAAACGGAAACCCCATTTCGAACGGCTGTCCTCCCTCAACCCAAGACGATCTTAAAAGGCGCGGGCGCGACTTTTCCACAGCCAGTCTACGCAAAATGGTTAACGAATTACAGACGCGACAATCCGGACTTAGAAATGACTTACGACTCTATCGGCTCGGAAGCCGGCGTTCGCAAGCTGCTTGCCGGAGAAGTGGATTTTGGAGCGTCGGACAGTCCCGAAGCGATTCACGAAATCGCCCCTAGCGAGGAGAACGGCTATCTACTCATCCCGTCCGTTGTGGGAGCCGTAGTCCCAATCGTCAACCTGCCTGGCATGTCAAGCGAGATAGCTTTCACGCCGGAAACACTGTCCCGCATTTATTTGGGCAAGATCACAAAATGGAACGATCCGCTTCTGCGGCAAGCCAATCCGGGCGTGCGCCTTCCCGATCTCGACATCGCAGTGGTTCATCGCTCCGATGGCAGCGGCACCAGCTACGCCTTTACCGATTTCCTTTCCAAGACGAGCTCCGATTGGAAGAATCGAATTGGCGCCGGCTTGCAGCCCAAATGGCCAACTGGACGCGCAGCCAACGGCAATGAAGGCGTCGCTCAACTCGTGAAAGAGTTCGGTGGATCGCTTGGATACGTCGAATTCATCTACGCTTTGCGGAATCACCTGACCTTCGGCAAAGTCCGGAATAACAACGGCGAGTTCGTCGAAGCCAGTCTCGAAAGCATAGCGATTGCCGCCCGCCAGTGCGTCGCGATGACCGACGATTTGAAAGTCTCCATCGTGAACGCTCCGGCCCCCGGCGCCTATCCCATCGCATCCTTGACCTGGTTTGTCGTCCCCGCTCACATCGCTGACAACGATAAACGTAACGTACTAACAGGTTTTCTGAAATGGATGCTGGGGCCGGGCCAGACACAAGCTGCCGCGCTAGGATATCTACCGCTCCCAAAAGAAATCGTGAGTAAGGCACGGGTCGTGATCGCGAAAATTCACTGACTCTTCCCTTTTCCCGTGTAACAAAACGTAGCCGCCGCCGAACTGCGCTTGGCCGCATCCCAAATCAAATCATGACCCGTCGTCAAACGCACTGCCCAATCCGCCACCAGCGGAGGGCGCGGAAAGCATTCGACAAAAATCGGTCCCTGCATACGCCGCGCCAGCGCGATTAACTGCTCCGTCGGAGCCGCCCGCTCTAAGAACTGCGACCGCTTCTTCGTCCACAAATATCCGACATTCTGCAGCAAGACAACGGCGAACACTGCCGCGGCAAGAACGGGCCACCGCCGCCAATAGCGCGAATACAATTCCGTCAAAGCCAGTCCCACCACTAAAGCCAATCCCGCGCTCGCCAGGTAAACCTGCCTGCTCGGAATCCGCGTCGCATAAGTCAGAAAACTATACGGAACCAGCGACAGTCCCGCCCACAACATACCGATCCCAGTCACTACCATCCATCTCGACGGTTTCCAAATCGCCACTGCAGCCAGAGCCAGCGAACCCCATATCCAAAACAGCCGAGCCAGCGTATTCGGCCACGTCAACCAGAACGGCGCATGCACCGAAAAACTCCCGTCATTAAATCGGAATGAGTAAGTGCGTGTGTACAACACATGCGCCACCGAAGCGCCTGCCAGCAATCCGAACGGAATAATCCAAACGGTGCGCCTCCACGTCGATCGGTCAAACGCGGCCGGGAGTAACATCAGCGCGACAAAGATAAACGCCGACTCCTTCGAGTACAACGCCGGAACAAACGCCACCAGCGCCGCCGCATACCAGCCCCACTTCCCCTCATAAAGAAATCTCAGCCAGCACAGAAACGCGCCCACGCCGAAAATGAACAGTAACGGCTCCGTCGCGCCCGACACCCACATGATTCCTTCTTGATGCCCCTCGTACACGGCAAAGAATGCGCTAGCCCACGCGCTCACTCGATAGCCCACCGGCCACCAATATCCCAGCGCGTACACCAGCCATGTATTAAAGACATGCAGCACGATAAGCGGAATATAAAACGCCGCCGCTGTCATCCCGAACAATCGATAAACCCCGTCGATCAACAAGAAAAAGGTCGACCGTATCCCAAAGATCGGGTCCGTCAAGATATGCAGCCCCAGCGCATGTGCCTCGGCGATATTCGGATAATCGTCTTCGAGCAGCGGTTGCCGCAGTGTTGGAAGATAAGCAACGATGGCAAGCAGCGCCAGCGCGAGTAGCACCTGCCAGCGCTTAAGCACGAGACACTGCCTTCAACGCTCGCTCAGCCGCATCCACGCCATGATACTGCGCCTCTTCGAAAATCGAAATCCCGCTCAAATCCGAATTAGCGAAATACAACTGCGGAACCACCGGCGCTCGCCGCGTCAGAAATCCCGGAGTCGGTCGGATCATCGCGTGTCCCATCCGCATGATGTCAACACGAGACACGCACTGCCGTATGTCGGGATGCGCCCGGCCAAGATCGTTCAAAATAGCTTCCTTCCAATAGGACCAATCCTTTTCAAGCAGCATCCGCCGAGCCGCCTCGGGCGTGTACTCTGCAAACGACCAATAGTAAGTCCAGACATTTCGCTCTCTCTGTGATGCGAGGCTCATGTGCGTAGCATTGACATATCCCAGCGCCGGAGAATCGTAAATCACATTGTCCCAAGCCGGCTCGGTCTCTCGCTCCTGAGGAGGATGATCCAAGGTCAGGTTGGCAGTCAGCCAAGGCGAGTACACAAATCCGTCCGCCGCGGCAGCCCCTTCGATAACATAAGGAGCAAGGAACGTCGGCGCAGCAAACACCACCGCCTCCGCGACATACTCAACTGTCTCCGTGAATACCCGCAGCCGCCGCCCCTCCCGAGCAATCCGGTAAACAGGCGACTTCACCCGCACATACTGACCCAGCTTCTTTAGTAGTTGCCGAGTGATCCAGCCATTCCCCTCCGGCCAAGTAAGT
Organism: Bryobacteraceae bacterium; assembly: GCA_049514735.1. Taxonomy (GTDB): domain Bacteria; phylum Acidobacteriota; class Terriglobia; order Bryobacterales; family Bryobacteraceae; genus JAICMB01. Next base: position 6,696 of record JBEKUT010000143.1, read on the forward strand.
GGACCTTTATCTTCCGGCTCCCGCGATGCAAAATAATGAATGCCCGCCCACGCGGAAGTGTCCCGCACGGACGCCCCATAATCGTCGCGGCACGCATAATTCACATACCAGCGCAAGTAACTCGAATCGAAACCATTCCCAGCCATCCACGATTGCATGTCACCGTCAATTTGGCTTCCCGGCCTGCGCTCCGCGCTTTCGAGCGGAATCGCAAACTCGCCCGACGCCCGATACTCCGCCATCAGCGCGTCAAACCGCCGAAACTGCTCCCGGTCCCGCGCCGCCATCCCAATATCCGGCTCCATCCCGTCCTGCCATCTACCATGCAAAAACAACCGCTCCTGAGGTGCGAAGCACAGCATCCGCTCGTCCCATTTCCCGTCGCGCAGCACGCCCAGTTCTTCGAATAATTCGCGAACCAAAACACTCTTGCGCGACGGCACCGGAACATAATGCGCCGCCCATGGATAGCGGCTCACATCGTTCTCGCCCCATCGGGCATTGCCGCCCGCCTCAGGCTCCATCTCGAGAACAATGAAGTCCCGAAACCCGCGTTTATCCAGCCTCCAAGCTGCGCTCAGTCCGGCGATCCCTCCACCAACAATCACAATCGGCATGCGAACCTGCTTCGACGGCCTCGCAAACGCCGCCCGATCCCTCAGTCTGTGACCAATCGGAAAAGCGTCGTTAACAAACGATCCAGCGACAGGACGCTCGGCCCTCGCCGCCAATCCCACCAAACCCGCCGCCAAGACTCGCCGTGTTATCGCGCGATCTCTTTCCATTCGCGCTCGTAGTAACGCACCAGCACTTGATCGTTCAATCGATTCGGTTCCGAAGTCACCGGCTGCATGTCATTTGGGAACAGAAACATCTCAGGTATCCCGCGTACCGACAAATATCTCAATCCCTCAGGCAAAGTCCGCGGAGGCTCATATTCGTGCAATGCGCCGATAGCGAATCCCCACTCGCCAAACGAAGGCACATATAAGTGATACGGATAAGTCCGCAGCCCTGCCTGCTTCAACGTCTCCACGATGCACCAATACGATTGCCGCGCAAACAACGGCGACGTGCTCTGCACCACCACCAGCCCGCTCTCACTAAGATGCCGCGCCAGCAGACGATAGAACGTCGTCGTATAAAGCTTGCCCAGCGCATAACTCGTGGGATCGGGAAAATCCACCACGATAAAATCGAACGGGTCGGTGTTCGTATCGAGCCAAGGGAACGCATCCGCATTAATCACACGTACCCGCCGATCGGTAAGCGAATGCTGATTAAGCTGCGTGAACACTTCGTGTGTCGAGAACAGCCGCGTCATCTCCGAATCCAGATCTACAAGCGTCACGCTCTGAACATCCGGATATTTCAGAATCTCCCGAACCGCCAGCCCGTCGCCCCCACCGAGCACCAGCACCCGCCGAGCCCCCGGAATTGCCGACAACCCCGGATGCACCAGCGCTTCATGATACCGGTACTCATCGCGAGAACTGAACTGCAAATGCGAATTCAGAAATAGCCGCAGATCGTCCTTCCACTTAGTGAGAACGATCCTCTGATACCGTGTCGTCCGGCTGAAGATCACCTCATCCGAATAAAGCTGGTTGTCGGCCGACGCTGAGATCCGCTCCGCCACGCCCATCCCGCCAAACAACGCGGCCAGTACCGTGAGACAAGCAACCCGCAACCCCAAAGGCCGCCCCAGTTGATCCTTGAACAAGTAAGTGGACCATAACGCGACACCCGCGTTTAAAATCCCAAACAGCAAAGCCGACCGCACCAACCCCAGCTTGGGCGCCAGCAGAATCGGAAACAGAATCGAAGCACCCAAAGCCCCCAGATAGTCGAATGTTAAAACATGCGAGATCAAATCCTTGAACTGAAATCGCTCCTTCAAGATCCGCATCAACAAAGGAATCTCGAGACCCACCAAAATGCCAACCAAGATCACTACCAGATACAGAACAAGCCGGAACGCCTCCGTATAAGCAAAAGCCAGAAACATCAAAGAAGATGAAAACCCGCCTACCAGCCCAACCATCAGCTCAACGGAAACAAACCGGGCCACCAATCCCCGCCCCAGAAATCGAGAGATCCAACTCCCAATCCCCATGGCAAACAAATAGGCCCCAATTATCGTCGAGAACTGAAAGACGCTATCGCCCAATAAGTAGCTGGCAAGCGTACCCGCAATCAACTCATAAATGAGCCCGCAAGCGGCAATCAGAAGTACCGAAAGGAACAACACAACCGGCATGGCGATGTACCCGAACCAACAACTACGAACCAACAACTACGAACAATCCCCGCCCTAGAAATCGTGAGATCCAACTCCGAATCCCCATCGCGAATCCCGCAAGCGGCAATCAGAAGTACCGAAAGAAACAACACAGCCGGCATGGCGATGAACCCGAACCAACAACTACGAACTAACAACTAACAACGCTTAGTGCACGGCTGCCGCGATAATAATACACATCCCAATCGACATCGCCCCGATCAACACCGCCAACGCGACATTCTTATCCTCCACAATCTCCTTCCAAAGATGGTACGGCGTCAGCTTATCGATAATCGCGAAGGCCGCCACGAAAATCAAAATGCCCAGAGTCGCGTAGACAATAGCGTTGAGTAAGTATGCAGGGTGAAATTCGCTCATGTTATTTGCCTCCCGTGTATCGCGCAAAACCGCCGTAGATCGATCTGTACGCTCCCGGATTGTCGCGTATCGTCTTCGGAACGTTGCGCACTTCGTTAACGCGCGTCGGACTCCAGCCGTTGTACTCTGCAAAGCCCGTTAGTCCCAGCAACATAACGCCATAAATCAGGAACATTGGATGCTGCATCAATCGCCTCCCGACGACGAGTGCGACGGCGCGTAGTCGCTCTCACGCCACCGCGCGCCTTCAAAACTAATCGACCGCAATGAGATATAGATAGGTGGAATCATCAAGAGCAGCGCTGCCACCCAAAGCCACGTCCAGGTCATAACGCCCCGCCGCACTTCGAGCTCATACCGCACCGGCGTGGCCTTCGCATCCATCTCCGGTTCGACCCTTAGATAATACCGTCCGGACGGAATCGATGGAACCTTCACGGAATTATTTGGCCCGCCCTCAGTCCAATTCCCGTCGCTGTCGTGCCCATGGTAATAACTCACTTCCCGTCCAAAATCGAAAGCGTGTCCTGACGTCTCATCGATCAGGGCAAAATTGAAATACGCCCAGTTATTATCTAAGTCCGTCGATACTTTGATCTGCACGTTATCCGGACGCCCGCGCAGCTCAAAAATATGCGTCACAAACGACGGCTCGCCCGTCGAACCCTGGGCAAAATAGTAATTCCCGTGGAACACTTCCTTATCCGACGCAGTCACGCTGAAGAAACACGCGATCGCCGCCAGCGCCACCATCAGCCACAGCCAGGTCCGCCACGCCGACCCCGCCCGCCCACCGTACGGCGACGGCTGATTCGCAAAAACTCCGGATGACAGCGGCACACGATCCTTAAGCTGGAACGCCTTCCAAACCTGCGCCGGCGTGTAATACTCACCCCGCGACCAAACCACTTCGCCGTCGGTCGTCTCCGACGAAATCATGTACGGCGGAGACACATAATCGTCCACCTTCGCCGTCTCACCCACGCGCACGCGCCACGGAAACTCACCCAGGACATACGTCGTCACAGCGTTCGCATGATCGAAATGCGTGTAAATCAGACCTTGAATTTTGACTGCCCGTTTCCCGCCATGCCTGGTTTGTTCCGGCAACAGCGGCAGCACCCGTATGTAATTCCAGTGCCCCTGATACTGACTGAGATATCGAAATCCTTTATAAGGATTAAACAGCAGATACTCAGTCCACCCGTATTCTTCGACGCTATCCGGATCGCGTATCTGAAAACCGATCACTTCCCATACCGTGTTCTCAAACGTCCCACGGCTCCCCATCGGAATTTCCGGCTGGATGCGTTCCGCTTTCTGAACCTTTTGCAAGAGAGCAAGCGTCGGAGTGGACGCGTCCAGAATGCTAAGACAGCCCGGGCACACCGCCGTGAGCGTATGCGCAAAGCCGCGTAGCTCCACTGGACCGCCGCAATTCGGGCAGAACAGTGCCTTCACACGCACTACCGGCGGATTCGCCGCAGCCGCGTTCATGACGTCCAACCCTCAAACGTGCGCAGATTCTTGAAGTGTAAATCGTCGAAGTCCACCGCGCGTCCCATGAACAGCAGCGGCGGGTCTTCAGAATAATCGATGGTCGCGAAATCGCCGCTCGTCGTTCGCAAATCGGCAAACACCATGTCTCGCTTGCCCCAATATTCGAACGGCAGTTCCCCTTCCACGCCCTTATAATGCGCGCGCGTCACTGAGGTCACCAGGTAATCTCGATTCTCCCAGTGAAACACCCCCTCGCGTCCGATCTGTTGCGCCGGCGGCAGCGGCGTCGGCGGCTGCGTCCAAAACGATAGATCGTATTCGAGCTGCGCGTCCGACATCCACCCGCTCTTACCATCGTTATAAACGACGTGCCACTCGTTCCACCCGCCCTGCTCGTACTCGTATAGGATGCGCCCCACCACAACGAAAGATCGATTCTGATACTGCCCCTCAGTCCCAATCTGTATCGGCGAGCTGTCAGCCGGCAGTTCCGCCTCCACGCCGGCTTTTTTCCAATCGACATCCGTGCGCACAAGAATCGAGTGACAAAACTCGCACGTCGTTTGAACCGCGCCCGCCCAGCGGAAGTTCAAAGGCGCCCCGCAATTAGGACACGAAATATTCCCTGGCAATCTTCCTCACACGCACGGAATCAGCGCCCAGACTGGATTTGATCAGTCCCTCAAAATCCCCATCCGCCCGCTCTCGGCAACAGAAAAGATTTAGGCACAACGATCGATACTCCGGAAAAGTATGACACGCCAGATGCGATTCCTGCAGCAGACTGACGCCCGTAACGCCGCCCGTATTTGGAAACTGGTGCCAGCTCGATTTGCCCAGCGGATGAAGCTGCATCCCCTCGACCAACAACTCGAAAAGCCGCGCTAACCTCGACACATCCGACAACGCGGACGCATCGCACCCGTGCGCCTCAATCACCCACTCGACGCCGTTCACGTTGTCACTGCGCGGTTCCGCATTCTGGGCAAAACTTGGCCGGCCGTGGAATATGCTTCCCGCAATTCATGCAAAACTTCGTGTCGCTAGCCGCAGCGGCGGGAGGAGCCGCCGGTTCGGAGGGACCCGCCGGAGCAACCGGACCGCTCGGAGGAGCACCCGGACCCGCCACTGGAGGCGCTGCCGGCCCACCCCCGCCCTGCATCGCATTCATCATCTGCTGACCCATCGTCAGCCCCGCGCCCAGCCCGACTCCAATCCCCGCCACACCCCCGCCGCCTTCGTTCGCCGCCGCAATCGGAATCGATTTCGCCACCTGAAACTGCGTGAACTTATTCATGTCGCCGACAATGTTCATGCTGATTCGCTGATCCAGCATCTGCTGTAGCTCATCCGGAAGCGAAACATTATCCACCACAAACGTATCGAGCGTAAGCCCCAGATCCGCAAACGCCGGCTTCATGTGCTCCATGATGCGGTTGCCCATCTCGATCTGATTGCCCGCCAAATCGAGAAAAGGCACCGCACTCGATGCGAACGTATTCGTCATCACCGCGACAATCGTATTGCGAAGCTGCCCTTCCAGATCCGCGACATGATAGAGATCGCGCGTGCCGCTGATCTTCTGATAAAAATTCTTGGGATCGGCCACATGATACGAGTAAATCCCGTAGCCACGCATCCGAATCGCCCCGAACTCCCGATCTCGAAACGTGATCGGCGTCGCCGTTCCCCAGCGCTGGTTCGTCTGCATCCGCGTCGAAAAGAAATAAACATCCGACTTGAATGGTGATTGAAACGCTTTATCCCAATTCATGATGTACGTCAGAATGGGCAGCGTATGCGTGTTGAGCGTGTACAGCCCCGGCGTCATCACATCGGCCACCTGGCCTTCGTTGACGAACACCGCCATTTGCGAATCGCGAACCGTCAATTTACCGCCGTTCTGGATCTCGCGATCCTGCATCGGATAGCGGTACGCGAGGATTCCATCCTCCGGCTCCGTCCAGTCGATAACGTCAATGAACTGCTTGGAAAGAAAATCACGAAGGCTCATATGGGCTCCTATGAATTATACGCGCAGGCCGCACTCTTTGTTCTGCGAAGCTCCAGTGCAATTTTTATTACACCTATATTTCCTTCACAATCAATCACTTCCAATAAGCCCCCGGCCCCGGCAGATCCGCCGTTTCTATACTGTGCTCAGGTGATGCAATTTTGGTGGCCACCAACTTCGCCTGCAAAAGAGTCGACTCCGGCGATCTGAAAAGGTCGCCGCTGCTGGCAGAAAACAAAACGCCGGAAGCGCTCGGAAGCAGGGTGGGCGCCTTGCAACCGGGCGCCCCGGCGCAACGAACGAGCAACGGCCTATGCCGTAGTGTGTCCGCACGCTGTACGCCTTACGCGGTACGCTCAACCACGAACCAACAACCACGAACGCACTCCGCCGCAAGCTGTACGCATTACGCCATCCTTCGAACGCTCATGGCGCACGAGACACGACCAACTACGAACCAACAACTACGAACCAGCAACCACGAACTAAACCGCCGCACGCTGCACGCCGTACTTACCGAGTTCGCCTTTCGCAATACTTTCGATATGTACTTCGTCCGGCCCATCCGCCAACCGCAACGTCCTCGAATTCGCCCACGCCGACGCAAGAAAAGTGTCCTGACAAACTCCCGCTGCCCCATGCGCCTGAATCGCGCGATCGATCACCCGCAACGCCACATTCGGCGCGATCACTTTAATCATCGCGATCTCCGCCTTCGCGGCCTTGTTGCCAACCGTATCCATCATGGCCGCTGCCTTCAGCGTCAGCAGACGAGCCTGTTCAATCTCCATCCTCGAAATCGCAATATCGGCGCGAATCGTTCCCTGCTCCGCAATCTTTTTCCCGAAGGCGACCCTCGATTGCACCCGCTTGCACATCGTCTCGAGCGCCCGCTCCGCCACGCCGATCAATCTCATGCAGTGATGAATCCGCCCCGGCCCCAACCGGCCCTGCGCGATCTCAAATCCCCGGCCTTCACCCAAGAGCATGTTCGAAACCGGCACGCGGACATTCTCAAAACTCACCTCGCCATGACCGTGCGGAGCATGATCGTACCCAAAAACAGTCAGCAGCCGCCGCACCTTCACGCCCGGCGTATCCATCGGAACCAACAACATAGATTGCTGTCTATGTCGAGGCCCGGCCGGATCCGTCTTGCCCATAAAAATCGCAATCTTGCATCGCGGATCGCCCGCCCCCGACGACCACCATTTCAACCCGTTCAACACATACTCACTGCCATCCCGCACGATGCTCGCTTCGATATTCGTCGCATCCGACGACGCCACGCCCGGCTCCGTCATCGCAAAGCACGACCGTATCTCGCCCGCCAGCAACGGCTTCAGCCAGCGTTCCTTCTGCTCGGCCGTCCCATAGCGCTCGATCACTTCCATGTTGCCCGTATCCGGCGCCGAGCAATTAAAAACCTCCGCCGCCATCACCACGCGCCCCATAATCTCGCACAGCGGAGCATACTCCAGATTCGTCAGACCCGCGCCATACTCGCTCTCCGGAAGAAACAGGTTCCACAAACCCGCGGCCCTCGCCTTCGGCTTCAGCTCTTCGATAATAGGAACCGGCTGCCAGCGATTCTGTTCAATCTGGTCGTAATATTTCCGCTCGTTCGGATAGACGTGCTCATCCATGAAGGCCTCCAGACTCCGCTGGAGATCCTTCACCTTCTCCGTATATTCGAATTGCATTAGTGTTTACCTGCCAGAAAAATGGGCGGCCCGTTTTTCGACGAAATGCGCGACGCCCTCCTTGAAGTCCTCGCACTGAAGGCTGTCGATCATTTCCTGCTCCGATGCATCGAACGCCTCCGAAAGACTCTGGAACATCGCGTTATAAACTTGTTGTTTAATCACCCGCATCGACCGCGGACTCACGCTATGCGCCAGTTCTTTCGCATAAGCCAGCACGTGATCCAAGAACGCGCCCTGGGGAAACACCTGATTCACTAGACCCATGCGAAGCGCCTCGCCGGCATCGATCAGACGAGCCGAAAACAGCAGATCGAGCGCATTCGCCGGACCGATCAACCGTGGCAACAGCCACGCCAGCCCATACTCCGCAATCAACCCGCGCTTCGCAAACGCCGTCCCGAACCGCGCTGCATCCGACGCGAACCGCAGATCGCAGTACAGCGTAATGATGAACCCCAGCCCAACCGCCGGCCCATTGATGGCCGCGATCACCGGTTTCTGAAGCGATGGAAAGTACGAATATTTCTTCTGAAAATCCGGTCGGATCGACTCGCGTTTCACGCCGTTATCCGTATTCGCGAGAACCTTCTCGCGCTCGCCGATACCATGCGCGGCAATGCCGCTCAACAGCGACATGTCCGCCCCGGCGCAGAAGCCCCGCCCGGC
>JBEKUT010000144.1:0-24090 GCA_049514735.1 Bryobacteraceae bacterium
TGTCTCGGCGCGGGCTACATCATGATTCAGGTCGCGCTGATTCAGAAATTTATCCTCCTGCTCGGCCATCCGACTTATGCTCTAACCGTCATTATTTTTTCGATGCTGATTTCGAGCGGACTGGGCAGCTACTACAGCCGCCGTTTTCTTGCGAACGCGCCTCCGTTGCGGCTGACTCTAGTGCTGGTAGCGATCTTTACTGGGGTTGCCGCACTGGCGTTCGCCGCCGCGCCCATTGGACAATACGGAGTCGGACTCCCGCTGCCGGCCAAGATCGCGATCACCATCCTGCTGATCGTCCCGGTTGGATTTCTGATGGGAATGCCGTTTCCTACTGGGCTGACGCGCCTGGAATCACGCTACCCCCAAGCTGTCCGCTGGGCGTGGGCGCTAAACGCCGCCTCAAGCGTCATGGGGTCGGCGGGAGCGATTTTCCTGGCGATTTATTTAGGTCTGAGAACGACGCTGCTGATCGGCGGCGGGCTGTATCTTGTGGCGCTGTTAGTCGCTCGCGTGGAAGCAAGCCGTAAGACGCCCAAACCGGTCGTCGAGCAACCCGCAGTGGAGGTTTCCTAACCGGGCTGTCAAATCACTGTTTTCCAGGGTTCCGGATCATCCCATCGACGATCTTTACTAAGGCTTCAACTTGCCCTTCGACCTGCTCCACGCGGACGCTTAGCTGGTCCATGCGTTCTGCAAGCCGATCCATGCGTTCTACAAGCTGGTCCATGCGCTGGACAAGCTGGTCCATGCGCTGGACAAGCTGGTCCATGCGTTCTCCGAGCCGATTCGCGACCAGCTCGATATTCTCATTCGTCTTCTCAAGCTGTTCGGTCAGCAGAACCTGGGACGTCAGCAGTTGCCGTTGGCTAACCACCAACGTTTCGAGTATATTCTCGATGCGTGTGAACCGTGCTTCGTAATTGTCGCCGTTGCCGTTCACTTAATCCGCTCGTCCTTCTCCACCTTACCGTCGCGGATATGAATCACCCGATGGGCATGCAGCGCGATATCGTGCTCGTGAGTCACCAGTACGATGGTATTCCCCTGCTGGTAAAGACGCTCGAAGAGGGCCATGATTTCATTGCCGGTCGCCGTATCCAAAGCGCCGGTCGGTTCGTCGGCGAGCAGAATAGAAGGATTGTTCACCAGCGCTCGGGCGACCGCCACGCGCTGCCGCTGTCCGCCCGAGAGTTCGTTCGGCTTATGGAACATGCGCTGTTCGAGATCGACGGCGCGAAGCGATGCCCGCGCACGTTCCGCCCGAATGTCGGACGAAACACCGGCATAGATCAAAGGGAGTTCAACGTTGTGCAGCGCCGAAGCGCGGGAGAGCAGGTTGAACGTCTGAAAAACGAAACCGATCTCCTTATTGCGAATCCGAGCCAGCTCGTCGTCGCTCATATCGCTGACCAGTTTCCCGTTCAGGTAATAAAGCCCCTTCGATGCCGTATCGAGACATCCGATCAGGTTCATCAACGTCGACTTGCCCGAACCCGACGGGCCCATAATGGCGACGTACTCACCGCGCCGGATCTCGATGTCCACGCCGGAGACCGCATGAATCTCCTGGTCGCCCATGATGTAGGTCTTCCAGAGATCGTAGGTACGGATAACAATGCCATCGCGTTTGAGCTGCTCGCCGCGATCGACCAGTTCCTGGGTTGCCAATGCCGTTGCCATGATCGCTTACGTTGTCTCTATCTTCACGGGGGCTTTGTTATCGACTTTCACCTTGGCCTCGTTTCGAAGAGTTCGGATGATCTTATAGCTGCCCGTGATGATCTCGTCGCCGTCTTTCAATCCATCGAGAACTTCGATGTCGGTGGCGCCAGTGATGCCGGTATCTACCTTGCGAAACTCGGCTTTTCCGCCCGCGATCACGAATACGCCCTGCACCTCTTCTTTATTCGCCTTCTCCGTTGCCGGATCGGGCGTGGACGCCGCCTGGACCCCGCCTTTCGGCAGCGGCAGCAGCTCGCCCTTCTGCCGAACGGTCAAGGCCTGAATCGGGACGGTCAGCGCTTTCTGGCGAGTCGCGGTAGTGACCTTGGCCGTGCAGGACAGGCCGGGGCGAATTTCGTCCGGAGGATTGTCGAGCGCCACCACCACTTTGAAGTCCTTCGCTTCCTGGCTCGACACCGCGCTCTGCGAAGCAGCCAGGCCCGTGGAGCGCAGGATGGCCGTATTGCCGATCTCGGTCACGTGACCCTTGAACGTCTTGTTGGGAATCGCGTCGATCGTCACGTCGGCTGCCTGACCCAGTTGGACATTGACGATATCGGTTTCGTCCACCTTGACTTCGGCAGTGATGAGGGACATGTCTGCCACGGTCATTACTGTACTGGCCGTTGAACTCTGGATACCCTGAACCACAGTCTCGCCGACTCGCACGGGAAGGTTCGTGACGATGCCATCGAGCGGTGCGATCACCGAATACTTTTCGACCACGTCATCGTATCGATTCAAGTTCGCTTGCGCCTGCGTAACCCGCTTCTGATAGGAGTTTTCTTGCGCCAGGGACTGCGCCTTGAGGGCGCGGGCCTGAGCCAGGCGTGTTTCGGCGTCGCTGATTCCGGCAACGGCCGTATCGAACTCCGACTTCTTCTGATCGTAATCCTGTTTGGCCATCAGCTTGTCTTTGTAGAGCTCATCGGCACGCTGCATGTTGAGCTTAGTCCGCTCCATCTCAGCCTTGGCCTTTTCTACTCCGGCGACGGCGGTCTGGACGGCTTCGTCGGCGGCCTTTGCGCCGGCTTCAGCCGCGGCGGAATCCGCAAACGCGGAATTGATGCCCGCCTTCTGCGCGGCTACATCGGCGACAGCTTGGGTATTATCGATCTGGGCGACCACCTGGCCCTTGCGGACACGGTCGCCTTCTTTGACGTAGATTGCGGTCAAGGGCCCGTTGGCGTTGGCCCCGAGGTTAATATAATTCTTCGGCTTGATCTCACCGGACGCGGTGACGATCGCGGTCAGGTCCTGACGGACGACCTTTCCTGTCTGCACAGTAACGATGCCGCGCTGGTTCATCTTGATGCTGGCGAAAATTCCGCCGGTCACCAGCAGCGCCAAGCCTACGATCAGGAGGATCTTCCACTTACGTTTCACGTTGGGCACATCTCCTTATCTAGGTTAGACGAGGAGTCCTTTGCTTTTGTTCGATGTATCTATTGTCGCGCAGTTTACTGAAATTCTGCCACTCAGGAACACGGGTGAGAACGCGCGAAATTACAAAAAATCACTTCCAGGTCACGGATTTTGGGGTCGCGCGCTCACACGCCATGCTATCGGTGACGCCGCCCGTCAGCTCGGCGCAGGCGTTCTCGGAGGCGGTTCGAAGGACATGCTCCTGCGAATCGCCGGAGACCGTTTTGCAGATGGTCCGGCCGCCGTATTCCATGCACACCTCCGCGCGAACCTTATTATTCATGGTGAAGCTGGAATAAACAACAACCACTAGTACTACCACTACGAATATGATCCCGGCGATCACAGGCTTGTTCATATCGCGGCACCCTCAACGAAGAAGTTGCCCATGCGCCGGAACTTCTCGTAGCGGCCGTCGATGAGCTGGCGCGGGGTTAAGGCAGACAGCTCGGAAATGGCTTTGCGGAGGGTCTCCTTCAGCAATTCCGCGGCGCCATCGGGATCGGCCTGGGCGCCTTCGGGCGGCTCCGGAACGATGTCGTCGATAATGCCCAATTGCTTTAGGTCCGGAGCCGTCATCTTGAGCGCTTCGGCTGCCTGCGGAGCTTTGCCGGAATCTCTATAAATGATGGCGGCGCAGCTTTCCGGCGTAATCACGCTGTAGTAAGAATTTTCCAGCATGTAGACGTGGTTGGCGATCCCCATGCCAAGGGCCCCGCCGCTGCCGCCTTCCCCGATGATGACCGCGATGACGGGAACGTCCAGCCTCGACATCTCCCGCAGGTTGACCGCGATCGCTTCGGCCTGTCCGCGCTCCTCAGCGTCGATGCCGGGGTACGCGCCTGGCGTATCGATGAACGTCACGATGGGCCGGTGGAACTTCTCGGCGATTCGCATCAGGCGCATCGCTTTCCGATAGCCCTCCGGCTTGGGCATCCCAAAATTTCGCAGCAGGTTTTCCTTCGTTCCGCGGCCCTTTTGCTGCCCGATGACGAGAACCGGTTTTCCGTCCAGAAAGGCCATGCCGCCCACGATAGCCGGGTCGTCGGCATAGAAACGGTCGCCGTGGATCTCATTGAAATCGGTGAAGATGCGCTGGATGTAGTCGAGCGAGTGGGGCCGCTTGGGATGCCGGGCGAGCTGGACACGGTCCCAGGACGGGTTGCTAGCGGGCGGCTCGGGGGAGTCGGAGGTGGGTTGATCGGGCTCGGATGCCATTCTCTAGAATATCGTACGGCGTGCGGCGTACGGCGTACGGCGTACAGCGTACAGCGTTGTTGGTTCGTAGTTGCTGGTTCATGACGTTCTACGTACCACGTTCTACGTTCCTGGTCATGTTGCTAGCACCTCTAGCGACTCGGGGCCGCAGATGCGCTCGATCTCGGCTTTGAACTCTTTGTCAGGCCGAACCTTTGCGGTCACGTCCAGGATTACGGAGAAGTCGCGCGGCTTTTCGATTCGGAGGCGCACTTCGGTGGCGCCTTGTTTTCTGCTGAAGAGTTCCCCAAGGGCTTGGGCTTTGTCGTTTCCGTTGCTGCCGTTGTTTCCAAGGCGGACTCGGATGGAGATTACGGAGGGGAGGTTCACACGGGCCACATCGAGGGCGGTGATGTCCTGAATCGACAGCTTGGGCGGGGCGTTGTCTTCGGGCAGGACCATGGCGCGGACCAGGACCGCTTTGTCTTCAACTAATGATGTCAGGAGGCGATCGTATTGCGTGGTAAAGGCCATCGCTTCGAGGGCCCCTTTGCGATCCTCAAGTTGCATCGCGGCCCAGAGTTTACCGTCTTTGTTGCGGCGGCGCTGGATTCCCGTCAGGATTCCACAGAGGGCAACTTCAACGCCCTTATCGAGACCTTCCAGAGTTTCGGTATCGTGGGTTGCCAGCTCGGAGATTTTGTCGTTGAATTCATCGAGAGGATGGCCGCTCACGTAAATCCCCAGCATCTCCTTTTCGCCGGAGAGCTTTTGCTGGGAGGTCCAATCGGGAAGTTTGGGCAAGGGATGGTCGGCTGGCGCATCGGCTCCGAACATTTCTCCGAAGAGCCCGCTCTGGCCGCTCGCCCGATCTTTCCAGGTACGCAGGCCGGTCTCGATGGCGCTGTCGACGATTGCGAAAAGCTGGGCGCGATTGCCTTCGAACGTATCCATGGCGCCGGCCTTGATCAGGCTTTCGATAACGCGCTTGTTGACCGCTCCCATGTCGAGGTTTTCGCAGAAATCGTAGATGGTGCGGAACGGGGTGGTGCGGGCTTTGATGATGCAGTCGGCCGCGCCCTCGCCGAGATTGCGGATGGCGGAGAGCCCGAAACGGATGGCGAGTTTGTCTGCGCGATAAGCTGGCGTGAAGTTGCGATGGCTGGAATTGACGTCCGGCGGCAGGACTGAGATGCCCATTTCGCGGCATTCGTTGATGTACTTCACCACCTTGCCCGTGTTGCCGGTTTCCGAAGTGAGCAGGGCCGACATGAACTCCAGCGGATAATGTGCTTTCAAATACGCGGTGACGAACGCGAGATAAGCGTAGGCGGCCGAGTGCGATTTGTTGAACCCGTAGCCGGCGAACTGCTCCATCAGGTCGAAAACTTTTTCGATCTTCTTCTGCGCGAATCCTCTTTCGACCGCGCCTTTGATGAAGCGGTCGCGCTGCTTGGTCATCTCCTCGAGCTTCTTCTTGCCCATGGCGCGGCGGAGAAGGTCGGCATCGCCCAACGAATAGCCGGCGAGCCGATTCGAGATCTGCATCACCTGTTCCTGGTAAACGATGACGCCGTAAGTTTCTTCGAGGATCTCCTTCAGCTCCGGAAAATCGTAGATGACGCGTTTGCGGCCGTGTTTACGGTCGATGAAGTCGTCGACCATGCCGCCTTGAATCGGACCCGGGCGATACAGGGCGTTCAGGGCGCAGAGGTCTTCAATGCGTGTCGGCTGGTATTTTCGAAGAATGTCGCGCATCCCCCGCGATTCAAACTGGAAGACTCCGCTGGTGAAGCCTTTCGAGAAAATCTCGTAGGTCTTGGGATCGTCGAGAGGGAAATCGTCGATCGACAGCTTTTCGCCAGTATGCAGGGCGACCAGTTCGAGCGCGTCCTGCACGATGTCGAGCGTGGTGAGGCCCAGGAAGTCCATCTTGAGAAGCGCCAGCTTCTCGAGACCGACCATGTCGTACTGCGTAACAATTTCGTCTTTGTTTGTTTTGTAGAGCGGGACGAGATCTTTGAGCGGAACCGGTGAAATGACGACTCCGGCCGCATGCATCCCGCAGTTACGAGCCATGCCTTCTAGGCGCAGGGCTACCTCGAGGACTTCTTTAATGCGTGGATCTTTGCGGCTAGCCTCATCGAAGCCAGGCTCGGCCAGGATGGCGTCCTTCAACTTGATATTCAGGACCATCGGAACGAGCTTGGTGACCTTCTCGACGTCGGCGAAGGTCATGTCGAGAACGCGGCCTACATCTTTAATGGCCTGGCGCGCGCCGAGCGTACCGAAGGTGATGATCTGGGCGACCTGCTCGCGTCCATATTTTTCGGTGACGTATTGGATCACTTCGCCGCGCCGGCGAGTGTGGAAGTCGATATCGATATCGGGCATGCTAACGCGTTCCGGATTAAGGAAGCGCTCGAAGAGCAGGCCGTATTCGAGGGGATCGATATCGGTGATCTCCATGGCGTAGCTGACCAGGCTTCCGGCAGCCGAACCGCGGCCGGGTCCGACAGGAATCCCCTGCTGTTTCGCAAATCGAATGAAATCCCAGACGATCAGGAAATAGCCGGAGAACTGCATCTGCTGGATGATTTTGATTTCCGTATCCAGACGCTCTGCGTACTCGGCAAGATCGTGTTTCAGGCCGCCGGCTTTGCGGAGAGATTCGAGGCGCCCACGCCGTTTTTCAAATCCCTGGCGCGCGACGTATTCGAAATACGTATCGGTGGTGTGTTCGGCGGGGACGTCGAATTTCGGGAACGGCTCCTTGACCTTTTCGAGCTTGACGTGGCAGCGCTGGGCGATTTGCCAGGGCATTTCGAGCGACTGCTCAAACTCGCCGAACAGGGCGGCCATCTCGTCGCGCGATTTCAGATAAAACTCCGGCTGCGTGAAGCGCATGCGATTGCCGTCGCTCATGGTCTTGCCGGTCTGGATGCACAGCATGATTTCGTGAGCGCGGGCGTCGTTCTTGCGCATGTAGTGCGCGTCGTTGGTGGCGACCAGCGGGATGCCGGATTCTTTCGAGAGGCGGCTGAGGTGGGGGATCAGGATACGGTCCTGGTCGAGATTGTGGTCCTGAATTTCGAGGAAGAAATTATCGCGCCCGAACATGTCGCGATATTCGTGGGCGAGCCGTCGGCCTTCGTCGTAGCGCTGCGCAACAAGCGATTCATTGATGTCGCCGCGCAGGCAGGCCGACATCGCGATCAAGCCGTTCGAATGCTGTGCGAGCAGGTCCTTATCGATGCGGGGCTTGTAGTAGAAGCCGTCCAGGAAGCCCGTGGAGACCAGCTTAATGAGGTTGCGGTAGCCGTCCTGGTTTTCGCAGAGGAGCACGAGGTGGTTGTAGCGATCGGTATCGCTGCGCGTCTTGTGGCCCTGCTGCGAGACATAGACCTCGCATCCGATGACGGGGTGGACTCCTTTGGCCTTGGCCTCGTTATAAAACTCGACGGCTCCGAACAGGTTGCCGTGGTCCGTCATGGCGATGGAAGGCATCTTCTGTTCGACTACGAGGTCCATGAGCTGCGAGATTTCGCAGGCTCCATCGAGGAGGGAATAATCGGTGTGGCAGTGAAGGTGGACGAAGGGTGTATCAGTGCTCATCGGTTAACCAGCGGCCGGGGGGAGGGACGACAGTTCTATCGTACCGCGTCCGTCGTGGGGCGTACGGCGTTGTTGGTTGGTGGTTAGTCGTGCCCCTCGCTAAAGAAACGCGGTCTCGAAGCCGATAACGGAATAGCGGAAAAGGGATGCGAATGTGTAACCAATTACCAGTTCAGATCGCGGCAGTCACCATCCTGGCGGTCCTCTCAGTCACGCTCGGCTCGGCTCAACAGCTAAAGCCTCGCTCGGATCCAGCAAAGGGATTCAATCCCCGCGCCGTTCACAAAATATCGCGCAAAGCCGTGAGCACAACGTTGGACCCCGGCAGAGTTAACCCGGCGAGCCCCATACTCGCGTTAACCCAGCACGGCAACGTCAATGGAGGTGCGGATCAGGGGTACACCAACGTCGGTGTTGTATTTGGCGCCAGAATTTATACCGAAAACCTAGTTCAGGC
The DNA here is from genome assembly GCA_049514735.1 of Bryobacteraceae bacterium. Lineage (GTDB taxonomy): Bacteria > Acidobacteriota > Terriglobia > Bryobacterales > Bryobacteraceae > JAICMB01. The sequence continues at coordinate 8,420 of JBEKUT010000144.1, forward strand.
GGTCGAGCTCTTCTACTATATTCCGTCTAATTCAGACAATTATTACCGGGAGGGCGATTACCGCGGCTCGACCGGTCGAATCGGCCGCAACAGCGGGACTGACAACGGTGAATATTATTGTCCGGACGGATACGCCGCCGTTGGTTTGCAAGGCGGGTCGGGTCTAGCTATCGATCGTGTGGGGCTGGTGTGCGGACAGATTGGCGATCTTTCAAAGGTGACTTCTCTCCCGATCTTTGGGGGCAACGGGGGCAACGCCTTCTATGACAATTGTGTCAGTACTCGTTCGTTGGGCTTTTTGACGGGCGTTCGGGTCCGATCCGGCGGCTGGATGGATTCGATACAAGGTCTCTGTCAGGCATCCCCCAGCGGCGATTCGGAAACACCAATGGCAAAGGCCGAAACGGCCGTCAAACTTGCCGACGATCTGGCGGCCAGCATTGCCGTCGGCGCCGGCCGCAACGAAGTTCTACAGAAACTCGGCGAACCATACTCCAAGATCAGCGGCGACTCCGAACGCTTCATTTATCAGTTGCAATCGGGCGCCACGCTAAGGATCGAGCTGGAGGACGGCCGCGTCACAAAAATCCAGAGCGCCGGCGGCCACTGAACCAGAGCGCAGGCGCGTACTGAAGCCGATGCACAGTTACTCTCTCCTGTACTTGATGGTTTGATTCTCATCGTTCGTCAGTTCGAGTTCGTTCGCGGTTACATGACACTTGGATTTCGTAGTTCTGCCGTTCAGTGTCCATTCCAGTTCGTTTTCGGAGTTCAAGGCGTAGGTACCGTGGAGCGTCTGCCCGAACATGGTGAGCCTCGCCGTGCCATCTCTCCTGAATTGAGCGGTCACTTTTAAAGCGCTCTCCGCTTCCCACTTGCCAAGGATCAGAGTTTGAGGAGTGGAGGCGCACGAAGATACGAGCATTACTACGCTTGTTGCAAACACCACCACAATCGACTTCGGATTCAGCATGACCCGGTCTCCTTCGGTATTTTTGCAGATCGGCGGGCCGGACTCGCGACTTTAGTCGTAGACTGCCGTGGGCTGCCAAGACACCCCTCATCCAGCATCAATAAACTAAGACACCACAACTAAACGGTAATTCCCTCCATTTCCCTTGTTGACGGTGTTTATTGGTTCGGCTATACTGGGCAAACCTCAAACATTGAGGCATCGTCAATTTCCGGTAATCGCAGTGCCGTTGCGGTAAAGCAATCTCCTGAGGAGGAAGAATGCGAAAAACGCGCTTCGCTGTCGTGTCCGCCGCTCTCGTTTTTCCGATTCTTATAATCGCTTTGCTTCGTCCGGGAGCAGTCGGCGCTCAGGACGCGGGCATACCGTCCCTGAAGTCTTTGCAAGCCCTCGTCGATAGCCAGAAACAATCCGCCGATCTCGCGAAAAGCGACCCCGTCACTTATGCCTGGGATCTCTTCTTCTACACCGGTTGGCCCGCGCGCAGCGGTCCCGATCGCCGCGGAGAGCCCGACCCGGATAAGAAATTCGGCGTCGGACCCGTGGTTTGGGAGACTTGGAAAAACACCAGCGAAACCTATCTCTGCAATGGCCACGCGCCCATGAAGTGGAACGCGGCCGAGACCATCCCGCCGGCTCTATGTCCGCCCGCGGTCGGCGTCATTCCCCCCGCGCAGCCTTCCGATAGCGGCGATCTGTGGCAAAATCAGACCGGCGACTCTGAAGTCGACGGATTTCCCGCCATGGACAATGAAAATCAGGCCATCGTATACGAGATCCGTACCGACAAAGATTCTTTCGAATACGTCCTAAAACGCGCGCTCTACAATATTGACGGCCAAATAAAATACGCCGCGGCCAAGGGCGCCCTCAATTTCGATTGGAGCGCCATGGAAGTGAAAGCCTCCTGGCGCTGGCTTGACACCACTCAAACGGGCTGCACCGCTGACGATTATTTCACCGCCAACGCGCTTTGGGCCGACAAGGATTCGAGTGGAAAATTCGTGAAGTGGCGGACCGGCCTCGCCGGTCTCACCGGTCTGCACATTCTCACCAAGGCCCTTCCGCAATGGGTGTGGATCACGTTCGAACAAGTGAACAACGAAAAGTGTACGCAGGTGAAACGGCGCGATCCCATTCCTCAGAATATCGCCGCCATCAATGCGCAGATGCAGAAAGCGCTCGCCGGAACCAAGTGGGCGAACTACGAGCTGGTCGGTGTGCAAATCGCCGCGACGGATGCAAACAAACCAGTCGTGCTCGCGAACACGCAGATTGAAACCGCCTTCCAATCGCGATCCTCTTGTCTCACCTGCCACGCGGTCGCTAGCATCGCGACACACAAACCCACTCAACCCGCCGACGACCTCCGCAAGAGTTTCCTGCAGCGTACTCCGCCGGTCAGCCCTCCTTATTACATCGGAGATCCCCCCTCTCTTGCGCCCTGGATCGGCCAGGATTTTGTGTGGTCGCTGCGGCGTGCATTCTGGTACCAGAAATGAGGACCGTATGAGCGTACTCAACCTCCCGCGTTTTGTATTTAACGGCTTCACCGACTGGAATCCCGACACGGTCAACAACTCAGCAGCCATTTACAACGAGGACACCGCCGCGCCCGTTCCTCAACCCGGCGTCCCCTTCGACCAATTCGTCGAATGGCTTCTCAAGTCCAATGCACAGCCCGGGCAAAATGAACAGCCCAATGGAAGTTGGAACGTCTTCGGCGATCATGGGGTCACCTTTATCGATCCCAACGGAAGCGACACCGGCGCGAAGATCACCGCGCTCCTCCCAGCATCGCCCTCCGGCGTGGTCGACCCGCTCTTGGGAAAGCCGGTGTGGATTGAAGGCCTGTTGTATATGGACCGGCCCCAGCCGCACCCGGCTCGCCTCGTCGACGTCGAGCCCTATGGTCCGTTTAGCTCGCAGATTTATTACGAAAACATCCACATCGGCGATGAACAGGTGGGCGTCACTGGCCGCGGTGCGTGCCGCATGTTTTCGCGCTGGCCCAACATGGGACGCAATCTCGGCGGCCTTCCTATCGCGGGCAACATGGGCGTCCTCTGGCAGACTGCGGTCGCGAACGCGGATCTGAACTGGACGGGGCTCGACCTGTCTCCCGCGTTAACCGCTTTAAAAGCCGCGGCCGACGCCAGCGGAAATCAGGGAATCCAGATTCAGTTCGCAAGCTATCGAACCGAGTACTACCAGACTGTCACTTATCAAGGCCGCGCCATCCGCACCGGCCCGGACCTCGTCTGGGCCTACGGACAAGGCTTCAAGGGCGCTAATCCCGCGCGCAGCGTGATGGTGGGCAGCATCGGTGTGTGGGGCGGCAACGAGCTGGCCAGTACTCCTTCACAACGTATCCTCGCACCTGTAGCTCAGGTTGCGGAGGCTAAGAGCAGGCCGTTCCGCAAGCGCCTCGATTTTACGCCCCTGGCGGCGCTTTCGGCGACTCCGGTTAAGGTGTCGCTCGGCCCAGCCGCGGCGATCGTAGACGGGAACACCGTCACTGTCGATCTCATCAACACATTTCCCGAAGCGAGCCCCGCGCTCGAAAAAGCGAATCTCGGATCGTTTATCTTGCAAAGCGTAGCCTCCGATGGCACAGTCCTTCCAATCGGCCAACCCCTCACGTTCAACCAATACAACAAGGCTGCGTACGAAGCCGGCGGCGGCCTGGTAACCTTCGACTTCGATCCGGCGCAGCAGGACGCCGTAGCGAACGGGACGCTGCAACTGGTGCAGCAAGGCGCCACGGGCGATCCAGCCCTCGCTGAATTGCAGTTCGTCGCGGAGACCGACGATCGCGGCACATATCTCGACGAAGGCAATTCGGCTTCAATTCAGATTTCCGTGTACGAGCGCGGTGGTCCCGTTGTAACGCCCGTGCAATTACTGGCCGCACAGTACGACATCAACACTAATCTCATCACCGACACCAACAACCAGATCGTGCAGTTCCAGAATGGCGCGCCTCCTACCGGAGTTGTGCTCGCAGTCAACAATAACGCCAGCACCGTCCAGTTCTCCGCCGCGCAGCCGGGCATCTGTTATATATTTTTCTATCCATTCACCGGCGCTACGCCGCCCGCGGCTCCGAGCTCGGGCTTCAACTCACCCTCGGACTTTTATGCCATCGTCCGCGTTCTGCCGTTCGACGATGCCTTGGAAACAAACACACCGGATAGCCAACTCACCTTCGATTTTATTTACAACAATGTGTTGGTGACTTACGACCTGATCTATCCCGTAATGTCTCTCGTACGTAACTTGAACAACAAGAACATAGTCGATGCCATGGCGGAGCAATTGAAATTCGCGATATCGCTCGACACCTTTGAATCGACTTTGTATATGCCCATCACACGCGAGCTTTCCGCGGGCAAACGCAAGTTACTCCAGCGTTACGTCAACTTACTGCCATGAGCATTCTCTCGCTCCCGCGCATTCATTTCACCGGCTCTACCGATTGGAGCCCCAGCACCGGCAACAACGCGAACACGACATACGATCTCGCCGCGGTTGCGCCCGTGCTCCAGCAGGGCGTCACTTACTCAACCTTTCTTGCGTGGATGAAAGAGCGTACCTCGTCGCTGCAACAGCCCAATGGAAGCTGGAACATTTATGGCGATCACGCTACGCGCTTCGTGGACACCCATTTCACCCGCGCCGATCTCGCGTCCGGACCCGTCACTAGCGATCCGCTATTCGCATCTGGCATGGATTTGCGAGGCTTGAATTACTTCGACGGACCCGCGCCCGCGCGGCTTGTCATGACCGATCCATTCACAGGCGGAGAAGCCACCTCGCAGATTTTCTATCAGTGGCTCGTCGCCGGCGCAACCGATGGAACTTCGGACCCTACCATCGGATTCAAAGCGGCACCAGCTTGCCGCATCTTCTCGCGTTGGCCATTTCAGAATCGCAACATTAATTACACGTTCAAAGAAGGCCTCGTCGGTTGCACCTGGCAAGCGGCCGCTTATAACAAGGACATCGCGTGGTTTGGCGTCGGCCAATCGCCCGTTCTTGCCGCTCTTCAGGCCGCTGCGAACTCCGGTTCAAACCAGGGAATCGTGATCCGGTTCGCCAGCTATCGCACCCTGTATTATCAGTCCGCGATGTGGAAGAACAAACGCATCGAAAACGGCCTCGACCTTGTCACTGCATACGAGGAAGGATTCACCGGCGATAATCCTGCGCGTAGCGCCATGGTTGGCTCCATTGGCGTATGGGAGGCGGGTGAACTGGCGAGCGCGCAAACCGGGCGTTTGCTCGTACCGGTGCAGAGCGCGCAGTTGGCGGACAATCCCGCGATCGCCTCGCTCGGCCCCGCCACGGCCGCCATCGATGCAGCGCGCAACGTCGTCGTGCTCGATTTCATCGGCACGTTTCCCGAGCTGAATGTCCAACTCGACAAAGCGAACTTCGGGACGCTCCAACTTCAATCCGTCAACGCGAACGGCGTCGCGACTAAGATAGCGGATGTCTCTTACTCCGCTTACAACCGCGCCGCGTACGAATCGGGCGGGGGCATTGCCGAATTCCCGATCGCGCCGGGGATGGCAGAAAAGATCGCGGCCGGCTCGATACAACTTATTCAAACCGACCAGACACAATCGTTCCCCGTGCTTGCCCAATCTCAATTCGTGGCTGAGACCGACGATTGGGGCGTGTATGTCGACGAAGGCCAAACCCCCAGCGTAACTGTCAAGGTTACGGAGAACGGCGCGGATCCCCAGACGGGTGTGAGTCTGTGGTTCCAGCAATACGATTCGAATGGCAACCTGCTTCCCGCCCCGGTCGTGCAAGTCCTCGATTCCGCCGGCCAGCCCGCTCCGCTGGTTCAGGGGAGTCAGTCTCTGCCGGTCGACAACGGCGCGGTGAAGTTCCAAGTCCGGTCACTCACTCCAGGCGCGTGCTTTCTGGCGTTTTATCCTTATCGCGTTCAACCCCCCTCTTCCATCCCCACCTCCGCGTTTCCTCTCTCTACCTCTTTCTATTGCGCGGTCCGCATGCTGCCCTTCGACAACGCACTGGAAGCACAAACGCCCGACAGCATGCTGAGTTGGGCATTCATTTACGCCAATGTCCTGCGCGTGTTCGACCTTATTTACCCGGTGATGTCTAAAGTTCGCAATCTCGCGGACCTGAATGTGATCGAACAGATGGCCGAACAAATTAAGTTCGCCATCTCACTCGACACGTTTCAATCGACCCTATATATGCCGATCACACGTGACCTTTCGGCAGGTAAACGAAAGCTTCTGCAAAGATTCGTCAACCTGCTGCCGAAATCATGATGCATTTCAACGAAGCAATGCAGTCCTGGCTTACGGCCTTTCTGAACGAGGCCGGCGCCGTTGCGGGCACTGTGCATGTCCATGAGAATGGCGGTTTAAGGCTCGCAGCCTGTCACAACATTCCCGAAAAGGTGCAGGACTTGGTCGCTTGGGTGCCAAGCGGCAAAGGCATGGCCGGTCTGGCGCTCGAGCGCGGCGAGCCCGTCCAGACCTGTAATCTGCAGGAGGATCGAACGGGAGCCGTGAAGCCCGGCGCGAAGGCTGTGGACGCGCGGGCGGCCGTGGCGTTCCCGGTGCACGATCGAAAGGGGTCAATCGTCGCCGTCGTTGGCGCCGCCCTTCATGGACGATCGTGAAATCGTGGGAGCGGAGCTGGAACGTCTCCAGCGCGCGTCCGCCTCGCTGCCCAATCCAGCCCAACCGATTTGATGCAGACCGCTTCATACCGAGCCGTGACCGCTTCATACCGAGCCGTGACCGCTTCATACCGAGCCGTGACCGGCAGGGAGCGGTAATAAGCCCGTGATTTTTTCGACAGGTCCCCTGGCACACCGCCTCCTTGCGATCTTTATTCTTGCGCCGGCTCTGCCATGGGCCCAGCCTGTCCCGCAAGCGGAGCCGACTGTCATCACAGTCACCGGACAAGCCACGCCTTTATCGGCGACATCGGCGTCAGTCGTCGTAGTAACGCGGCAGGTCATAGAAGACAGTCATGCTGAGAACGTCGTCGATATATTGCGGCAAGTCTCTTTCCTATTTGTTACCCAATCCGGCGCGCGAGGTAGCCTCACTACCATTACCCTGCGCGGCGGCAAACCGAACTTTACCGTCGTGCTCTACGACGGCATTCCAATCAATGACATCACCGACGTCCTAGGCGGTTCTTATGACTTCTCAACCATGAGCACCGATGGCATCGAGCAAATTGAAATTGTACGTGGACCGCTCTCGTCCATGTATGGCTCGGATGCCATTGCGGGAGTCATCAATATCATTCCGCGTCGTGGTGAGGGCAAGCCGTTGTTTGAGGTGGGGGGAGCGCTGGGAAATTTCCTCACGCGCGACGTGAGCTCGGCCGCGTCCGGCAAGACCGGGAACCTCGATTACTCCTTCGCCGGCTCCTATCTGGACATTGGCCCGCAGGTCGCGAAAGATCCTTATAGTCTCGGAACCGCCGGCATCAACTCGCATCTCACGCTCGGAAACGACAAGCTGCTAAGCTTTGTCGTCCGCTATCAGAATGCCGAGACAGGCGGTTTCCCGCCCGGCGGGGGCGGACCCGAGTTCTCCATCCTTCGCCAGGCGCAGGCCGTGCACACCATCGAACTGATAACCGGGGTCGGTTTTCAGCATCAGGTAAATCCAACCTGGCTCTACGGACTGAATTTCGATCTCTTCGATCGCACACAAAACTCGAACGTTCCGGCTTTGTTGGATGCCATCCCTCCCACTTACAATTCCGTGCCCGCCGAGATTACGGACACAAATTTCAAACGCTACCGCTTTTCTTTTACAAACACACTTCGTCTAAGTCCGAACTTCTCGGCCGAGATCGGCGCGGGTTGGATGCGTGAGCAGGGGATCAGCACCGGCGTATTCGACGGCGCCATTCCCGACAATTTCACGCTTACCCGAGACACAGCGGATGCGAATGCGGTAATCGATTATACATTCCGCGGACTGACCGCGACTGCGGGTATACGCGTGGATAAGACCACCGATTTTCGCGCTGTATATTCCCCGAGCGCGGGAATTAGCTACCGTTTTACGCCCAAAGGCCCCCGCTTGAAAGCGAACTGGGGGCGCGGGTTCAAAACTCCATCTTTCTACTCGCTGGCAGATAAAGTAGTCGGCAACCCTCTCTTGAAACCTGAGTTCAGCCGTAGCTACGACATCGGCGTCGAAAACGATTTCCTGCGCGGCCGCCTGCGCGCGGAGTTGACCGTCTTTCGCAATTCCTATGCGGACTTAATAGACTTCAGCGCGCTCACATTCCGCTTGGTCAATCGCAGTCAGGCCCGGACTCAAGGGTCCGAATTCGCGGTCACAGCGCCGCTCAACTCCCGCCTGGAATTACGCGCTTACGCCTCGTACTTGGCGTGGCGGCTGATGGACACTACTGAGCCCTTACGCGACATCCCACACTGGCAGAGCGGGGGTGGCATCACCTGGAAAATCAAGCCCCGTTGGCATTCCCAGGCGGACATACTCGCGGTGGGACGCCGCTACGATTTCGAGGTTCCGGTGCCCCTGCAGCAAACCGTCGGCGGATACTCCACCGCGAGCCTCGCGACGAGCTATGAGTTTTCAGACGAGTTGACCGGCTCTGTTCGAATCGACAATTTATTCAACCAGCAATATCACGAGTACATCGGATTTCCGAACCCCGGCGTGTATCTCCGCGCCGGCATCACCTATCGTTTTAGGTAGGGCAGGCCATCGCCTTTTGTGGCCTGCCTTCCCCCATAAAGCGCTATAATTCAGCCATGCCCAAACGCGTTTTAATATTTGCGTTTGTAATATCTTCGTCACTTGCCTTCGGACAGCTCGATTCGAACACTGTCACGGTCACGGCTTCCAGCAGCGCGACACTGTCGCCCGACCAGATCGTTTTCAACGTCGGAGTCAGCGCCCCGCTAAATGACACTCCTGACGATGTGACCTCCGCGCTCGCGGGTTCGGGAATCACGATCGCTGAGTTTTCCCAAGTCAACCTGTACTACTCAAATCCAAATTGTCCGGCAGCCCCACGTCTTCATCGGGCTGCTCGCTGACGGTGAAGTTCCAATTACTGAGGTAATGAAAATGACTCGAACGCTTCTCGCCTTATTCCTCTTATCGCTTGCGCATGGGCCCCGATGGAGACCTCATTGACGGTGACGTCCACGCGATCGATTTCCGTGCAACCGGATCAAGAGGTGCTCTTAGTCACCGTGACCACACCCTTGAGCACAGCGTTCGACGACGTTCTCACGGCGGTCGCCAGCGCCGGAATCACCGCCGCCGATCTGTCGAGCGTCTCTAGCGAATCAACGACGCCCAACATGATGACATTGGAATGGCAATTTTCGCTGCCCGTACCTATCTCGACAACTAAAACCGCCTTTAATTCGCTGGCGGCGCTACAGCAGAGCATCGGACAGCAGAATTCCGGATGGAGCCTTACGTACAGCACGGATCAGCTTCAATCATCGGCCGCTGCGCAGCCATGCCCCACAGCCGAACTTCTCGCCGACGCGCAGGCTCAGGCCCAAAAACTCGTGTCCGGCTCGCCGGAGCTTTCAGTCGACCCGATCCTGGCGTTATCCGACGGAACCGGAAGTACCATGGCGGTAGCTTTCTTCAGCGCGATTAATTTTAATGGCGCCGTTTCGGATTTCCTAGTAGGCATTCCCGCCTTCGCGCCGCCCTGCACTCTGGTAGTGAAATTCGCCCTCCAGCGCTATCAATAATCAAGCTTGCGCCATAGCCTCAAACTTCGCGTAATTCTTCTCAAATCGACCCCGCAAATCTCGAGCCTGCGCATCGTACGCCGAGCCATTCTGCCATTGCCCACGCGCATCCAGAACCGCGGCAGGCACGCCAGGACAACTCACCGGAACACCCATTTCGAAAATCGGATGCCGCACCGTCGCCACAGAATCGAGCTGCCCTTCCACCACCGCGTCAACGATAGCTCGCGTGTACGGCAGATTCATCCGCTCGCCGATGCCATACGGTCCGCCCACCCATCCCGTGTTGATCAGGTAGCACGGAACCCCGTAGCGCTCCATCTTCTCGCCGAGCATCTTGGCGTAAACCAACGGCGAGCGCGGCAGGAACGGCGCGCCGAAGCAACTGCTGAATGTCGCAGCCGGCTCCTTGCCCAATCCGCGCTCCGTGCCAGCCAGCTTGGCTGTATATCCGCTCAGGAAATGATACATCGCCTGATCGGGAGTCAGCCGCGAAACCGGCGGCAGCACGCCGAATGCATCGGCCGTCAAGAACAAAATGTGCGATGGATGTCCGCCCATGCTCGGAATCACCGCGTTCTCGATATATTCCAGCCGGTACGCCGCCCGCGTGTTCTCAGTCAACTCGTCCGAATCGAAATCGAGCAGCCGTGTGTTGGGATCGATAACGACATTCTCCAGCACGGTCCCGAAGCGAATCGCGTTCCAGATCTGCGGCTCGTTCTCTCGCGACAGCTTGATACATTTCGCATAGCAGCCGCCTTCAAAATTGAAGACGCCGCGGTCACTCCAACCGTGCTCATCGTCGCCGATCAGCCGCCGCGTTGGATCGGCCGACAACGTCGTCTTGCCAGTCCCGCTGAGGCCGAAAAACAATGCAACATCGCCTTCGTGTCCCATATTCGCCGAGCAGTGCATCGGCATGACGCCGCGCGCCGGCAGCAGAAAATTCAGCACCGTAAAAATCGTTTTTTTCGCTTCGCCCGCGTACTCTGTTCCGGCGATCGCGGCAATGCGTTTCTTAAAGTTGATCGCGATCGCAGTGGTCGACCGCGTGCCATCCTTTTCGGGATCGGCATAAAAGCCCGGCGCGAAAACAATCGCAAACTCGGGATTATGCCGGTCCGTCTCATGCGGATTCGGACGAATGAACAACTCCCGCGCAAACAGCGAATGCCAGGCGCGTTGCGTGATCACTCGGATCGGAAGCGTATATTCCGGATCGGCGCCGGCGAAACAGTCCTGCACGAACAGCTCTTCATTCTCCAGGAAGTGTTCCAGCCGCGCATACATCCCGTCGAATGCCGCTTCCGGCATCGGCTGGTTCACCTCGCCCCAGTCGACCGTATTTTCAGTCCCCGCCTCCCGTACGATGTACTTGTCCTTGGGCGACCTCCCCGTAAAACGTCCCGTCTTTACGACGAAAGATCCACCGCCCGCCAGCATCCCTTCATGGCGCTGCAGAGCGATTTCGGTAAGCTGCGATGTTCCCAAATTCCAATGGGCCAGTTGGTACCTGGCAATGCCCTGCGCGCTTAAACCAAAGCGGCTTGGCAGATTTCCAATGTCCGTCATAAAACCTGTAAATGTTGCAATTAGTGTACCAAGCCCCCCATTCCATCTATCATGGAATTAGCAATGGTCTTGCCTCGCGCGCTTCCGGGTCTACTCGTGTGCCTGTGTCTGCGCGCGCAGGTGATCGAGTTCGATTCCAACGGCCTGCGCTACAAGACGCTGACCCGCGCCGGCGTAACCGTCATGTTCGCCAGCCTCCCGATTCATATTCGCGACTACTCGGTACTGCAGGTGGCCGTTTCCAATGGGTCCCAGGTTTCATGGAGCGTCAAACCCGAAGACTTCACCTACCAACGAAGCGATGGTGAAATGTTACAGGCTTCGAATGCGCAGGACGTGGTACTTTCGTTCATTAAACATTCGGGCCGCTCCGACGTGATTAAACTCGTTTCTACCTATGAGAACGGTCTGTACGGGAACATCCACATGAAGTCCACGAATGGCTATGAAGCCCGCCGCCAAAATGCACTGGCAGAGGTATCCTCCGCGCGATTGAAAGCGGGCGCGGCCGCATCCGCCATCGTATTGGCGCCCACCAAACTGGGCGCCGGCGAATCCACCGATGGCGCGGTTTTCTTTGAAGCGCCTGGAAAAGCGCTGGGCCCGGGGCGCCTTTTGGTGCATATTGCGGGTGAGATTTTCGATTTCGAGTCTGCCGAGTGATTGATCTTCATAGTCATACCAACGAGTCGGACGGTACTTATTCTCCGGCTGAATTAGTAGATGCTGCCCTGAAAACGGGGCTGGAAGCGCTCGCGATCACCGATCACGATACCTTCGCCGGCTACGATCTGGCCGCTCCAGTTGCCGCCGAACGCGGCCTGGATCTGGTCTGCGGGGTGGAAGTAAATAGCCGCATGTCCCACGCGGAAGACGGTGGCGAGCGCCGCTGGGACGTTCACCTGCTCGGCTATTTCCTGCATCAGCCCCCGTCGGCGGCCTTCCGCGTATGGCTGCTCGAATTGTTGGCTTCGCGCCGGCAACGCAACGTTACGCTCGCCCGCAAACTTCAATTCATGGGCATCGACATTACGTTGAGCGAGGTGGAAAAGCTCGGCCGCACGCTGACCGGCCGGCCGCATTTCGCCCGCGTGCTGGTCGACAAAGGATACGCATCCAGCACCGATGAAGCCTTTCGGCAATATCTCGGCGAAGAGGCGCCCGGCTTTGTGCATCGCGACAGTCCGCACACTGCCGTCAGCATTCACCAGATTGAAGCCGGAGGCGGTCTGCCCGTTCTCGCCCATCCGATTCGCCTGGGAATTCGCGACCCGCAACAGGAAGAGGAATTCATCTCCGAGCTGCGCGACGCCGGTTTGCGCGGACTTGAGGTTTATCATTCCGACCATCGTCCGGCCGATGTCGAGCGCTATGCCGCGTTGGCGGATAAGCTAAAACTCGCCGTAACCGGCGGGTCCGATTTCCACGGAGCGGTGAAACCAAACATCCATCTTGGCACCGGAGCAAATGGCAACCTGAATGTTTCGGGCAAAGTGCTGGCAGACCTGCGCAACCGCTCCTAAAGTTCCGGCTCCAGGGCGTAAACTCTGACGTAATCCACCAGCATGTTCTGCGGAAACGTGGACGTCTGGTCCGGATCTCCGGGCCAATCCCCGCCTACGGCAACGTTGAGCAGGAGGAAAAAGGGATGATTGAAAACCCAATTCGTGCCGCTCGGCAATTCCCGAACGGACGTTCGATAGTAGGCACGTTCATCGACGAAAAAGGTAATGGAATCCTGCGTCCAGGAAATTGCGTACACGTGATAGTCGTCCGAGAAAGGGACGCCGCCCGGCAAACTGTACGCCGCCGTGAAGGCAGAGTCGCCGGCGTAGCCGGGACCGTGCACCGTGCCATGAATCATGCCCGGCTCTTTGCCGATATTCTCCATGATGTCAATCTCGCCGCAATCCGGCCAGTCGACGAGATCGATGTTATCGCCGAGCATCCAGAACGCCGGCCAGAACCCCTGCCCGTATGGAATTTTGATTCTCGCCTCAACGCGCCCATATTTGGTGTTAAACAGACCCTGTGTTTTAATCCGCGCCGAGGTGTACGAACCAGCCGAATTCTGAGCGATGTGGATCACCAGATTTCCAGCCCCATCCTGGTAGGCGGCCGATTGCGTGTAAATCTCGAGTTCATCGTTCCCCCAGCCCCCGCCGCCAAGATCGTACGTCCATTTCGTTGGATCGGGCGGAGTATTCGCGGGCCCGTTGAACTCATCGCTCCAAACGAGCTTTAACGCCAGCGCGACCAGCACCACTGCGTGCATTCTTAAACGTCCAATCCAACGGCCCGCATCAATTCCAACGCATTGCTATGGTCGACGATGCCGGGACGCAGCCTGTAATCGAAATGTAATTGACCGTCCACAATGGTATCGGAAAAGTGAACGTTGATGGCGCGCCCGCCCAGCGCGTCTGCGATATCGGCCAGCGCCAGATCGTGAGTGGTGATCAATCCAATTGCGCCCCGCTCCACCAGCGTGCGCACCAGACCACCGGCGCCGGTCCGCCGATCGTGCGAATTGGTGCCGCTCAACATTTCATCCACCAGAAACAGCAGCGTGCGTTCCTGGCCGGCCAGATCCATAATCTGGCGCAGGCGGGTGATCTCCGCATAGAATCGAGATCGGCCGTCTTGAAGAGAATCGACAATACGAAGAGAAGCTCCGACCTGCAGCGGTGAGATATCGAGCCGATGCGCGCGCACCGGTCCGCCGGCCCACGCCATCACCGTGTTCAGACCGATCGATCGCAGCAGCGTGCTTTTCCCCGACATGTTCGAACCGCTGATGATGATCAAACGCAGCTCGCCGCCTAGACGCACATCGTTCCGCACGAACGATTCTTCGGGCAGCAGCGGATGGCCAAGCCCCACCGCGTCGAATAACGCTTCGCGCTCGACAAGGGCGGGGAAGGGGTCGGCGGGATGTTCAAAACTGTATGCGGCGAGAGAGCAGAGAGCCTCGAATTCGCCGACGGCTGCGAGCCATTGGCGGATCGACGCGCCGGAACGGCGACGCCAGCTTTCCACCGCCATAGAAAACTGAGTGCCCCACATCACCGCCGCGGCGATGGGTCCGAAGAACTGATTTTCACGATCGTCCAGGCGGCTGATATATACATGAAGCCGCCGGATCTGTTTCGACGCCGGCTCGCCTTGAGTTTCGAGTTGTGATCGCACTCGCAGCAGCAGAGGCGCCTGGAGCTCTTGCGCTTCGATGCATTGCACAACGTCAGAAAGCAAATCCAGATCGCGCGCAGGATGCTCGGCCGATTCGATAATCTCCCGCACCCGCGAACGCAACGCCAGGCCGATGGAGGATTCAACCAGAATCGCGATCAGGAATGGCACGCGTGGGGTCACGCCTGCAATCCATAGCGCGAAGGTCACGACCACAACGGCGACGATTAGCACCACTGCGACTCGCGTGCCCGGCGGAAACCCGATCTGCGGCTTTTCGCCCCACACGGCGAGAGCATCGGGATCGACGTTTTTGCGAACCACGTCGGCAAACGCGGCCAGGTCCTCGCGAAGATCGAGCTTACCGCGCAACTCGGCCACCGCCTGTTGCCGCGCGAGCACTTCTTCACCTGACGCCGGACCCTTCAGCCAGCGCGCCAAAGTAGCTTCGCCGGCTTGCGTACGCGCGATGCATAACAGCTCAAAAAGCGACCCGCGGCCGAACAGATCCAGATCGTCCGCATAAACGTGATCCTGCTCGCGATAGCGATCGCCCGATTCGCCTTGCCCTATCCAGCGATGCTCGATACGCTCAATGCCCTTCTCGTAAAATCGAACCGCGCGGGCGGCGTAATCGCGCTTTTCGAGAATGCGGGAATGCCATACCAGCAGGGCGATGAAGACGACTACGGGCAGGACGAACCACCAGGCGGAAAGAATCGGCCTTCCGAATACGAAGTAGGTGACCGTCGCCGCAGCGATGCCCACGGCGAGTCGAATATTTCCGATCGTTTTATGCAGCTTCGAATAACGGTCGCATTCCGCTTTGCGCACGTTCAGGCGGCGTAAATATTCTGACGCTTGATCCACTAATGTTAGGCTAGCAACTGCCGTATGGATGACGAACCGATTCGTATTCCAATCACGGATGTTTTCGATCTACATAGCGTGCCGCCGCGCGATGTGAAGCCGATTGTCGAAGAGTATCTCGAAGAAGCGCATCGCCTGGGATTACGGGCTCTGCGGATTATCCATGGGCGGGGGATTGGCGTGCAGCGCGAGATTGTAAGAGCCGTACTTTCGCGGACTCCTTTCGTTGAAAGTTTCGGCGATGCTCCGGCTGAAGCCGGGGGGTGGGGCGCTACCGTAGTGAACCTGAAAAATTGACCG
>JBEKUT010000145.1:0-15020 GCA_049514735.1 Bryobacteraceae bacterium
GATTGGGTGGGGTTGGGGGCGATGGGGGGATGTTCGAGAATTTGGGGAATTTTGTGGGTGTAAGTGGTATAAATATTAGGTGGTTAGGGAGCTGCTGCGCGCGCGCCCCCTTCAAGAAGGGGACTGAAAGTAAAACCGGCCACACGCGGTAGTCCAGCGGCCGCTATGCGTCGCCCTCTCTCCTACTCTACCGGCTCGGAACGGAACATTCCGTGATGCAGAACGTGGAACTACGAACTACGAACCAACAACTACGAAGAGACTGAATTTGCTACACGCGCAGAAACCAACCACGCTTGTACATTACATAGGCAATCCCATACATCACCAGGACGTACGCGACCGCATATAATAGCGACGCATTGATCGGCGAGGCAATCGGCGTGAAGACATGCTCGAAAATCCAGTCATGCCAGTGCGTCGCGCTCAAGAACTCATCGCCCAGTTCCGATGCCATGTACACCGCGATCGCGTTCATGCCCATGATCACCAGCGGCTTGGTGAAGCGTTTATAGCCGAGCCCATCGACAAACCACAGCATAATCGCGAACATCACGAAGTCCAGACCTGCCATGAATAGCGAGAAGGAATCCGTCCAGAGCTTCTTGTTGATGGGCAGCCAGATATTGCAAATGAGCCCAGCCGCGAGCAGCAGATTTCCCGTCACGAACAGCCAGGTGGTCCGCTCCGCGAGCGTCTTCTTCAACCGCAAAATATGCCCGGCCATGATTCCGAAGAGCGCCGTCGCGATTGACGGAAGCGTGCTGACGATTCCTTCCGGATCCCAAGTTGCCGTCCAATGATAATTGTGCGATCCGAGCACGATGCGGTCAATATAATGCGCGAAGTTGCCCTCCACGTCGAGCCTTCCCGCGCCATAACCGGGCACTGGAACAAGCGTCATCAGCAGCCAGTACGCGGCCAGCAGTGAGACGACCAAGATAATCTGCCCGCGCAGACGCGTGGTCAGGTAAATCGCGCCGGCGATCAAATAGCAGATGGCGATCCGCTGCAATACCCCGAGCAGGCGCTGTGTATGGAAGTTGAATCCAGGATAGACGTAGACAATCAGCCCCAGAACGTAAAGGATCGCGGAGCGCCGCAGAACCTGCGCGAACAATTTTCCGCGTGAGACTCCGGCCTCTATACGCCGTCCGAGCGACAGCGTCATTGCGACGCCTACGATCCAAAGAAAGGACGGGAACACCACGTCGGTGGGCGTCCATCCATTCCATTCGGAGTGCTGGAGAGGCGAGTACGATACCGGTCCGCCGGGATCGTTGACGAGCACCATCAGAGCCATCGTCGCGCCTCGAAATGCGTCGAGCGAAATGAGGCGCTGCGTTAAGCCTTGAATTGCGGAGGTAGCATTGGAGAGCGGTTCGACGGAAACTTGAGCCATTGCGTTTAAGGCCCCATCATACACCGCTTCGGATGAAAACGCGATTCGCGGAACCGGGCGCTAGCGCGGTATCCTGATCCTTTCATGAAAACTACTCTGATTGTGCTGGCGGCCGGCTTTTCGGCGGTGCTTTTGTCCGCGGAAGGACTAACGGATAAATATCGCGACGTGGCGAACCGGCTCATCGACGCCGCCATGGCCGACAACGGAGCCATGGAAAAGTTGACCTACCTATGCGACCGCATTGGCAACCGGCTGAGCGGGTCGCCGAGTCTCGATCAGGCCATCGCGTGGTCGGCCGCGCAGATGAAGAAGGACGGTCTGGAGAACGTGGTCACGCCGCTGGTCAAGGTGCCGCACTGGGTGCGCGGCGCGGAGAGCGCCTCGATTGTCGAGCCGGTGAAGCGGCGTCTCACGATTCTGGGACTCGGCGGCAGCATCGCGACACCGAAGCAGGGAATCACGGCCGAAGTGGTTCCGGTCGCCAATTTCGACGAGCTCGAGAGCAAGGGCCGCGCGGGCGTCGATGGCAAGATCGTTCTGTTCAACGCGCCTTACGTCAGCTATGGACAGACGGTGGTCTATCGGCATGGCGGCGCATCGCGAGCCGCGAAACTCGGCGCCATCGCGGTGTTGGTGCGATCTATAACGCCGTTGGCGGTGCAGCTACCGCACACCGGCGCGATGGATTACGCCGCGGGCGTCCAACAGATTCCGGCAGCCGCTGTCACCATCGAGGACGCCACGCTGATGCAACGTCTCACCGATGCGGGGACGAAAGTACGCGTGCATCTCGAGATGGAGGCGCACACGGAACCGGACGCCGATTCGGCCAACGTGATCGGCGAAATTCGCGGTAGCGAAGAACCGGAGAAGGTGGTTGTGATCGGCGGCCACATCGATTCGTGGGATGTCGGTGCTGGCGCGCAAGACGATGGCTCCGGGATCATCACGTCGCTCGAAGCGGCCCACCTGATCAAGACGCTCGGTCTGAAGCCGCGGCGTACAATTCGTGTCGTGTTCTGGGTCAACGAGGAGAACGGCGGCGCCGGAGGGAAGGCCTACCGCGAGTGGATTGAAGGCCATTTGAAGGACCACGTTGCCGCGATCGAAATGGATGGCGGCGCGGAGAAACCGGTCGGATTCGGTATCAGCGCGGGCGGGCAAACGCAGGCTGCCGTTGCGCGTTTGCGTGAAGTTGGCGCGCTGCTGGATCGCATTGGCGCGGGCAGCGTCACGAGCGGCGGCGGCGGCGCGGATATCGCGCCGATCATGATGGGGGGTGTCCCGGGACTCGCCATGCGCACCGTCGGTACGCATTATTTCGACTGGCACCACACGGCGGCGGATACGGTCGACAAGATCGATCTCGACGATCTGCGGCGCAATGTTGCCGCGATGGCGGTTATGACTTATGTGTTGGCGGATATGCCGGACGCGATCGGGAAGTAGCTCGGCGATTCATACCACTCATAAGTGCGCGCGATGCCATCTTTGAGTTTCACGCTCGCTTGCCATCCGAGCGCCGCGAGCTTCGAAACGTCGAGCAACTTGCGCGGCGTCCCATCCGGCCGCGTCGTATCGAATACCAGCCGGCCCTGGTATCCGATAACCCTCTGTACAATTTCAGCAAGCTCTCGAATGGTCACATCCGATCCGGTGCCAACGTTGACGATCCCCGGATCGTCGTAATTCTGCATCAGAAAAACGGCCGCATCCGCCAGATCGTCGACGTGAAGAAATTCGCGGCGCGGACTTCCCGATCCCCATACCACCACTTCAGGCGCTCCGGCGATCTTCGCTTCATGGAATTTACGCATCAATGCCGGCAGCACATGAGAATTTTCAAGATCGAAGTTATCGCCCGCGCCGTAGAGGTTCGTGGGCATCAGGCTGATGGCGTTGAATCCATATTGTTTGCGATACGCCTGGGCCATTTTGATGCCGGCGATCTTTGCGATCGCGTACCATTCGTTAGTCGGCTCCAGCGGACCAGTCAGGAGATACTCTTCTTTGATCGGCTGCGGCGCAAGCTTCGGATAAATGCAGGAAGATCCTAAGAACAGCAGCTTTTCCACACCGCTCTGCCAAGCGGAATGGATCACATTGTTTTGAATCGCCAGGTTCTCGTAGAGAAATTCCGCCGGATAGGAACTGTTGGCCGCGATCCCTCCTACTTTGGCCGCAGCCAGAAACACAAACTCAGGCTGAACCTGCGAGAAAAATCGGTCGACAGCGGCCTGGTCTCTGAGGTCGAGTTCGCGGCGGCCGCGTACGACGACGTTTTCGTAGCCCTTGCGCGCGAGCTGGCGGCAAATGGCAGAACCGGCCAGCCCCTTGTGACCCGCGACAAAGATTCTGCTGTCCTTACGCATAAGAGCTCCCGCGCGGAATCACGCGATGTCCCGCGCGAGTGAGAGTAACTTCCTGGCTGGCAAGTTCCAGGTCGTGCTCCACCATCATGCGCACAAGTTCCTCAAATCCCACACGCGGCTTCCATCCCAGCTTCTCGCGAGCCTTGGAAGAATCACCTAACAAATAATCTACTTCCGTGGGACGAAAATAACGCCGATCGATTTCGACGTGCAGCGTCCAATCGAGACCGCAACACGCTGCCGCGGCGTCGAGAAACTCACCCACCGAATGAGCTTCGCCAGTAGCGATCACATAATCGCCCGGCGCGTCCTGCTGCAGCATGAGCCACATCGCTTCCACGTAATCGCCAGCGTAACCCCAGTCGCGTTTCGCGTCGAGATTGCCCAGGAAGAGCTTATTCTGCAACCCGTGCTTAATGCGTCCAAGAGCGCGCGTGATCTTACGAGTGACGAATGTCTCGCCACGCCGGGGCGACTCATGATTGAACAAAATCCCGTTCGCAAGAAACAAATTGTACGCTTCGCGATAATTGATACCGTACCAATGCGCCGCGACCTTGCCGACCGCATATGGACTACGCGGATAAAACGGCGTTTTCTCACTCTGTGGCGGCGCGGCCGCTCCAAACATTTCCGATGATCCTGCTTGATAGATTCGCACCGGCTTCCCGCAACGCTCCGCGTAATCGCGCACCACCTCAAGAAGCCGCAGCGCGCCGGTGGCGACGACATCGCCCGTATATTCGGGCTGATCGAAACTTACCCGCACGTGCGATTGCGCGCCCAGATTGTAGATCTCGTCCGGTTGAACCTTCTCCACGATGCGCCGCAATCCGGTGCCGTCTGTCAGGTCGCCATAATGTAAACGGAGGTTTACGTCCGGCTCATGCGGATCGGCGTAAATCGCATCCAGCCTGTCGGTGTTAAAGGTCGACGCGCGCCGCACGATCCCGTGGACTTCGTATCCTTTTTGAAGCAGAAACTCCGCGAGAAAAGACCCGTCCTGTCCGGTGATTCCGGTTATCAGTGCTGTTTTCATGACTAGCTATGTGATTATTATCGGTCAAACCGAGTTAAAGATGTACCCCTGTGGACGCGCTACCAAGGATTGGCAAATCTCGGGTCGTGGAGCAATTCTTCGTCGGTCAAAGATTCAAGAAATGCGATGAGATCCGCGCGATCCTGTGGCGAAAGTGGAAAGCCTGCGATCAGACGATCTTTGTTCGGATTATCATGGCCTCTTCCTCCCGCGGCGTAATGATCGAGGACACCATCGAGGGTCGCAATGCTGCCGTCGTGCATGTAGGGCGCGGTGATCGCGACATTCCGCAATGTAGGAACCTTGAACTTTGTCGCATCCGCTTCATAAAGGCCGGTGTTGTGAAATTCGATGGTTCTTTCGGGATTGCTCTCGGAAACCGAAGCATCGCTGAAATTGAATCCGCCATGGCAGCGGAAGCAGGAATGGTGCTGGTCGAAGAACAAAGTCTCTCCGCGCTTGGCCGAATCCGAAACCGCATTGTCATCGCCGCCGTAATGATAGCGGTCATATGCTGAGCGGGCGGAGATAATGCTTCTCTCGAAACAGGCGATGGCCTTGGTGACGTTGTTTATTGTGAAACGATCGGTCTCTTCGGGAAATGCACGTTCGAAGAGAAGCTTGTATCTAGAATCGGCTCGCAGCGTCGGTGGGAGGCCATCGCCTTCCCGCAAGCCAAGTTCGACGGGATGATCGCTGAACATCGGAATTCGCGCCTGATCTTCCAGCCTCTTCAACTGAGGATTGCTCCAGGTGAGCGCGCCGCTGTACGCCACGTTGACCAGGCTCATCGCGCTGCGCGGATGCAGTTCAGCGGTGGCGCCCCTGGCAGCCGCGCGGCCATCGGTGAATGCGAGTTCTTGTCTGTGGCACGTCGCGCAGGAAGATTTGCCGTTCACAGACATGCGAGTGTCGTAGAACAGATAGCGGCCCAGCTCCACTTTGGCCGCAGTCATGGGATTGTCGGCGGGAACGGCAGGCTGCGGGAAGCCCTTTGGCAAATTCCAGGTGTAGGTTTGAGCAAACACCTGGCCCAGTAGCGACACCGCCAGGCTCACGCACAACGAGCGATTCATTTCAGCAGCCGGACAAATTCGAGGGTCTCGAGCATGCGCACCGAACGCGCGCCGGCTTTGTCGTTCGGACACACCAGGCGGAACGGACCCTGATATCCAAACAGCGGCTTGCCGCCGCGTTTGTCGGCGACTATGATCGATTCATTCCCAAACTCCGGCGCTATTTCCGCGAGCGTGAAGACGACCTGGTAATCGTCATGCGCCTTGGCGAGAATATAGCTCGCGAGAGCCTTGCCGCGCAGCTCCTTATCCATCGGCGCGCCCGCCCGCTTCATAATTTCGCGCAGCGCGACGCCTTCGTACTCTATTTTGGTCCCGTCCTCTTGTGCGATCGATACTGCCTGCCGCGGCATCTTGGCGAGATCCTCGGCTTTCAAAACCAGCCGTGTCGGAATGTCGCCAGTCACCGTGACGGCGGCGCCGGCTTGACCGTACACCAGGCAAGTCAGAACAAACGTTAGAACGAGCGCACGCAGCATAGCTCCTGCCAAAGTAGCTTCAATCCAAATTGTATCTGCCTCGATGTGCTCGTGGATCACAGCACAGTGTACCGTACACGCCGATACGACGATTCGGCCGTTGACACCCTTCCATACTTCGAGTATTGTAGAAGCATGGAAACGATCAAGGAAGTTGTCAAGGAGAAATACGGACAAGCCGCGCTGCGAGTGACATCGGGAGCCGGCAATTCCTGCTGCGGCGGTGCGGCGGCGCTCGAATCCTGCTGCGATCCCATCACCTCGAAACTCTACGATTCCACGCAACGAGGCGAAGTGCCAGATATGGCGATGAAAGCCTCACTCGGATGCGGCAATCCCACCGCGCTCGCGGAATTGAAGCCGGGTGAAACCGTGCTCGATCTAGGATCGGGCGGCGGCATCGACGTTCTCTTATCGGCACGCCGTGTCGGGCCGGCTGGAAAAGCCTACGGTCTCGATATGACCGATGAAATGCTGGCGCTGGCGGAAGAGAACAAGCGCAAGAGCGGACTGACAAACGTCGAGTTCCTCAAGGGCGAGATCGAGCATATTCCGCTGCCCGATAATTCCGTAGACGTCGTCATTTCGAATTGCGTCATCAACCTTTCCGGCGATAAGGACCTTGTGCTGAAGGAAGCGTTCCGAGTCCTAAAACCGGGCGGACGATTCGCCGTGTCCGATGTGGTTGTCCGTGGCGATGTGCCGGCGGCGATCAAGAAAAACATGGAACTGTGGGTGGGTTGC
The DNA here is from genome assembly GCA_049514735.1 of Bryobacteraceae bacterium. Taxonomy (GTDB): domain Bacteria; phylum Acidobacteriota; class Terriglobia; order Bryobacterales; family Bryobacteraceae; genus JAICMB01. The sequence goes on from JBEKUT010000145.1 coordinate 7,116, forward strand.
GTGGCCGGCGCCCTGAGCGATTACGAGTACATCGCGAAGCTCGCCAAGGCCGGCTTCGACGACATCGACATTGAGCCCACGCGGGTCTACGGCATTGAAGATGCCAGGACATTCCTCGCCGGCCAAGGGCTGGATGTCGATTCTCTGGCGAAAGAAATGGAAGGCAAATTCATCAGTGCGTTCGTGAGGGCTAAAAAAACATCGGCAGCTTGCTGCGCGCCGGGGTGTTGTGGGTAAGGCGGGCGGGCTGGGGTTTTTCGAGCGCTATCTTTCCGTGTGGGTGGCGCTCTGCATGGCCGCGGGAGTGATCTTTGGAAAGCTCCTACCCTCTTCCATCCGCGCGCTTCGCGGCCTCGAATTCGGGCAGGGCAGCCAGATCAACGTTCCCATCGCCGTCCTGATCTGGTTGATGATCACGCCCATGATGATGAAGGTCGACTTCAGCTCCGTCCGAAATGTCGGCCGGAAGCCTGCGGGTCTGCTCGTAACGCTGCTTGTCAACTGGGTTATTAAGCCGTTTTCCATGGCTCTACTCGCGTGGGTGTTCTTCCGGTTCGTCTTCGCGAGCTTTATCGGCCCCTCGGAAGCGGACCAGTATATTGCGGGATGCATCATTCTGGCCGCGGCCCCGTGCACCGCGATGGTGTTCGTCTGGAGCCATCTTACGAACGGCGATGCCGCTTATACGCTGGTGCAAGTGTCGGTGAACGATCTCATTATGCTGGTGCTCTTCGTGCCGATAGTGCAGTTTCTTGTCGCGGGGGCTTCTTCTTTGAGAGTGCCGTTTCAGGTGCTGCTTTATTCGGTACTGATTTTTATCGTCGTCCCCCTCGCCGCCGGAACCCTTCTTAGGTTCTTCTTCATCGGCCGCCATGGACGGGCGTGGTTTGAGGGCGTGCTGCTGCCTAAATTCGCGCCGGTGACCATCGCGGCTTTGCTCCTCACGCTGGTGCTGATTTTCGCGTTCCAGGCCGACAATATCACAGGCCGATTCTTTCACGTCGTCCTGATCGCGGTTCCCATCACGCTGCAGGTTTATTTCAACGCCGGCCTTGCTTACGGACTGATGAAGCTTCTGAAGGTTGAGTATGCGGTGGCAGCGCCCGGAGCGCTCATAGGCGCGTCGAACTTTTTTGAGCTGGCGGTTGCGACCGCGATTGCGCTGTTCGGTCCTGAATCCGGGGCGGCGCTTGCGACGGTGGTGGGCGTTTTGGTGGAAGTGCCGGTGATGCTCACGGTCTGCGCCGCGTGTAATCGAACGCGGCATTGGTTTCCGGCGCCCGTCGAAACGTGATCACCATGGATAAACAAAGAGTTCTGATTCTCTGCACTGGTAACTCAGCGCGCAGCCAAATGGCGGAAGGGCTACTGCGGCATGACGCAGGAAATCGCTTCGAAGTCGAGAGTGCGGGCACCAAGCCAGGGCGTGTCAGGCCGGAAGCGATCGCCGTTATGAAGGAGATCGGTATCGATATTTCGGGGCACCGCTCGAAGAGTGTCGATGAGTTCGCCAGTCGGAGATTCGATTACGTCCTGACCGTATGTGACAACGCGAAGGAGAGCTGTCCGATTTTTCCGGGTCACACCAACCGCATTCACAAATCGTTTGAAGACCCGGCGGCGCTTGAGGGGACGGGCGAAGAGCGGCTCGCGTTGTTTCGGCGCGTGCGAGATGAGATCAGAGAGTACCTGAAAACTTTCCCGTCTGATCAGCGGCCCTAAGTCGCAAGGCGCGCAATTCCTTTAGCACTGGCCAGTCGCTGAAAGCAAAAAAGAAGAGCAGGAGGATATTGAGAAATGGAATGAGCATGAAGAAGCCCGCTATGGCGGGATAACCGGCCTTCTCGGAAATCTTCCAGAAGGGGATAACGAAGAACGAAACGAACACACACATGACTAACAGTTCGGGCAGTCCGATAACACGTAGCATTGAGTTCTCCTTAAAGGATCACCCTATCACTTCGCTCACAGCTCTGCGACGTAGACCTGCGTGTATCCAGTCTGGTCGCTCGCAAATGCGATGTGACGTTCATTGTGCGAAAACGAGGGATGCGGATGTGTCCATTGCGGACCGTAGACTGAATCCGTGGGAGTCTCCATCCAACTGAGATTCTCCTTCGCCCCGCTGCGTGCCGCCTCGAAATCTTCCTTCAACGCGTAGCGCGATTTCTTCCATTGCGAGCCCTGACTGCTGGCGTTCGAATCGCAGATTTTAGTGCGCGCGCCAGTCGCCACGTCGATCAAAAATAGACCAAGGTCGGGATGATTGGTGTCGCACAACACTTTTGTGCCGGCTTTGTTCGACGCAATGTGCCACGCGTTGAAGTCTGCAATAGTCGAAATCTCAAGCGTGCGCCAATTCATGCGGCGTAGGGCGAATGGCCAATGCACGAACGCCAGATCGCCGGTTGAGCCAAGAAAAGCCTCGTGCAAAATAAATTCGTCATTGCTGTGTCGATAGAGGCACTCCATGCCTGACCCATCGCGGCGGACGCGAAACATGCGTGGCGCGGGATCGCCGGCGAAGATCAGCCATTCCGGGTCGAGCGGGTGAAACTGCGGATGAATCACGGTTCGCTCGAACGGAATCAGACGCCAGCCAGAACCATCCGTCCGTCCCGTAACAACGCCGTTCCCGCCCGCGTGCCGGATCGCCGCGACAATCCACGTTCCGTTATCGCCAAGCGAGCATTCCCCCAACTGCGAGCCTTCAAACGACACCACCAGCCGCTCGCGTAAACTCGCTTTCCGAATGCTCCATATCGAGCCGCCGCGCACAAAGAAGACCTCTTCGCCGGAGGGCGAGATGGCCGGTGAGAAAGGATGAATCGGGTCGCCGTTCGTGAGTTGCCGGACCTGCTTATCTGGAAAACTGACCTCGAACAACTGCGGCGATCCCGTTCGATAAGACGTGAACACCAGCGACCGTCCATCGGGGAAGAAGGAGCTTTGCAGGAAATAAGTGGGATGGTTGATCGACGGGTGATCCGTCATCTGGTGCACGCGCATTCACTTCACCGCGGCTTGCAGCACGATCCCCATTTTCTCCCAAGCGGGCAGGCTGATGCGGCGTTCCAGCACCTGAAAATTCGCCCGCTCGATGCGCCCCAGCAGGCGGCGGTAAATCTCGATGAGCGCCCACAACGAAGCGCGGCTGCGATTATGCACCAGACCAATCAAAGGCGCGGATTCCTCATAGTAACGGTGTGCGCGCGCGGCTTCAAAACGCATCAGGTTCAGAAAACGATCGTCGTAAGAACGCAGGTCGGCATCGAAGCGCTTGATATCTTCCTGCGGAAGATAGACCCGGCCGTTGTCGGAATCTTCGCGCACATCGCGCAAAATGTTCGTCAACTGAAATGCGATTCCGCACTTCTCCGCTAGCTTTAAAGCCTCCGCCGCGTCGAATCCGAAGATGTGGATGGTGGTCAATCCCACGACGCTCGCCACGCGATAGCAGTAGGCGTATAATTCGTCGAAAGTTTGAATGGTACGCGGTACCAGGTCGGAGCGCACGCCTTCGATCATGTCGTGAAAATACTGGTGCGGTATAGCGTAACGCTGCACCGCGTCGAGAAATGCCGGCCACAGAGGATTGGACCCCACGCGCCCCGCGAGCGCCTCGTCCAACTCCGACCGCCAGCGTTCGATAGCGGCCGCATTGGCGCCGCTCTCGTCGCTCAGATCGTCGCAGAAGCGCATGAAGGCGTACATGGCGCACATGGCGTCCTTCTGTTCCTTCGCGAGCAGCACAAACGAATAATAGAAATTGCGGGCTCTCTTCCGAGCTACTTTGCGGCAGTGGGCGTAAGACTGGTCGAGCGTGATGGCCACGCCTTACAGCATGCCCCAAGCGGCGGCCAGCATCAAGCCTACGCGCTCAGGCTTCGAGATCGTAGGCCGCCTCGCGAGCACGTTATAATCCTGCTCTTCGATCTTCTCGAGCACGCGCATGCCGCCGCGGCTGAACAGCGACAGATCGAATCCCAATCGGCGGTTCACGGTCTTCGCCAGCGGCAGACCTTTCACGAACATCTGGCGCGCCACTTCTACGGCGTCCACCATCACATTGCGGAAGGCGGGCGTGAAGCGTCCGGCCTTCAACTCCTCCAGCGTGTAGCCATGTTTCCGGAAAAGATGCAGCGGCAGATACACGCGGTCCTTTTCGAGATCGACGGCGACATCCTGCCAGAAATTCGCGAGCTGCAGAGCGGTGCAGGTTGCATCCGACATGCGGTCCCGCTCTTCATCCACGTAGCCGCACAGCCGTAATACCAAACGCCCCACTGGATTCGCGGAACAGCGGCAGTAGCCGAATACGCCGCCCCAGTCTTCGTATCGCGTGATGGTCTGGTCCTGCTCGAAGGCGTAAATGAGATCGTCGAAAAGCTGGCGGGGAAGGTTGTAGCGCTGCGCCGTGTCTTCCAGAGCGACAAAAACCGGGTGCTGCGCGCGGCCTTCGAACATCCCATACAACTCTTCGCGCCACCATGCGAGCAGCTTGAGGCTCTCTGCGGGATCGCCAATTTCGTCGCCTAAATCGTCCGCCCAACGGCAGAACGCGTAGACGTTGTAGAAATCCTGATGGAGACGTCTGGGAAGCAGAAAGCTGACGACGTGGAAATTCTCGTAGTGATGCGTTGCGAGCCAGCGCGTATACTCGCGCGACTCGGACGCCGTGTAGGACGCGGCAAGAGCGTCTGTGCGCTTGAGGAACTGCTTCGGAGATAGAGCCGGCGCCGCGGGCATTGCTGGCTTACGGGACGATTGCAGTTTTCATGTGCCCGTTATGGCTCATCAGGTGCTGCAATACCTGCAAAAGATTGGCGAGCGGCTCTACGCGATTCACAAAATCTGCGGACGTTATGTCGCCGCGGCTGACAATGTCCAGCGCCTTTCGAATGTGCGCCGGCGTGTGATGAAAGCTGGCCGTGCACGTGATCTCGGAATAATGCATTAACGAAGTATCCAGACTGATGGAGCTATTGTTGGCGCAGCCGCCGAAGAAGTTCACCGTGCCGCCGCGCCGCAGCAGACGCAGCGCCGTCTCCCACGCTTCCGGGAGTCCAACAGCCTCAATTACTATATCGGCGCCATGGCCTTCTGTGAGAGTCCGAACCTGCTCCACTAAATCGACGCCGTCAATAGACGTCAATAACTCATCGGCGCCCATGGCTGCGGCGCGATCCAGTTGGCTCTGCCGCCGGCCGATGGCGATCACGCGCGCGCCATACACCTTCGCAAGGCGCACGAACATCATGCCGATGGGGCCCAGGCCCAGGATGGCGATGTTGTCGCCCTTCCGGATGCGCGTCTCATCGAGCCCGCGCAGCACGCACGCGAGCGGCTCAATCAGCGCCGCATCCTGATAACTGACGTGCGCCGGAATTTCGTAGAGGTTACGTTCCACGATGCGGCCGGGAATGCGTATGTATTCGGCGTAGGCGCCGTTGTTGAACAACAGGTCTTCGCAGAGATTCTCGTTGTCGCGGCGGCAATAGAAACAGTTTCCGCAGGGAGCGGAATTCGCCGCCACCACTCTTTGTCCCAGGTGGAAACCGCGGACGTTCTCGCCCACAGTCACGATATCCCCGGCCAACTCATGCCCGAACAGCGCCGGCGGGACGATCATCCGCGCGTGATATCCGCGGCGGAAGACCTTGACGTCGGTGCCGCACGTCAGCGCTGTCTTGACGCGTACCAGCACGTCGTCTCGGCCGATCTCCGGGACAGGTACCGCCTCTATCTTTAAATCTTCCTTCCCGTAGAGAACAGCAGCCATCATCTGTGTATTCAATTTATGAGCACCTCTGAGGCTGAACTATTATTTTCAACGATGTAGGCTCCGGGTGCAACGCCATCTCAATTCCCGCCCGGATCTGGTCCAACGGGAACCGGTGTGAAATCAAATCCTCGACTGGCAACTCGCCGCTGAAGACGAGATCGGCCGACTCCTTCTGTAAGTCTACCGAAGCGCTGTAAGATCCGAAAATCATGCGTTCGCCGACACAGACGTCGGCGCCCGAAAGTTCGATGCGCTCCTGATGCGAGGTCTGCGCGAAAAGCAGGATGCGGCCGCCTGGCCTGGAATATTCTACTGCCTGTGCGACGATGCCAGGAGCCGAGGCCGCGATAATGATCGCGTCCGCGCCGCGTCCTTGCGTAAGATCTTTGATGCGCGTCGGTAAATCCGGGTCGCGCGGATCGTAGGCCGCCAGCGCGCCAAAACGCTGCGCCAGTTCCTGGCGGTACGGCATCGTGTCGGTAGCCAGGATGGTCGCGCCGGTCCGCTTCACGAGCATCGTGAACAGCAGCCCGATGGGACCTTGTCCCAAAATCACGACCACATCGCCGGGTTTCGGATCGAGTTGCACAACGCCCTTCAGACAGGTGTTCAAAGGCTCGACAAACGAGGCGTGTTCGTAGAGCACTCCATCCGGTATTTTTTCGACTCCGCGTTTGACGATCCAGTCCATCACTCGCACGTACTGCGAAAATCCCCCGCCGGCCGGCTCATATCCCGCCGTCACGCCCACTCTCTTAGACACGGGGCACTGGGCGTATAACTTATGCCGGCAATAGAAGCACTCCATGCACGGGATGTGATGGAAGACCAGCACCCGGTCGCCGGGCTGGAAATTCCGAACTTTCTCGCCGACAGCCGCAACTTCGCCAGCCGTTTCGTGTCCATATACCCGAGGCGCCGTCAGCAGGTTGTATTCGATCTTTTTCAGATCGGTATGACAGATCCCGCAACTGTGGACTTTTATGAGTATTTCACCCGGTCCGATCTCCGGCACCGGAATCGATTGGACGCGGACAGTGCTCTCGCCGGTATAAACGGCCGCCCACATGTTTGGAGGCAGGCCGGCCAGCGCGATTGCGGACTGTACTTCAGAATCGACAGTTGGCAATAAAATCCCCCAGCGCAACAGACGCGCTTCTACAAGTCCGTTCGAGCCGGAACAGTTCCGGAAACACGCGGCCTGGACGCCGCAGCGCCGCCGCTAAAATGCGGGCTACGCTGAACCGCCCATCGCCATCGCGCACGCGATTGAAATCCAGCGCCAGCGATTCCGATGCCGCATCTGTTACTACTCGAACGCAATAAAAAGGTACTCCTAACTTTCGGGCGACTTTTTCAACACCAGCCGCTTCCATCTCTACCGCGATGGCGCCCGTTTCGCGCAGTCTCAATTTCTCTTCCACTGTGCAGGCGACGGAATCCTGAGACAGCATGGGACCCGCTGCATAAGATCGTTGTGTTGCGGGCTGCACCGCAGCGTCCCCATTCACCTTAGATGCAACTACGATATCAAGGGTCCCTAAATCATTATCCAGCGCGCCGCAATATCCCGTACTGACAAATCCATCCACGGATTCCAACCTTCGCGCCGCCTCTTCCGCGGCTTCGGCTGCTAGCTTCGGTCCGGGTCCATTCGCCAACAGGATCACACTTCGTCCACCGAGTTCCGCCGATTTAGCAAATTGCACTGGCCATCGGAGTGCGGAAATGTTAGATACATGACTTAAAATGCCGTCAAATTCACGGGATTCAGCGGCGACGAAGACAATGCTCATGCCAGCTACCATGTTAGACATAGTCGTTCGTCCGGAACCATTCCACCGAGCGGGCAAGCGCTCCGTCAACCGGAACGGGATTGAATCCCAACTCACGGCGCGCTTTATCCGACGAAACGAACATTTTCTTGCGCGACATTTTCACGGCATCGAGCGGCGCCCGCGGCTCGCGCCCTGTTATATTCGCCCACCCTGTGCTGGCTACCCCGGCCATATATGCCACGGCATAGGGGATGCGAACCGCTGGAGCTTTTCGTCCGCTGATACCCGCCAGCCGCTCCAAAATCTGTTGCAGTGTCAGGTTCTCGCACCCCAAGATATAAC
>JBEKUT010000146.1:0-15000 GCA_049514735.1 Bryobacteraceae bacterium
CGCCTGCCTTGGGAGACGGTCAACGAATTGTTGGTGCGTCAATTGGATGGTATACTCGACCGCCTACAACGTTCCCAGCTCAGGCGGTCTACTTGCCGGGCTCGTGGGATTTCAAAATCCGCAGCACTGAGAGTATTGTGTTCCAACTGCGCGTTGTCGCCGGCGCCCCAAAGAGCCGGTCGATCTGGCCGAGACAGCCGATCGTTTTCATGTGGCGGCGGTACACGCCATACAGGAGACGATTCTTCGAGCCGATGATTCGCACCAACCACTCCCCACTTTCGGGAAGAGCAATCGGAAGAGAAACTCCGCGGCGTCCAGCCTTCGACAGGATGCTCACAAATTGAACAACATCGGCGGACGGTATCTCAGCTCCAAACGGATTGTCCATCTCTAGTTGAATCAGATCGCTGCCGCCGCAGTAAGCGATTGTCGCTTCGAACGGCAGCTTCCCGCGCAATTCGGCAAGGAACTTTGATCGCGGCCCAGGTTTGCGAACGACAAGCGTGCCCGCGGCGCCCACGTTCACGGCATCGTAGATGGCCAGTTCTTTGGCGAGCACGCTCGGGCGAAAGGCCCGGTGTCCTCCAACGTTGATACCCCGGAAGAAAACGATCAAAGCCATGCTGTTCATTGTTGCAGCGCCGAAGCATGGAGGAGAGGCGGAAGCGGCGGGGCGCGATCATGAGAGGGTGTTAGTCCCCACCGGTTACGTCAATCAAGCCCAACTCGGGGATATCATCGCGCAGGCTGCGAAGAATTTAGGGCCGGAGGTTGCGCACGTTGCATATGGTCTGGGACCGGATTCAACCGACCTCACGGGCCGGATCGCAGCAGCTCTTTTCGACGCCATACGGCCTATTGAGAACTGGGGCTTACGACCGTATCTCAACTTTAGGAGCAGGTCTGAACAGGATCGCCGGCCTGATCCCGACTGGATATAAATGGCGTACCATGACGATCTGCTCAAGCAGGCGCTTCAGCTTGTGCGCGATACGCCATCGACTCAGTTAACCTTGCGGCGCGCGGTATCTGCCGCATACTACGCGGCGTTTCATTTCCTGATCGCGGAAGCAACGTCTAACTCGAACCCCTGCGGGCCGCTCTCGGGCGGGCCTATGATCACGGCGTCGTGAAGACCGCGTCCAACCGAATCCTCAACGTCAGGGATTTTCCTTTCACGGGTGAGAAGCCGGCGGCTGTGGCCGGCCTCCGATTTGTCGCTCAGGCATTCAGTCAACTTCAGGAGGACCGGCACTTTGCCGACTACAATCTCACTAAGGACCTTGACGCCGTGGAGGCGTTAACGCAAGTAAAGTCGGCGGAGGAGATTTTCACCGTGTGGCGCACGATACGGGGAGAGCAGATTGCCCTGAGCTAGCCGTTTTCGACGCGCTCCCATGAAGATCATGTCTAAATGGGCCAACCGCTCCCTGCCGGTCACGGCTCGGTTACGGTCGAGATTCTTCATCAACATTGGTGGCCCGCAGGGCCATGCGACTCCGTTGAAGAATCGGCCACATGCGCGCCTGTAACGGTCCCACAGGCGACCGCTCCCTTCCGAACGGAGCCGATGAGGTTCTTCATCGACTTGGGTGGGCCGCAGGCCCATGGGCACTCCCTGCCGGTCACGGCTCGGTTGCGGTCGAAATTCTTCATTAACATTGGTGGCAGCGGGGCCATGCGACTCCTTTATAGACGCGTACTCAGCCTCAATGAGCCTGCAACAAGCGGGCTGGATCGGGCAAATTTGCGTAACCGAAGGGCGCGTCTTCGAAACATGCAACGGGACAGCCGTCATGCAAAAGCTCCCGGACTTCATCCGCATTTTCGCATCGCCTCAAGCCACTGAAGCGCGATGGCTCCCAATTCACCGGCCTCATCGCCACTCCACTGTCCGCTTGAGCCACTAGAGATTCGCGCCGAAAGCCAACAGACGGCCATCGCAGTCCTTCACCACGAACTCGCGCGAGTTCCAGGGCATGTTGGCAACTCCCCGAGTGAATTCTACGCCTTGGGCTGCGTACTCGGCATAAAGCGCATCGGCATCTTCGACTAACAGGTACGCGTCGAGCAGTTCGTCTTGGTATTTGTCCGAATTGGCTGTGGGCGGCTCGGCGCAGCGGAAGTGAATCGCGTGCTGGTCGCGCGCCACGATGGCATAGACCGGCGGATCGTGCCATGTCCCCAGACATTCGAAGCCAAGCTTTTGCTTGTAATAGGCGAGCGTTGCGGGAATGTTCATGGTGAAGAACAGAGGCGCAATCTGACGGACCATGTGCCAAGTCTATCGCGGCGATTGTAAGAGCCGGCGGCTGGTGCGAGGGTGTTACGGTTTCAATATGAAAACCGAGCTGTACGGGCGGATAGTCTTTGGCGCATCAGCGGTGCTGTTGGGCGTCATCGCACTGATGTGGTTCGACCCCGACACCTGGCAAACCCTGCGTCAGATCTGGAGCCTGCCTTTTGGAACCATCATCGGCGGGTGCCTCATGGCCGCTCAAATAGCAGGCGGGATTGGGATGCAGTACCGCATGACCGTGCGCTTGGCGTCGATCGTTCTCGGCATCGTCTATTCGCTTTTCTGCCTCGCCTGCATCCCTGGCATCGTTGCCGTACCGGCCGTCTATGTGCATTACGGGAGCTTCTTTGAACAGTTTTCGGCTCTCTGCGGCGCCATTGCCCTGTACGCCGCGACGGAGACAAATGCCAAACGGGCAGTAGCGTTCGGGCGAGTGGCGCGCCTTGGAATTGGAGCCTGCGCGATTTCATTTACGGTGAGTCAGATACTCTATCTTCCTATGACGGCCGACTTGGTTCCAAAATGGATTCCTCCAAGTCAGACTTTTTGGGCGATACTCACGACAATCGCATTTGGACTCGCGGCGATTTCCATTCTCATGAATCGCCAGGCACGGCTTGCGCTTCGCCTGATGACGCTCATGCTGGCGCTCTTTGGTGTGTTGGTTTGGATTCCGCGCCTGATCGCTCACCCGGAAGCCCATCTGAACTGGTCCGAATTCGGCTTGACTTTCCTCATTACGGGGGCCGTTTGGATGGTGGCTGATTTGAGTTCGCATTCAAGTAGACTAAGTTGAGTATCCTTATGCAATTTTCTAAATGGTTTGTCCTCACCCTTCTCTACACGGCGTTGAATCTCTGCGCCGGTGTTCAACCTTGGGTGGAACGCAGCAACGTGAACGCGTTGTTCGTATTGAAAGAGTTCGCCAGCTTCAGCCCCGAGAGCGTGGCGAGCGCCGGGCTCGACGGCTTCGACGATCGGGTGATCGATCTCAAACCTGGATTGTACGAGCGTGGCCAAGCGGCCACGAAGGAAGCGATCGAAACACTGCAGGGCCGGCTCGCGGCGGAAAAAGATCCGCTCGTCAAGCAGGACCTGGAAATCCTGATCAAGAGCTTGTCGGACGATCGAAATTCGTCGCAAGTCCGCCACACGGTTATGTTGCCCTACTTCAACGTGACCGAAATCGTGTTCAGCGGTATACATGGCCTGCTCGACGACCAGATCGCTCCGAGCCGCCGGCCTGCCGCCCTGGTGCGCCTCAAACGTTACGCCGGCATGGAGGAAGGCTACACGCCGATCGTGAATCTTGCCGAGGACAGGTTGCGCGAACGCTTGTCGACGCCCGGTCTGCTGGGACCCGCGCGCGCCAAGGTGGAGAAGGATCTCACGAACGCGCCCATCTACATCAATGGCATCGGACAGCTCTTTGCGAAATACAAAATCGAAGGTTATCAGGAGGCCTACGCGCGCATAAAGGAACAGCTCACTTCCTATAACGAATTCGTGAAGAAAGAAATCCTGCCGAAGAGCCGTGAAGATTTTCGCCTCCCTCCGGAGATTTATGCGCTGAACCTCGAAAACGTTGGCATCGACATTCCCCCCACTGAACTTGCTGCCAAAGCGCACGCCTTGTTCACCGAAGTGCAGGGTCAGATGCAGGAGGTCGCGGGGAAGCTCGCGAAGGAGAACGGCTGGTCATTCACCGATTATCGCGATGTCATCCGGCAGCTCAAGAAGGATCAGATTGTGGGAGAGTCGATCCTGCCGCATTATCGGAAGCGGCTCGCGCAAATCGAGGAGATCGTGCGGCGGGAGCACTTGATGACGCTGCCGGACCGCCCCGCGCGTATTCGTTTGGCGACCGCGGCAGAAAGCGCCCAGGTTCCCGCGCCCCACATGGATCCGCCGCGCCTGATCAACAATACCGGAGAGAAGGGCGAATTTGTGCTGCCGCTCAATGTTCCTTCGAACAGTGGCAAGATGGAAAATTTCGACGACTTCACCTTCGACGCTGCTTCCTGGACGCTGACGTCCCACGAAGCGCGCCCCGGCCACGAGCTGCAGTTCGATGTCATGGTGGAACGCGGCGTTTCGCTCGCCCGCGCCCTGTTCGCATTCAACAGCACCAATGTCGAGGGATGGGGGCTCTACGCGGAATGGGTGATGCAGCCGTACATGCCGCTCGACGGCCAGCTCATTTGCCTGCAGCATCGGCTGTTGCGGTCCGCGCGCGCGTTCCTCGATCCGGAGCTTCATATGGGAAAGACGACGAAGGAAGAAGCTCTGCGTGTTTTGAAAGATGACGTTGTGCTCTCGAATGCCATGGCCAATCAGGAAGTGGAACGCTACATGTATCGTTCGCCAGGACAGGCGCCATCGTATTTCTACGGCTACACGCGCCTGCTCCAATTACGCAAGGACGCGCAGCAGGCCATGGGGCCGAAGTTCAACGTGCAGCAATATCACGATTACGTCTTATCGCAGGGCCTGTTGCCTCCGAATCTCTTGCGCAAAGCGGTGATGGAAGGCTACGTGGGAGTGCTTTGATAGCATGGGTGAACCATGGTTCTGTCCGATGTGGATATTAAGCGCTACATTGCGGAAGGCAAGATCCGCATTTCGCCCGAGCTGCCGCCGGAGCAGTTTGGAAGTTGCTCAGTTGATTTCCGCCTGGGAAACGAATTCAATGTCTTTGAGCATAGCCGCCATGCTTATATCGACCTGAAAGAAAAACGCGCCATCGAAGGCCTGATGAAGCCGGTGATCGTGCCCACTGGCGAGCCATTTATTCTGCAGCCGAGGGAGTTTGTGCTGGCGATCACCGAGGAGCAACTGACGCTGGATGACGATGTCCTCGGCCGGTTGGAAGGCCGCTCCAGCCTGGGCCGAATCGGGATTATCGTGCATGGCACGGCGGGACTGTTCGATCCCGGCTGGTCGGGAAAAGCGACTCTGGAATTAAGCAATCTCGGACGCATGCCGGTGGCGCTGTATCCGGGGATGCGGATCTGCTCGTTCACGTTTGAGCAGCTCTCGACGCCGTCGTCAGTGCCATACGGGAGCAAGGTGGGCAACAAGTACTCGGGCCAGGATCGCCCGATCGCGAGCCGTTTAGCCGGGGAATTCAAAGGCTAACCATCGGGGTCTTCCCGCACATATGCGTGAGCCCCAGAAACGACGGCAACGACTCATGTCGAAAAAATCATGGGCTATTTCCGCTCCCTGCCGGTCACGGCTCGGTTACGGAGTGTTACGGAGCGGCGACGTTCCAAGCTAGAATCGGCTCTGTTCACATTTCTTAGGAGGCTGCGATGAAGTCCGCGCCACGTTCCATACTTTTCCTTGCCCTGCCCACTTTGTTGTGTGGGCAGGTGAACCACACGCCAACGCTCGATGAGATGTTGAGCTTGAAGACCATCAGCTCGCCGAAGATCTCTCCCGATGGCCGGTTCGTGGCGTATCGTATGCGTGAGACAAATCTGCGCCGCGCTTTCACGCCGGGCGAGCGTATTCCTGACGAGATCGATGGAGTGCCCATAAGAACCGGGAATGTGGGAAACATTCACAAGCTCCCCGCGTGAATGCAACAGAGACAGAGCCCCAACGTCCAGATTTTCGGCCTGAAAAACTCCCCAGCCACTCGCGCCGCCGAACGATTCTTCAAAGAACGCCGTGCGGGGATTCAGTTCGTGGATCTAAAACAGAAACCCATGTCCCCCGCCGAAATCAAGCGATTTGTCGACCGCTTTGGACTGGCGTCTCTTCTCGATACCGGGGGGAGAGCGTACGTCGACGCCGGATTGAAATACCTCAAAGTCTCCGATTCGGAGCTTCTCGAACGAATCGGGCGCGACCCGCAACTCCTGCGCCTGCCGCTGGTCCGTTGCGCCAACGAACTCAGCGTCGGACACGATGAAACATCCTGGAAAGCCATGCTCGCCGGGTGACCGCCGAAGCCGTTCACATTTATTTTCAAAAAATCTGCAACGCGGGATAACTAACTGACCGTCAAGCACTAACCAGGCGCCAACTAGCCCAACCGACACCTACACTGAAGCCGGAATGAGAATCAAGCCGGACCACAGACCGATTCCGAGCCGCGCCCGGCAGGAGGCGGTTGCCGTGTCCCATAGAAGCCGCATCGCCAGCGGGCAACAACATAACTCGCTTTACCCACTCTCTCACCGATCTGCGAAAAACTACTGATCTCTGGTGTTACGAAGCAAGTCGCGCATCTTATCTTTCAAATCGTCGCTCGCATCCTGGATCTGGTTCGTGTCGTAAATCACGTGCGGCGTCATAAAAATGACAAGCTCATCGCGGTTCTTCGAATAAGAACGCGATCCGAACAATCCGCCCACAACCGGAAGCCGATTGAGTCCCGGAACCCCGGTGGTGGCATAACTGGAGGACTCCAGAATGATACCGCCAATCGCGATCGTATCGCCGTCCTGCACGGTCACCTGCGTCGTGACCGTGCGCTGTTGGAACGAAGGCGACGAAATCGAAGACGTTGTGGTCTGTTCTGGCGAACTCACATTCTGGTTGATCAATAGCGTGACAATGCCACTCGGATTGATTTGCGCTGTGATGTTGAGCGTCACGCCGGTATTGACGTTGGACACGCTATTCGCGAACAGCGAGGTTCCACCCGATTGCGCGCCGGTCACCGCCTGCGCGGTCAGAACTGGCACTGAGTCGCCCACGTTGATAGTGGCCGGAATACTGTCGGTCGCGATAATGCTTGGATCGGAAAGGGTTTTGGCTTTGTTCTCGGATTCGAGAAGTTGCACCGCCAGAAGCAGCTCTTTCGCTTTTCCCACCAGGAAACCGTCGCTGAGGTTGGTGCCGCCGCCGGCGGCCAGCGAGGCCAGAAAATTATGAGAGGTGCTCGAATCGCCGGAAGTGTTCTTATTCTGATAGGTCGCCGCCACGCTGCTTGTAAAATTCTTGGTCAGTTGGACCTCGTAAATTCGCGCCTCAATCAGCACCTGGCGCGGCGGAAGATCCATCTCGCGAAGCATCTTGACAATCTGCTCGTAATCTTCGGGGCGCGCCTGAATCATCAGCGAATTGCTGAACGGGTTCGGAATCACTCGCGGCCCGCGGGGATTGTATCCGCCATACCCCGCGTTTCCAAGATAGTTTCCGGTGAGATCGTTCGTGCCGTTGGCGCCAGTGATTGGCGCAGCGTTCCCTTGCACGGTCCCGGTCGACGAGACCGTAGGCTGACCGTTATTCGTATTCATAGGAGCGCTTGCGCCATACATGTTGCCGCCGTACATGCCGCCGCCGCCGTACAGGCCGCCGTTCATACCGCCATACATGCCGCCGTTCATACCGCCCATTCCCATACCGCCCATGCCCATGCCACCCATCCCCATGCCGCCCATGCCCATGCCACCCATCCCCATTCCGCCCATGCCGTAACCACCCATGCCCATGCCGAATCCCATGCCGCCGCCTTGGCCATAGAGCGCCATAATTCCGTACGCGAGCATCACCGCGTTCCCGTACTTGACGCGGTAGACGTAGTTCTCCGTCGCCCCGGCCGCGCCTTTGACAGGGATGTCGAGTTTAGCCAGCCACTTTTCCACTTCGATGAATGCGCCTGGATTCGGAGCGACAGCGATGATCGTGCTGATACGGTCCACAGGAAGGAATTTTATTGGGGAGTTCTTCTCGTCCAGCGAAATGGATTTGACGATGGTCTCCAGTTCCTTTACCAGATCGGTGGGCCTGCCGTGTTTGGTTTCAAACAGGCGCACGCGGTTGCGGGCCAGAGTGTCGTTATCGAACAGGGCGAGAAGTTCCATCAACCGCTTCATATTCCGGCGGCTGTCCAGAATCAACAGAAGATTTGCGGGAGCGTAGGAATAAATCGAAGAGTTTTCGCCCCGGAACGGATCCAGAACTTTAGCGAGTTGATCGGCCGTTGCATACTTCAGAAACACCAGATTGAGCATGGTGCGGTCATCGTCGGGAATGTCCTTCGGATTAATCACCTGCTCGGGCGGCAGCGGGAAGTGAGAGATCTCGGTCAAGGGCACCACGCGGTACAACTCGCCCTGCTTCACCAGGCCGAACCCGTTGATGCGCAGAATGGCTTCCAGCAGCGATCGCGTGTCGATGTTCTTCGTTTCGCCGTACGTGTTGAGAATGACGCCGCCTTTCACGCGCGGGTCGAGAATGTAGTTGATGTGCAACTGGCGGGCGAGCAGATCGATCACTTCGGTCAGCGACGCGTTGTTCATCGTCAGACCGCCGTAGACCGTGGGAGCGCTCTCTGGCGCGGTCTGAGTGGAAGTAGTTTGCGCGGGTTGAGCGGCCGGCGTCGCCGCGGGCTGCTGGCTCTGTTGCGATGCCGGTTGTTGAGCGGGAGTGGCTGGCTGCGGCTGCTGCGGCGCAGGCGTTACGGGACGCGGCATAAAGCCAGGCCGATAGGGTGGCGCGGGCGCCTGGCCCGCGACGACGGCGGCCAGGAACAGCGCTGCCAGCGCACTAACGAAGGACGCGGCGAATCGCACCTATTTCGTCCCCGTGGCTTTCACCAACGTGCCGGCGCTTTCGGCGATGGCGAGCAGTCCCTTCTCGTCGCCGCTCAACTCCGTCTTCTTCCTGGTCCAAACATATTGGCCGAACGGCGTTTTTCGCTCGAATCGAATCCGGTCGCCGAGATCCGTGGCGCTCACCGGATTGGGCTGCTCCGGCATCGCCGGCTTGGGGATATCGCTGTCCTGCCACTTCGTCAAGCCGAAGGGAGTCTGCCGGTACATCCATTTGTTTCCGGCGGCATCCGTGTAGCTGTACGTGTACGGCTGCACTTCTTTCGCGCCTGCCGGAATCTTCTCAGCCGCCGCATTTCGATCCGCGGCAAACGCACTCATCCCCAGAAACACACCGAGCACAATTATGTTTTTCATTTTCCTTTTCCTACAATCGCGAGCCTATCTGCCTACCGGTTCCCAGCGGCAGGTAACGCCGAACGGTGTCGTGTTCACTTTCTTTTGATAACCCTCGACGATGGTGCCGGGAGTCGACGTATCGCCTGCGTTGCACATGCGAACGCCGCCGGTCTCTTTGCCCGGCCCGTTGACGTTCGTCGACAGATTGGTCGAGTCCGACAAACTCTGGACGCCCTGCTGCGCCGCGGCTGCAGTCTGGGCGGCCGCCGTAGCCGCGGCGGAAGTCCCCGACCCGGAAACCGCAGTCGTACCCGCAGCCGCGTCCTGCTGCGCCACGAGGTTCTTTTCCATGATTTCGTCCAGCCGTTTGCTTACCTGCTTCCCGTTCCATTCAAAAACGATTTCTTTGTTATTGACGGATACCAGCGTGAATTCGCCGATCTTGTCGCCGGGATGATAGCCTTTTTGTGGACCATGGCCGTCGCTCAAAACTACCGTCGGCGGCACGCCCTCCCACAACATCACGCCGTGCGCGGTAGGCAGCGCGGGCATCGGCTTCGGAGGAGGCGGCGGCGGTGGGGGATCGGGAACCGGAGTAGGATTGCGGTCCGGCGAAAACAGATTCTTAACCGCGACGTCGCCGTAAGCGCTGGCATCGAGCGGCCCCACTTTCTTCAACGCCGGTGGCGGAGAAACGGCCGGAGGCCGGACCACAGCCATTTTGATCCTGCGCTCCTGCTCCTGCTCTTGCAGATATTTATCCCGCAGATACCATCCGATCAGACTCACAATCGCGAGCAGCGCCACATTCAGGATCAGGAGATTCCGCTTCAAAACGAGGTGCTCGCTTTCTTCTCCGGAACGAGCTTGGTGGGGACCAGGCCTGTAACGGTGAGGCGCACGGGCATCATTTTAGTCTTGGCGTTGGAGGCCGCAAAGCTCACTTGTTCGGTTGCGATCAATTCCGGCTGAACGCTCAGGAATGCCATAAAATTCACAAGCTGATCCGTGCGGCAGTCCATTGTGATGGAGACGGGAACTTCGCCATATGCGTCGCTGAAGCGGCGCGGCTGGCCCAACTCGGTCTGGCGAATCTCGAGCGGCGGAGTCTGGTTTCTGGCAACTTCATTCAGGATTTGCACCAGGCGCGCCTGCGCCTGCGCGGCCGTGTCGCCAGTCAGTAAACCTTTTTCGCGCTCCGTCAGCTCGTTCGAAACTTTCTTGTAAATCTCTTGCTTGGCAGGAAGGGTCGCGGCAATTTGGCGTTGCCGGTCGAGCTGCTTCCGCAGCCGGTCCACGGATTCGATCGGCTGCACCACCGTCCCGCCAGCGTCGTTGGAGCGGGTCGCGAGAAACACCATAAAGAAAACAGCGAGGCCGGCTGCAAGGATAATCAGCGCCCGTTTATCGCGCTCGCCGAGATTCATGGGTTCACCCCCTGGCGCGATGAACGAATGCTAAATGTCTCGCCCAGCGGGGAGCGCGCCATGGGGAGCGTAAACTCGGAGCGCTTAAATTGTTTGGTGCCGTCGAGAGCTTTGAGAAGCAGCGTAGATTGATCTGTCTGGCCGGAAATCGAGAGCTGCGTGCGGCTCAATTGCAGCCCGTTCAACCAGGTGGGCGGCGGCAGCACGCGAGTCAGATCGTTGAGCGCATCCATGTCGTCTTTGGAGCGCAGGCGGAAGCTGTCGAGCATCTGCGCGCGGTTGCGGAGCGTCGTGATCTCGCGGTCGAGAGCGGTGGCTTTCGACGCGTGCGGCTGCGCCAGCTTGATCTGCTGTTCCAGAGTTTCCACGTAGCGGTGGTTCTCATAATTGCCGTTTAGGGCGAGCCCGCCCATCGCCAGCAGCAGCAGGGAAGCGAGGACAATTGTCGGGATGTACATCCAGCGCGAACGCGCGGCGCGCTGTTCTTCGGGAAGCAGATTGATGGCCAGCGATAGCCGCGGGCAGGCGCCGGTGAGAGCAGTCGCGTATGGCATCGGCAGATGGAAAAGGTCCTCGCCTTCGGGCGCGGCTAACGGCTTCGGGAGAATGGCGTCGAACGTTGTGGGCTCAGAATCGGGCTCCAGGCGCAATTCGGAGAGCGCGAGAGTTCGGACGCGCTGCTCCGGCATTTCGAGGCTCGCCGAAAATAAGGGATGCGTGGGGCTTTCGCCGTAGACTTCGAACAGCTCCTCTTCGCCGTCTCGTTGTTGCGGCGAGAGAGCGACGAATCCGGCGGCGGGCGCCGCATACAGGCGAATCGCGGAATATATGCAGGCCGCGGAGAAAGTGAAGGAGGAAACCTTGATGCCGGCTTCGTTGAACAGCGCGATATAAGAATCCAGCACATCGCGCCGCGTGATGCCGACCAGGATCGTCGAGGTTTTGCCGATGCGCGCCCAGGCGTAGACTGCTTCGTTTTCCGCGTAGGGATGCAGCGCATCGATCTGGAAATTGAGCGCCGCGGGGACATCGCGATTCAGGACGCCGGGCAGTGAAATTTGCCGGACGATCACGTCGTGGCGCGGGAGCATCACGGTTGCCGTGAGATAACTGCCGCCGAGTTTGCGGAGAAAGTCCGCGTATGTGGCGCCCCAACTGGCGGCGGGCTGCTCGCGGTACTTGAGGATGTTGAGTGAGCCGAGGATTTGGACGCCGCCGGGCCGTACCCGCGCGACCGTGATATTGAGGTCGTCACTGCCGATTTCAATACCGGCGCCGGTGCCTATGGCGATCCATTTTCTGAAATCCGCGGGGCTCATTCGACAGGTACTGCGTTATCGTACCAACGCAGGATGTGATAAGGAGGATCGTACTTGTCGCCAAGGAAAGCAACCATCGCGGAAACCGAACGGCGCAGGTCAGACAATTTGCCGTTGGGGAGCATCGTCATCGCCGTAGCACGGAGAGTGATTACGGAGCTCGATCCTATTCCGAGATGTCCACCGGCCAAGCCGATTTCCGGAACTGCGTTGATCTGGTCTCCGGTTCGAAATGGCGCCTGACGGCGCATGGCGACAACCATGGCGGCCGATTCGGGCGGCAGGCCGAGCGCCTGCATGACAGCAGGTTGGACCGTGTTGATGTCGTAGGTTCCCGAGCCGCCAAAAACGGACAGACAATCTCTTAGACCCGGACGGGGGAGAAGGTGCCCGTCCGGGGCTCTGTCGTACCGGCCGTAAAACAGCTCGGGAGTGATGCCACGAATCACAAGAAGTTCTTCGATCTGTTCAAAAGACGCGTGCCGGGATCGGAAAGTCGGGGAGATGGAAAGATAATATTGGTCGAAGTCGGAGATCGATCCGGCCGAGCTGCCGCGCCAGTCGACAATGCCGGCGACGATCGTCTGGGCGCGGTCGGCCGAGACGCCGAGGGCAGCGATGAGTGCCATTAACTGTGGCGGAGGAGCGCTGTTTATGTTTAGCTTCGATGTTTCTGGAATCACCTCGACATCGGCCATGCCGGAGGGGTACTGGAAATGCATTACGGGCATCGGAGGATTGAAATAGCGTGGCGAGCCATCCTGGTTGCGTTGCATCGGTCCCCACAGGATCCAAAGGATCCCGCGTTCTACGCTGCCGCTCGCGAGGTAGTAGGCGCGGAGCGAATCGATATCGGTTGACGTTCGCTCGGTCTCGCCCCGGACGGTGGTGGCCACGGTGAAAGCGATCGCGGATAGTGCTGCCGCCAGCCATAGTACCGCGAGCAGCGCGCTCCCCCGGCTACCGGCCCGCGACTGCATCGCACCGACCCGCAAATTCGTCTCGCCGAACCGCGACCGTGTCTTACCGAGCCGTGACCGCGTTCTACCGAGCCGTGACCGGAAGGGAGCGGTTCTACAGATTTGCGACACAGAACCCACGGCGGTCCAACAGGCGACCGCTCCCTGCCGGTCACGGCTCGGAACGGACGGAACGGACGGAACGGTCGGAACGGACGGAACGGTCGGAACGGTCGGAATGGACGGACTGGGAGCGCCGCGCTTAATACTCATAATCGTCCTTCATCGGATCCTTCGTCACACGAATCGGAATCGTCAATGGGACGAGCTGCAGCTTGGCAGAATTGGGTTCCAGAGGGGCCATTTCCACTCGAATGGCGCTGGGCAACAGCGGCTTGTTCCAGTGCAAGAGCCAGATCGGTTGGGCCTTGGGATCGGGCGCGAGAAAGCGATAGCTGAACTTGCAATATGCCAGCTTATCGGCGAGCACGAAAGAGGAGGGGTTGGTTTCGATAGGCAGGAAGTTCGGAGTAGAGGCGCCGGTCATGTCTTGAGTCATGCCGGCGCAAAACGCTCCGGACGAGAGCGGCCCGGTATACATATGTTCATTCACAACCAGGCGCACGCCGGCGCCATCTTCGCCGGGAATGACGTGGAATTCGAGAATCATCGGCAACCCGCGCGTTGCCTGTTGCAGCGAGTAGGTGGAAACGAGCCGCATCGCCTGGATGTCACCCTGGAAAAACGGAACGGTCGCGCCTGGATTTTCGCCGACCCCCGTGCACTTCGCTTTCACCGGAATGATCCCGTTGATTTCTGCGTCCAGGATCTTCTCGACGCTGGCCACTCGCCGGTTGGACATCAGGCGGTCGTTCGATTTGTACATCGCGCTGAGTCCGACGCGCATTGCGATCATCATCCCGACCGCCAGCAGGGCCACCAGGGTGACCGCAATGAGCAGTTCGATCAATGTGACGCCGGCTTCGGATCGCTTCACGGTCCCGCCACTTCTTCCGGCGTCATGATGGCGCGCCGGTAACCGTCGAGTGGAAATGTTTTCCGTTGATCGCCGTTCATCCACCACACTTCGAGCTGGATGCGTTCGAGGATCACGG
Organism: Bryobacteraceae bacterium; assembly: GCA_049514735.1. GTDB lineage: Bacteria > Acidobacteriota > Terriglobia > Bryobacterales > Bryobacteraceae > JAICMB01. The sequence goes on from JBEKUT010000146.1 coordinate 14,031, forward strand.
CGCCTTGTTTCGAGCCCGGAGGCATATCGAACGGCGTGATTACCGCGCGCCAGCCGGTGGGCATCGGGCCCGTCATTTCGGGCGGAAAGACGCCCTGGAAAGGAGCCATTCTAGGCGCGTCGGTGGCGAGGATCAGCTCGTCCATTTTCTGCCGGGCGAGGATCACCGCGCGGTCGTAATCGGTGAGCCGCGCCGCGTTGCGCATCGAAGTGGATAGCGCCGAGAGCACGCCGGTTACGGCGATCCCCATGATCAGCGTGGCGATCAACACTTCGAGCAGCGTAAATCCGTGCTGTTTCATTGCGAGGGAAGATTCTCCACTTGGGGAACACCGGTCATGGGATCGACGCGGACCACCCGCGCGGCGCGTTTTCGGTTTACCACGGTAATACCAAAGCTGGGCACCGTGCCTCCCGGATAGAGAAGAAAACTGCGGGAGGCTTCGGCGTCTTCTTCGGGAAACTCCGGCAGGATACTCTCGATCCGGATTCCGTCCGGCAGTTGCAGCCTGCGTTCGTAGCCCTGCTCCGATGAGTGGAGCCAAAGCGTGTTGTCGGCTTTCGAAATCACAACTTCTACAACCTTCTGCCGCCTTTCCGCGTGGTTTAACCCGCTGTTGATGAACGAGACAATCGAGCGTGTTGCGGCATTCAGGCGAAGCGTCTCGACGCCGGAGGACAAGCTCGGAAAGCTGACCGCGATCATGATCGCGATGATCGTGACCACCACCAGCATCTCGATCAGCGTGACGCCGATCTCGTTATTGCGCTTTCCAACTGACGATATCGGCATTATTCCCATCACCCCCAGGAAGACCGTCGCCGCCCAGCGAGATCAGATCGGGTTCGTCCCCGTGGTCGCCAGGAAACTTGTAGATATAAGGATGCTGCCAGGGGTCCGGAGTAATGTCCTGTTGCACGTAGGGTCCTTGCCAATTTGCGACGCCGTCGGGCTTGACGCGCAACGCCTG
>JBEKUT010000147.1:0-14927 GCA_049514735.1 Bryobacteraceae bacterium
GAGTCCAAGTCCGGTAACCATGCCAAGCCGGGCACACATGATTTGGACCGCGGCCATTAATGGGAAAGAGAAGAGCGCAGTCCATAAAGGCGTGTAGCCGAACGCCGCGCCGGTAATTAATCCAGGGCCCAGGTTGGAAAAGAATCTGCGGAAACGGCCCCGCAGAACGAAGACGCGCCGACGATGCATGAGCCCTGATTTTACAGCACGCGGAAAGAGCAATAAATTCGCGCGGCCAAAGGATTGCCATCTTAAAATATTTAAAATATTGCGCCGAGGACTTTCATCGGTTATTATCGTCGAGGCCCACAAAGGATCTTATGGAACTGGATGTCGCGGTGGTTGGCGGTGGAGTTTCCGGAGCATATTGCGCCTGGCGTTTGCAGGAACATCTGGGTGCAAAGTCCAAGATTGCACTTTTTGAATATAGCGACCGCATCGGCGGACGGCTCTATACGGTCACGATGCCCGGCCTGCCGCATGTAAAAGCCGAGGTGGGCGGCATGCGTTATATTCCCAGCCAACACACCATGGTCGCGAGTCTGGTGGATCACCTGGGACTTCCCAAAAAAGATTTTCCGATGGGCGCTCCGCCGCCGGTGGGATCGAACTGCAACCTCTTTTATCTGCGCGGCAGGCATCTGCGGCTGCACGAGTTGGCCGATCCGTCCAAAGTGCCCTACAATCTCGCGTGGAATGAGCGCGGACTCGGCCCCACGAATCTTCAGATCCAGGTGATGAACAATATTTACCCGGGAATGGCGAACCTAAGCCTGTGCGATCTGATGAAGCTCAAAGTATTCGGCAAGCCGCTTTGGAAATATGGCTTCTGGGATTTGATGTTTCGCGCGCTCAGCAATGAAGGGTATCAATTTATGAAAGACGCGGGCGGTTATGATGCGAACGTCGCCAATGCGAACGCCGTCACTCAACTTCCCGCGACAGAATACGGCGATAGCACGCAATTTCTGACGCTGCGCGACGGATACGATCAACTCCCGATCACTCTCGCGAAGAATTTCAACGAGAACATCGCGGGCGGATTGCATCCTGGCAAGCGCGTTTTCATGAATCATCGTCTTTCGGAGCTTCTGATCGGCACGGGCGATTATCCGTACACTCTGATTTTCGAGCCGACCGTCACGCACGAATGCAAGACGGCGTTGAAGCATGGCGCGGGGCAGATCAAGGTGCAGGCCAAGAAGGTGATTCTCGCGATGCCGCGGCGCTCGCTGGAATTGATCAAGAGCAGTCTCTTCGACGATCCCTGGCTAAAGGAGAATATCCCGTCGGTCCTGATACAAAGCGCGTTCAAATTGTTTTTGGCTTATGAAAGTCCCTGGTGGCGGTCGCAAGGCCTGGTGGCGGGGCGTTCGGTTACGGATCTTCCCATCCGGCAGACGTATTATTTCGGAACGGAGGCGGAGCAGCCGAACGGATTCCCTTTCATGAACTCGCTGTTGATGGCAAGCTACAACGACATCAGCACGGTGCCGTTCTGGAAAGGGCTTGAACTCGGCAAATCGTACGAGGGATACAAGCCGTCGTGCCTGGAAACGGGCGTCAAGGAAATTGTTCCGAAAACTGAATTTCCGGCCACCGATGAAATGGTTCAAATCGCGAACAAGCAGGTGGCGGCGGTTCACGCGATGCCCGAAGTTCCGATGCCGTACTCGGCTGTTTATCACACCTGGAACGAGGATCCTTATGGCGGCGGCTGGCACGAGTGGAAGGCAAACTATCGGCTCGATGAAGTGATGTGCCGCATGAGAAAGCCTGTCCCGCATCAGGACGTCTACATCGTCGGTGAAGCGTATTCGTACGGCCAGGGTTGGGTGGAAGGCGCGCTGGACACCGCGGAATCGGCGCTGGAGGATCATTTTGGCGTTGGGAAGCCTTCCTGGTTGAGCGATCCTAACTACGCGCTGATGCCGAATCCGTGTCCCGGGTGCGGCGATCTGGAGGGCTGTGTGGAGTGCAAGAACGCCGCGGACACGCTGAAGACGGCCACGCCGAATTGTCTCCAAGCAGTACAGGAAGGATAACCCGATGACCGTTGCCGAATATCTCATCGTGCGCCTGAAGCAGGCTGGCGTGCAGCACCTATTCGCGGTTCCGGGCGACTATGCGGGGCCGTTTCTGGAAGCGCTGGACGCCGCGGAAGGGATCGAGCGCATCGGGAATATCTGCGAACTTGGAAGCGGATACGCAGCCGATGGATACGCTCGCTTTCGAGGAGCTGGCGCGGCTTGCGTGCAGTGGGGCGTGGGAACATTCAGCCTGCTGAATTGCACGGCGGGCGCATTCGTGGAACGGGTGCCCATCGCGATTATTTCGGCGAGTCCGAGCACGTCCGACCGCCAACTGGAACGCACGCAGAAGATTCTCTTCCACCACAGCACGGGTAATTTGCGCGCCGATCAGATCATTTTTCAGAACGTGACGGTGGCATCGGAGATCGTCAGCGATCCCGCGACGGCTCCGGCACAGATCGACCATGCGATACGGGCGATGCTTACCAAGAGGCGTCCGATTTATATCGAGGTGCTGACGAACGTTTGGAGCTTGTCCTGTGCCGCGCCCGTGGGAACGATCGTAGTGGAAGAAGCTACGAGCGATGCGGCGTCGCTCGCGGCCGCTCTCGAATGGACCTGGCAACGGATTCAAAGCGCGACGCTGCCGGTGATTTGGGCGGGAATCGAAATTCGACGTTTCGGATTGCAGGACACGCTGCAGGAACTGGTGGATTTGAGCGGTTTGTATTTCACCACCACCAGTCTGGGCAAGACGGTTCTGGACGAGGCGCAGCCGCAGTTTATCGGCACCTATGCGGGGCCGGCTTCATCAGCGATCACGCGGGCGGTGATGGCGGCTTCGGACTGCCCCATCGCGCTGGGGACGATCATCACGGACGATTATTTGAACATCATGGCGTCGAGTTTCGGAAAGATGATCGAGGTGACGGAGGAAGAGGTTCGCGCCGAGTATCAGTATTATCATGGCGTGACGCTGCGGGATTTTCTCGCGGGATTAGTCGCGCGCTATCGCGCCGCGGGTGGGGGTCCGCGACGTTATGCGTTGCCCCAGGTAGAGTCCGAAGTGACGCCGCGCGCGGCGGCCGGGGACAGGCTCACCTACAACATCTTCTTCCGGGAGCTGACTGGTTTTCTCAAAGAAGAGAAGTTGCTGGACGAAGTGGCTTTGATACTGGGCGAGAGCACGTCGCTCTATGTGTTCGGCAATGTCTTTGGACTTCCGCGCAATAGTTTTGTCGCGGAGGCGGCGTGGGGATCGTTGGGGCATGAAACAGGCTGCGCGCTCGGCGTCGCGCTGGGGAGTGGAAAGCGGCCGTTTGTGGTGGCGGGCGATGGCGGTTTCCGGATGGTCTGCCAGGAGATTTCGAGCCTCGCCGCGCAAGAATGCAATGCCGTGATTTTCGTGATGAGCAACAATGTTTATGCCATCGAGCAGGCGTTTGTCGATATCAACGCGTTCAAGCCGAATGGAGAATTCGCGGCGTTCGATGAACTGCCGCGCTGGGATTATTTAGCGCTGGCGCAGGCATTCGGCGCCAAGGGATATCGGACGGAGACGGTGCAGGAGCTGCGGACAGTTCTGGCGTCTTTGAAGGGATTGAAAGATCGGCCGGCGCTGATTGAGGTTGCGATTCCGGAGAAGGATCTCGCGCCGCAGTTGGAGCGGCTGGCGGAGACGCCGCCGATGTTGAGCAAGTATCGGCGGTCGACGGGGTAAGGAGACGGGGTCGAAAATGCGGCTTCTCGAGTTGCCGACTGTTTTGGGACAACCGCTCCCTGCCGGTCACGGCTCGGAATGCGGCGCTCGTGATATGCCATATTTTCATGAAGTTTCGCGGGCCGGAGGCCCATCCCAACAGGCCACGAAAACCGATGGCCTGTGCTACTCCGCGCGCAAGGCGGCGACGGGGTCGGTGCGGGAGGCGCGGCGCGCTGGGATGTAGCTGGCGGTGAGCGCTACTAGCGCCAGGAAGAGCGGCAGGACTGCGAAGGCAGTGGCGTCCGTGGCACTGACTCCATATAGGAAACCTGCGATTAGCCGGGACGCGGCGAAGGAGGCGGCGATGCCGCAGGTCACTCCCGCGGCGATCATCGCGATCGAATCGCCGATGGCTTTTCGAATAATGTCCTCGGGGCGCGCACCCAATGCCATGCGCACTCCGAACTCCGTGGTCCGCCGGGCCACGGAATAAGAAACTACGGCGTAGATGCCGACGGCCGCAAGCGCAAGGGCGCAGAATGCGAAGACGGCGAGAACGGAAATGCCAAGTCCGCGAGCCGCGATGGTGCTCGATACGATTCGATCGAGCGGTTTGACATCGTAAACGGGTTGCTCCGGATCGACGCTGAGCACTGCGTTTCGCAGCGTGGCGGAAAACGCGCTGGGGTCGCCAGCGGTACGAACCAGCAGCGTCATATAGCGCCCGGCGTATTGCGCGTGCGGCATGTAGATCTGCAGGGTCGGAGGCAGCCCGAGTCCATATTGCGCGACATCGCCGACCACCCCGACGACTTCCCGAAAGGGAGAATCGTCGTAGTTTCCGGACTCAGATCCAGCGCGGATTTTGTGGCCGAGTGGAGACTCGCCGCCAAACCAGGCGCGCGCGGCAGCTTCGTTGACGATGCAGACAGGCGGTTGAGTGCGGCCGTCGCGATTGTCGAAAACGCGGCCCTGTCGAAGCGGGATGCGGAGGGCGCGGAAATAATCCGGACCAACGATGTAACGATCGGGGCTTTCTTGTTTGTCTGGTCCGAACTGTTTTCCGGCGATATCGAATGCAGTGCGATCGAAATCCCCGGACATGGGAACGACGCTGACCATCGAGGCAAGTTGGACTCCCGGCGTCGCTTGAAGCCGCGCGAGAGCTTGATCGAAGAACCGGGAGCTAGCTTCTTCATTGGGATAACGCACCTGGGGCAGCGCCACGGATGCGGCGATTACGGACTGCGGGTCGAAGCCCGGATTGACACCGCGTAACCGGAGGAAGCTCATGGCGAGGAGTCCGGTGCTCACTACGAGCACGAGCGCGAGCGATATTTGGGCAGCGGCCAGGGATTGCCGCAATACGCTGCGACGATCGCCCGCGATGCGGCCTCCGGTTTTCAGCGCTCCTTCGAGGTGGCCGCTGCTTAAGCGGAAGGCGGGGGCGAGTCCGAACAAAGTTGCGGAGAGAAGAGATAAAGCAAAGGCGAAAGCAAGAACGCGCAGGTCGAGAGACATGGGGCCCGCGTCGGGTAAGACGCGCGCTGCAAAAATGGTCAGGGCGGCGTTGCCCCAAACGGCAAGGAACAGCCCGCAGAGTCCGCCGAGGATTCCCAACACCAGACTCTCGGACAGCAACATTCTCACGATCCGGGCGGTGCTGGCGCCCAGAGCCTGACGGATGGCGATTTCACGCCGGCGCGCACTCGACTTCGCAAGAAGTAAATTCGCGATGTTGGCGCAGGCGATGAGCACGAGCATCAGAACCGCACTCTGCAATGCGAATAACGGCGTGCGGAGGTTGCGCGTTATGTCGCCGTGAAGAGAAACTATGCGAGCGTTGAGATCGCGGTCCACTTTCGGATGCTCCCGCTCCGTCTGGCGGCTACGGACGTTTAACTCCGCTTGCGCCGCGCCGATGGAAACGCCGCCGCGAAGGCGCACGATGGTTTCGAGATGGCGTCCATCGCGCGAGCCCGGGCCGAAAGGTTCGCCGACGGGCCGATAGATCTGCGCGGGATCGCCGGCGAGACTTGCCGGCAAGGGTAAGAGATCCGGTCCGGCGACTCCGACAATTGTGTGCGGGCGCGAGTTCAGAAGAATGGAACGTCCCACCACGGCGGGATCGGCGTGGAATCTGTTGCGCCAAAGATCGTAGGAGAGCACCACCACGTTGTCAGGACCTTCGCGATCTTCTTCAGGAAGGAAGAAGCGGCCAAGCCAGGGTCGGGCCGACATGACGGCGAAATATTGGTGCGATACGCGCAGGCCGGTGAGGCGTTCCGCGGCGCCACCGCCGGAAAGGACCGGCTGGTAATAGGACGAGTACATGGCGGCGCTTTCGAGCGTCTTGCTGTTGCGCCGCCAGTCTTCAAAATCGTCGAAAGAGACGGGGTCGCGGTTCGCGCTTTTCGAGGCGGACCAGATGGACGCCAAACGCGCGGGGTCCTTGTAGGGAAGCGGCCGCAACAGGACGGCGTTGAGAACGCTGAATACCGAGGTCGCCATTCCGACCGCGGCGGCTACCGTCAAAATTATAGTGAGCGAGAATCCGGGTGAGCGGCGCAGAAAACGCATTTGAGTTAGCTATGCATGGGACGAGCCACTGGTAAGGCGTTGATGGTTCTCAGCGCGGTTCAAGCGCGGCTGTCCATTTTCGGGAAGTGGTGTCTCACTTCGCACATCATCGTCTGGTAAGCAGGCAGGTCACGAAACGATGACCTGCCCTCGACGCGGTAAGCTGGCAGGTCACGAAACGATGACCTGCCCTACTTGGGGCGTGAGTTCGACGGCCCAGATGCCCTCGAAGTCGGCGAAATAGCCTTGTACATCGATACCGGGTATGGCATTGCGCACGCATTCCGCGGCGCGCCGCAGTTCCTCTTCGTGGTGTTGCGCTTCAACGAGAGCATTGCCTCCGAAGCCGGCCAGCCCTCCGTAGGCTCCGCAATCGGAGTGAACCATCAATATGACCAGCTTGGTTCCGTGAAGACGGATGGAGGTACGAATCTGTTGCAGCACGAATTCACGGTCGGTTTCCCGATCGGGCGACGCCAGGCATTTCGCGCCGCCGGCAATCTTGATCGGATCGGAATAGATGATGCCGAGGCGCTTGAGAAACTTCGTAAATCCCAGTTGGAAGCGGTTGTCAAAGCACCAGACGATGGCGGCGTCGCAGTCGTATCTTTCGCGGGGAGCGTCGAAGTGAAAGACCTTGTTCATTATCGATATTGTCTCGCATGGCGCTTTACTCACTTGTTGAGTGAGAAGTTCACATCGATGGACGTGACGACTTCGACAGGCTGGCCGTTCAATAAGGTGGGCTTGTAGGTCCACTGTTTCGCGGCGGCCTTGGCAGCGGCGACTAATAACGGATGGCCGCTAATCAGTTCCAAATTGACGACGCTTCCATCCTTGCCGATGGTTGCTCTGAAGCGCACGGTCCCCTGTATCTTGGCTTGGCGCGCCAGCGGTGGATATGCAGGATCTACCTTGGTGAGCGGCTGCGCGGCAGCGGCGCCGACCGATCTTTTCGCGGGCCGCATCGCTCCAGCTTGCGTTCGCGCCGTTCTCATATCGGCCATCTTCTGCACCCACTGGCCGGCTTCCTCGATGTCCTCTTGATATTGGGTCTGCGATTCGGCAAGTGCGGCGCGGCCGCGAAGCAGGAGATTCAGATAAGACATGGCGCTGTCGAAAGCCGGATCGAGTGCGAGCGCCTTCTTGAGATCCGCGATGCCCTCTTCGACCATTGGTCCGTATTGCGCTTGTAGAGAATGGCGCAATGCCGCGTCGGTCAGAGGACCGGGCTGTCCCGGCGGCAGACTCGGATTCACTTTGCGCCAATCGATCACGGCGATGGTATAAAGCGCATTCTTGTTTTCCGGTTCGCCGTCCAAGACCTTTTGAAACCAGGAATGGGCGTCATCGAGTTTAGCAAGGTCGGGGTGGTCCGTGTCTCCGGCTTCGCGGAGGCTCAAGGTCCCGAGGGACATCAGGGCGTTCGGGTTGCCGGGGTTTAGCTCGAGGACGCGTTTGAACTCCGTTCTAGCGGTGTCAGCGTGCGCCCGGTTTCCCTCGGACGCCGACCCGGGAACGTAGAGGACCATGTTGGCGGATGCCAGGTAGAGGTGCGCTCTTACATCGTTAGGATCGAAATCGATCGCGACCTGGAATGCTTCGATGGCTTTTCGAAAGTCACCGCTACGATACGCGTCGATGCCGCTATCCAGGAAGCCTTCGGTATCGCCGGGGACATGGGCGCGCTGCGCAAAGAGCGCCGCAGTAGCGAGCAGACAGATTATGATGGAGCGCTGCACCATGCCTATGTACTCATTACACAATAACTGACGGTGGCATAATTGTGCCCAAGAGAGAGAGGTTCTTACACTCTGGCTAAGATGGGTGGGGGCTGATGAATTTACCGTCCTCTGTCTTTAGCCGCGAGATCATTTACCGGGATCGCGACTAAGTCGCTAGTCTTCAGGCGATGCGGCGTGACTTTCGGATCGCTTTGTAGCAAGTGACCGCTGCTCCCCTGAAGAGCATGTCTAAATGGGCCAACCGCTCCCTGCCGGTCACGGCTCGGTTACGGTCGAGATGCTTCATCGCCACGGGTGGGCCGCAGGCCCATGGGCACTACCAGCCGGCGCTGCAACTCTGTCCAACTTTTTCAGAGCGTTACTGAGCCGCGCGCGTCAGCGAGCGTGACGAATGCCGAGATTGTTTCACAGACTGCCGGTCACGGCTCGGAATCGAGCGGTCGCTTAACGACCCGGTTCCGCAGCACGCCGATGTTTTCGATCTCGAGTTCGATAACGTCGCCGGGCTGCACCCAGCGATCGAGTTCGAGTCCACAGCCGGTTCCGACGGTGCCCGATCCGATGACGTCGCCGGGGTAGATGGTGTCGTCTTCGGTGAGAAACTCGATCATCTGTTCGAACCTCCAGTAAATCGTGGAGGAGTTACCGCGGGACCAGACTTCGCCGTTCACGCGCGCCGTCATTTCGAGTTTATAGGGATCGCCAATCTCGTCGGTGGTCACGAGGCAGGGGCCGAGTCCCGTGGCCCAGTCCTTTCCCTTCGCCGGTCCGAGGCGCACGCTCATTTCTTTGCGCTGAATATCGCGGGCGCTGAAATCGTTCATGACGGTGAAACCGGCGATGTAATCGCGCGCATCTTCGGCTTTGATGTTGGAGCCCTTCTTGCCGATGACTGCCGCAAGCTCCAATTCATAATCGAACTTTTCCGTAAAGGACGGCCAGAGGACATCGGCGTCTGTTCCGATGATGTTGTGATGGCCGCCTTTATAGTAGACAGGGATCTCGTACCACTCCTTCGGCATGGGCTCGCCACGCTTCTCGAAGCCGGTCTTGACGTGGGCCTCAAACGCGAAGAAATCGCGGAGGGAGGCGGGATTGGGGATGGGCGCGAGCAGGCGAACCTGCTCGGGTATATAAAGGATGGTCTCGTCGTTTGATCCATGATCGGCGACCCGCTCTGTGAGCGCCGAACGGGCCGCGGCCATGGAGCCATACTCGAGGAACTCACGCATTGACGGCGGGACGAGGACATCGGCCTGTTTGTAGCTGCCAGTGAGCGCCGCGCAGGCGAAGTTGAGATCGACGATGCCAGCCGACGTTATCGCGCCGAGGCGTTGGTGGCGTCCGAGATGGGTCCGCACCTCAAAAGTGCAGAGCTTCATGCGTTCTTAGAGATTACCGCGTAGCGCCTGCTCGCGTTCGATGGATTCAAAAAGCGCTTTGAAATTTCCTTTACCGAAACTGCGGCTGCCCTTGCGCTGGATGATCTCATAGAACAATGTCGGCCGGTCTTCGACGGGCTTCGTGAAGATCTGCAGCATGTAGCCCTCGTCGTCGCGGTCCACCAGCACGCCGAGATCGGCAAGCTGGTCCACCGGCTCGTCGATCTTGCCGCAGCGTTGTTCCAGGTCCGCGTAGTAGGTGTTGGGAACGCGCAAGAACTCGACGCCCTGCGCCCGAAGTTTCGAAACGGTTGCGATGATATTGTCCGTGGCCATCGCGATGTGCTGTACGCCGGGGCCGCGGTAATAATCGAGATACTCTTCGATCTGCGATTTCTTGCGTCCCTCGGCAGGTTCGTTGATGGGGAACTTGACGCGATCGTTGCCGTTGGCCATCACCTTCGACATGAGCGCAGAATATTCGGTGCTGATGTCTTTGTCGTCGAAGTGTTGGTAGAGGCGGAATCCCATAACATCGCGATAGAAACCGACCCAGCGGTTCATCTCGCCCCAGCCGACGTTGGCCACCATGTGGTCGATGTATTTCAAGCCGACCGGCCGCGAGACGGTGTCGTCCGGCGTGGCGACGAAGCCGGGCAGGAAAGGTCCACGGTAGCTGCGGCGCTCGACGAAGCTGTGCAGGGTCTCGCCATACGCGGCGATGGAAGAGATGCAAACCTCGCCGTCGCGATCATGCATTCGCGTGGGTTGTTGGAATCCTCGCGCGCCGCGCAGCGTGGTTTCGCGATAGGCCGATTCCGCGTCGTCCACCCACAGCGCGATCTCGTGAACACCGTCGCCGTGCCGGTGAATATGTTCCGCGATGGGATCGTCGGACCGGAGAGGAGTGGTCAGAACGAAGCGAATCTTGTCCTGCTGGAGGACGTAGGAAGCGCGGTCGCGGGTTCCGGTCTCCGGTCCACGATACGCCACCAGCTTCATGCCGAAAGCAGCGCGGTAATAATACGCCGCCTGTTTGGCATTGCCGACGTAAAACTCGACGTAATCTGTTCCCTTGAGCGGGAGAAAATCCTCCTGGGTCGGACGATCCACAGGTCTTTCGGTAACTTGCATTTTCGAATACCTCTATCGACTTTGCGTTACTGCGGTCAGTTTTTGGACGGCTGCGATGGCGCGTTGGTTATCATCATCCGTGCCGGTCGAGATGCGGATGCATCCGGGCAGACCCCAGTTCTTGAGCGGCCGGACGACGATCCCTTGCGCCATCAGGTCGCGTGTCAGGCGGGTTGCCTGCTCTTCGCTGGCAAGCGGGATCATGATGAAGTTTGCCTCCGATGGAACAACTACGAATCCCATTTCACGCAACGATGCGGTGAGGAATCTTATCCCGCGGGCGTTCAGCTCGAGCGAGCGGTGCCGGAACTCTTTATCCGAGAGCGCCGCGATTCCGGCGGCCTGCGCCAGCGTGCTGGGCTCGAATGGCAGTTTCACCTTGAGCAGGTTGGCGATGAGTGCTTCGTGCGCGAATCCATATCCGATGCGGACTCCGGCGAGCCCGTAAATCTTCGAAAATGTTCGGAGCGTAATGACATTGTCGTAGCGGTACTGCATCGAATCGGGATAGCGCGGGTTGTCCTTGGCGTACTCGAAGTAGGCTTCATCGAGAATTATCAGGACGCGCTCGGGCACGTGATGGTAGAACTCGTCGAACTCGTGTTTCGTGAAGATTGTTCCGGTGGGATTGTTGGGGTTCGCAAGATAAATGACCTTGGTGCGGTCATTCACAGCGCGGGCGAGCGCCTTCAGATCGTAATGCCAGTCGAGGTAAGGGACGGTGCGATAGCGAACTCCGCGCGATTTGGCGAGCACCTGAAATCCGATGAAGGCGCCGTCCGTGGTCAGCACTTCGTCGTCATCGCAGAGGAAGGTTCGGATGATGTTGGACATGATGCCCTCCGAACCGCTTCCCGAGATGACGTTTTCTACTTTGAGATCGAACTCGCGGGCGAGAACCTTGCGCAGGTCGAGGCCGCCGTTGGGATAAATATTGATGTTTGCGAGAACGCCGGAGATGGCCTGGATGGCGAGAGGTGAGGGGCCGAGGGGGTTTTCATTGGAACAGAGTTTGGTGACGCGGGCGAGTCCGAATTCGCGCTGGACTTCCTCAATACTTCGCCCGGCCTCATAAGGCCGCAGCGACTCAATGTATGGGGGAACCAGCGCCATCCCAGCCTCGATGATAGCAGCACATGAAGGTGGTGCGCAGAAAGTTTTTTGGGGGTCTGATATGATAGGGACTTATCGGGCCGTGGCGCAGCCTGGCTAGCGCGCTTGCTTGGGGTGCAAGAGGTCCCGGGTTCAAATCCCGGCGGCCCGACCAAACGTTTCAAACACTTACATTCCCCAATGTTTCTGGACCTCGACCTTGGAGTCCAACCTGGAGTCCAAAACGCGGCACGTCGAGGCAGTCGGTCGCTTTCGCGCCCGCAGGCACTGACGTGTCCAAATGTCTCCGAGAGGTCGTTTTCCTTGCTCTCCCTGCGAAGGTTTCCAATTCACCCTTGGCTCTCTCCCTTGTAAGACCCGACATTCCCGACAATTTGCGTTCAAGTCATTGATTCAGCTAGGCCGTATGATGTCGGGTACATGCGAATTCCCGACATGCTACCCAACAACGAACCCGACAGACCGCATCGCCCGCAGTTCTCTGTTGACGACTGAAATCCGATAATGCTACGAAGGTGTTGACGCTCTCAGAAGCGTCCGTAAGTCCTTCGAGCGTCGGGACGCTCGTTAATCCCTTCTCGCAGCTTCTTCTCCTTCTCCAAGTGTGTCCGCAACTATGAATGCGTTGATTCCCGTTTACAATACCGACGGCAGCCTCTACGCCTGGGCGTCAGAGAAGCGGTTCGCGCGGCTTCAATCGGTCGGACTCGTGGCGCGGGTGGTCCATCATCGCAAGGGTCACATCGTGCGGGCGATCCTCTTCCAGCGTCCCGGCGACCCGAGGCCAATGTCTGCCAACTCCGTGGCGGGTACGCGATATAGCTTCAAAGAGGGACTACATCACGGAGAGGCTTGGGAACTGAAGCACCTCGACGGCAGCCACGATGGGAACACTTATGCGCCGCCGAAGATGCGTGATGCCTTCCTCCATGTCGTAGCGGGGTGTACGGTCAGGTGAAAAGACAACGGCAGCAGATCGGCGCGCGGTACGTCGCTCGCGTTCGCGGAGCATTTGTTCGCGTTGGAAAACGGCTGCCTGCTAGAGGCATAGGTACCTCTAAATCAATAACTTCGGCGCGTTGAAGTATAGCCCCGTTTTGCTAGCGATAGCTGAAAAAAGAGGTGGACAGTAGGTGGTCAGTGGTCACCCCAAGGGCGCGCCCGTTGCGCCGCCCGCCAGTCTGGTAGGACAGGCCGTCCCGCCGCGCCACGACGCAACGTGGGCCAACTGTGCGCCAACACGCGGCCAATGAAGGGCCAAGTCGAGGAGTCGAAAGTGAACCAAGTGCTCCAAAAATCCGTTTCCATTACGCCTGCGATGGCGCGGCGTATCGAACTCTGGCCTATTGACCGCCTCGTGCCCTATGCAAAGAACCCCAGGACGCATAGCGAAGAGCAGGTCGCACAAATCGCGGCATCGATTGTCGAGTTCGGATTCACTGCTCCGATATTGGTTGCTTCCGACGCTGGCATTCTAGCCGGGCATGGCCGTCTGCTCGCCGCGCGGAAGTTGCGACTCCCGGAAGTGCCAGTCGTCGTACTGGACCACCTGAGCGAGACACAACGTAGGGCGTACGTCATCGCCGACAACCAGTTGGCATTGAATGCCGGTTGGAATCTGGAGCTGTTGCGCGTCGAACTAGAGTCGCTCAAAGAAAACGACTTCGACCTCGACCTGATTGGCTTTAGCGACAAGGAACTGGATGATCTCCTCGCCGATCCGGAAGACGACGAGAGAGCTAACGCGGCTCCTCCGCTGCCGGAGAACGCTGTGTCCCGGCCCGGCGACCTGTGGGTCTGTGGCGAACGCCGCAACCAACATCGTGTTCTGTGCGCGGATGCGACCAGCCCCGAGGCAGTGGCCAAGCTACTCGGCGAGCGACGGCCACACTTGATGGTGACCGATCCGCCGTACGGAATCGAGCTCGACTCCGAGTGGCGTGACCGTGCCGGTCTGAATGGATGCGGGCCCGCCGAAGCGAGCTACATGAAACATCGCACGGAGGGCCACACCGAAACGACCATCTCCGGGGACACACGGGCTGATTGGTCGGAAGCGTTCGAGTTGGTGCCCAGCCTGCAAATCGTTTACGTCTGGCATGCGTCCATCTTCACGCGCGAAGTGCTGAACGGCCTGCTTCGGATCGGCTTCCTCTATCCGCAGCAGATCATCTGGAACAAGGGCCGCACGGTTCTAACACGGACCCATTATTGGTATCAACACGAGCCTTGTTGGTACCTCCGTAAGAAGAACGCCCCGTGGTTCGGGAAGGCAGGAGAGAACTCGACGATCTGGGATTCGCCGTCACCGAAATTTATCATGGGCGGCTCGGGTGATGAGAAATACGACCATCCCACGCAGAAGCCGGTGGAACTGATGCGGCGGCCGATCCTGAACCATACCAAGCGAGGGGAACTGGTTTACGAGCCGTTCCTCGGCAGTGGCACCACGCTCGCCGCGGCTGAACTGACCGAGCGGGTCTGCTACGGACTGGAGCTCGATGGGAAGTACGCCGACGTCATCGTCCAACGCTGGCAAACACTCGCCGGGAAGCAGGCCAAGCTGGAGGGCGACGGGCGGACGTTCGAAGCAATAGCGGAGGAACGCCGCAAGGGCGGAGCTTGAACGCAAACGGCGCTGATGGCGGGAGTTCAAAGCAGAACCGCCGCCGGATCGTTAACCCAGGCGGCGGATTGTTGTGAGGGAAGTTTGGCGGTCTCTACTTGGCAATGCGGTATACGCGGTCTCCGGCTTCGTTCTTCGAGGACTCGATCTTCTCGCCGCCCTTGCTGCCGAGGATGGATACGAAGCCCCGAATGGTATGTTTCTGCCATCCAGTGAATTCGGCGATCTCTGCGAGTGTGACGCCTTTCGCGCGCTTCATCATCGCGATGACCTCGGCCTTTTTGTTAGAGCGCTCGCCTTTGCCGCTCTCCTTCTTGGCCGGGGCGGGTTTGGCTTTCTTGCTGGCCTTGGCTTCCTTCTTTGGCGCTACGGCCTTTTTGGCTGCGGCTTTGGCGTTGCCGCCCTTGGCGTTTTTCTTGCCCTTGGGCGCGGCCTTCTTCTGGCTGGTGGCTTTCTTCGAGGGAGCCTTCTCCGGCGCGACAGTCGCGCCCTGTTCCGCAACGGCGGCGGCTTTGTCGGTGGTTTCTGTGTTCGTCATGGTGTTTCTGGTCATCCTTTTCTGCGCGGGCTCCGCGCATGACGATTCATCACTCCGGTGGCCCGGAAACGCAA
>JBEKUT010000148.1:0-21698 GCA_049514735.1 Bryobacteraceae bacterium
GAACAAATAAGTCCTGCCGTGTCCCAAACAGAGTTCAAGAAGAATGTTCTATCCTCATTAAAATACGATTCATCACCGGCCCTAATCGCCAAGGAGGCTTAATGAAGCTTAAGCAACTCGCAGCGACGCCGTGCGTCCATCGTGATGGGAGACATATGCTAAAAGGTCACATTTTAATTGGTATCGCCGCGTTGTCGTTGCCGTTGTTGGCTCAGTATCCTTCGCAAACGGCTCCGCCGCCGCAATCGTATCCGCCTCCGCAATCATATCCGGCACAGCAACAGCCATATCCGGGTCAATACCCGAGCTCTCAGTACCCTCCGCAGCAGCAAAGCCCGATGCTCGCGCCGCCGCAACTCGATCAACTGGTGCAACGAATCGCGCTCTATCCCGATCCGTTACTGGCGCAGATTCTGACCGCATCCACATATTGGAACGACATCCCGGATGCCGCCGGCTGGGCCAACCAGCACTCCTATTTGACTGGCGATCAGTTGGCAAGAGCGATCTCCGACGACCGGCTTCCCTGGGATCCCAGCGTCATCGCCCTGCTGCCGTTTCCGTCCGTTCTGGACATGATGGCCCGAGATCCCGGCTGGACGCAGGCCCTCGGCAACGCTGTGCTGAGTCAGCGTCCCGACGTGATGGATTCCGTCCAGCATGAGCGCCAACAAGCTTACAATTACGGCTATCTCCGCAGCAACCCTCAAGAGAACGTTGTGGTGGAAGGGCCTGGCGCAATCGTGATCAATCCCGTCGACCCAGGCTACATCCTGGTTCCGCGATACAATCCGTACGTAGTATTCGCGGCCCCGCGCGCAGGATTCTTCATCGGCGGCGCTATCACGTTCGGTCCTCGCATCTACCTCGGAGCTGCGTTCGCGCCTTGGGGCTGGGGCCGCAGCGCCTTTGGCTGGCGCACGCACGACATCCTCATCGATAATCGCCCCTGGCAGCGGACCTGGGTGAATCGCGCGCAATACGCGCATCCTTACGCTCAGCCCTATCGCCGTCCCGAGGGGCCGCGCGTGGAACGCCATGAGGTTCGCGAACATCGCGACGAACGCCACGAGGAGCGCCGGCCGTAACCCGCGTTGCGCCGCGCCTGCATGACGCAGTACGCTAAACGCAGTACCTCCTGCATGCACGTAAAGAAACAGCGGCTCCTTACTCCCGGTCCGACGCCCATCTATCCGAAGGCGCTCTACGCCATGATGGGCTCGGAAATCCATCATCGGACGCAGGATTTCGGCGACATTTATCGTGCGGTTTTGGCCGGCTTGAAGGACGTTTTCGGTACCTCGAATGACGTCCTTCCGCTCGTTGCATCCGGCACCGGCGCGATGGAGGCAGCCGTCACGAATCTGTTTTCTCCTGGCGATCGAGTGTTGGTTTGTTCCGCCGGCAAGTTTGGCGAACGCTGGGTTGAAATCGTGAAGGCCTATGGCCTGGATGCGATCGTGCTTCAGGCCGAATACGGCGACACCGTCTCTCCTTCCCGCGTGGAGGAAGCTCTCCACCGGAACTCAGATGTGCGCGGCGTTTTCGTCCAGGTGTCCGAGACATCCACGGGAGCCGCGCATGACGTGCGCTCTATGGCCGCGGCAATCCGCAAGACCGAAGCGATTTTCGTGCTCGACGCCATCACCGGTTTGGGAACGGAGACGCTCGACATCGATGGCTGGGGACTCGACGTTGTCATCGGAGGCTCTCAAAAGGCCTTCATGATTCCTCCCGGCATGGCCTTCATTGCGCTCAGTTCGAAGGCTTGGGCGTTTAACGATACAGCCAGGCTTCCGCGCTACTACTTCAACCTGAGGAAGGAACTGAAGAACGCGTTGGCCGGGGAAACCAGTTGGACGCCGGCCACTTCGCTGATACTGGCGCTCGCCGAGGCTCTCAAATACATCCAGCAGATCGGCATGGCGAATCTCGTCGAAAACGCGCAGTTGCTTGCGGCCGCGACGCGCGCCGCCGTTCAAGAACTCGGCTTAGAGCTGTTCGCGCCAAAATATCCGGCAGCTTCGGTGACCGCTGTGCGCCCGCCGGTTGGCATGGACTCCGGAGTAATCGTCAAAGAGTTTCGCACCCGCTTCGATTCCATCGTCACCAACGGTCAGGGTTCCATGAAGGGCCGAATGTTCCGCATCGCGCATCTCGGTTACTTCGATTTCCCCGATCTTTTTTCTCTCATCGCTCAGCTTGAAATTATTCTTGCCGCCCAAGGCATTCCCGTGAAGTTCGGATCGGGAGTTGCCGCGGCCCAGCATGTTTATGCTGGCAAGGCGCTCGCCAAGGAGGCGGTTCCCGTTTAAGTAATGAAGATATTGATTGCTGAACCTCTGGCCTCAGCCGGAGTGAAGCTCTTGCGCGAGCGGTCCGGCTGGGAAGTAATAGAATCGAATCCCAAAGAATATACGCAGCATCTCGGCGCTTGCGACGCGCTGATAGTCCGCAGCGCCATTCGAGTGAGCCGCGCTGTTTTGGCGCAGGCTCCCAAATTGAAAATTATCGGCAGAGCCGGAGTCGGTGTCGAGAACATCGATGTCGATGCGGCCACCGCGGCCGGAGTCCTGGTGATGACCACTCCAGGCGGCAATGCCGTATCGGTGGCGGAACATTCTATGGCGCTGCTGTTGTCGCTCGCACGATCGATTCCGCAGGCCAGTGACTCCACCAAGGCGGGGCGCTGGGAGAAGAAAAAATTTGTCGGAACCGAGTTGCGGAGCAAGGTGCTCGGGATTATCGGCCTCGGCAGTGTCGGACGCCAGGTGGCGCGCCGGGCCCACGCGTTTCACATGCGCGTCATCGCTTACGATCCGTTTGTGAGTACGGAGAGCGCCAGGAATTCCGATGTCGAACTGGTCGATCTGCCCTCTCTTTACGGGCAGAGCGATTACATCACGCTGCACACCGCGCTGACTCCGCAATCGAACCGGATGCTTTCTGTCGCCGCGTTCGAGCAAATGAAGCCCGGTGTTCGAATCGTGAATTGCGCCCGCGGCGAGTTGATCGACGAAGCGGCTCTGGCCGCAGCGATGCTGTCCGGCAAAGTTGCCGGCGCGGCGCTCGATGTTTTCGAAACCGAGCCGCCGGATATAAATAATCCCTTGATCGCGATGGATAACTTCCTCGCGACGCCGCACATCGGCGGCTCGACGGAGGAGGCGCGGGAGATTGTGGGCATCCGTATCGCGGAACAGATCGTGGAGTATTTCCAGAACGGCGTCGCTCAAAATACGGTCAATGTCCAACCTCTAACTCCCGAACAGTTCAAGAAGATTGGGCCATACATCACTTTGGCGGAACGCCTGGGAGCTTTCGCGTCCTCTATCTCGAGCGGCAATCCGAAAGCCGTCCGTTTAACCTATTACGGCGCTGTCGCCGAACAGAACACCGCGTTGATTCGAAATGCCGGGCTCGCTGGCGTTTTGAACCGCTCGCTTGAGAAAAAGGCCAACACCGTAAATTCAGTGCAGATTGCCGGCGACCGCGGCTTGAATTTTGCCGAGCAGCACGAGAAGCGCTCCACGCACATGGATTCGGTCCGCCTCGATATCGAGACCGATCAGGGCGCCACTTGGGTGGAGGGCGCGGTGGTTCTCGAATGCCCGCGGCTGATTCAGGTGGATGGCATCCATTGCGAGGCGCCGCTCGACGGCAACGTGATTTTTCTGAAGCACGACGATGTGCCCGGCGTGCTCGGATTCATTGGCGGTGTCATGGGAAGGAACGGGATCAACGTCGCGACATTCTCTTTGGGCCGCCACGGCGCCGGCGGCGAAGCAGTTTCAGTTATCGAAACGGATCAGCCGGTCCCGGAGACCGTGTTTGCGGAGTTGCTCGCGAACCCGTTAGTCACCTTCGCCCGGGCCGTCCAGTTTTAACATGACTGGGAATGGTAAAATGAATTTTCGTCCGGCCAGGTAGCTCAGCTGGTAGAGCGCAGCCCTGAAAAGGCTGGCGTCGGCGGTTCGATTCCGTCCCTGGCCACCACATTCTAAAGCGGTTAGCCGCAGCCAATCGAGCGAACTATACGCGAACATAGTCAATCGGCATTCCACGATGCGGACGTGTGGCGCAGATCGTGAAAGCGAAAGTCTTGGATGTTGGCCCGTTCAACGATCTTCTCCAATCACGGCGGGAAACCGCCGCAACTCGCCGGCGAGTTCGGGAAACATAAGCACAATCATCCGGAGCCGATAAGCTCCTCAAACAGCCTGCTTCCCGCTCAGAGGGCGATCCGCAACTGGTGGGTCACTCTTGGCGAGCAAACCCAGGTCTCGCCGACGAATACGACACCCTCCGGTTGGTCCTTCATCACCTCATCCTTGCGCTGTAATCGTTCACGATTTTGAGAATTGTTTTGTCCGCATCGTGTATCAACGTGGCGGCATTGGGCCCGTAACACTCGGCCATCACGCGTTCGTTCCAGGGATATTGTTGCGCGGGCGCTAGCTTACTCTGCACGTAACGTAGCCGGCGTTCAGGGCCTGTAATAGCTTCCACGCCGGATGGGGCGTCAGGCCCTTTCGAAATCCTCGGGGACGTTCCCGAGGTCCACGTTGGTCAACGTCACGATCGCTCCCGGTCCTACGGATACTTCTGCTCCACCGTTCCACGACATGACGACATTCTCGTGCTGGGCGTCTACCGTTTCGATGTATGCAAAGGCGTCGCCAGGCCAGCCTAGAGCAACCTTCTGCTCTTGCACCGAGCGATTCAGCAGAATGAGCGTTCGTTTCCCCGCCGGGCCTTGAAACGCCGTCACGAGAATATCCGGATTGCTACTCGTTGCCTGGACGCGCCACATTCCGGCGCGCACCCGCCGCGAGAACGCTCCGAAAACGCGCAACTGATGACTGGACGCCGCCGGCCTGAATCCATGTTCCGGGTCGGGCACGAAGAGCGTCCGCGTCCACCCGTAGGATGGCTGCACCACGTTCAAGAGCGTCCAGCAGTACATCGCGCCGCCGGCATTCAGCTCCGTCAGGACCTTGTGATAGAGCTGCCCCATGGCGAAGGCGACCCGGTACGCCGGGCTCTGAAAGTCGCCGTTATTCACACACAGCTCCACGGCCAGGAACGGTTTATCGCCGCTGACGTCGCGCAACTGCGACAGCGAGGCATCGAAGCCGTCGGGATCGTGGAAGTAACTTTGGTAATCGTACATATTCGAGGCCGCGTAATCGATCGTCTTCCACACCGCCGCATCCTCGTGAAACGCCTTCGCTGCCGCCACGCCCCGTTGGCACGTTGGCGGATTGTGCATATGGATTTTCGTCGAGGCGAAGCCCGCGTCATCCAATCCGCGCCGCAACGCCAGCGACATACTGCGCCACGTCTCCGGTGTCTGCTCCACCTCATTCTGAATCCCGACAATCTCCGGCGCCGCGCCTGTCTTTTCCCGCGAGACCCGGCAGTAATTCACCATCGCCTCCACGTAAGCGCCGATCTCCGGCGCCTGCGTGAGCTTCCCGTCGGAGTCGCGAACTTTGGCCCACGGCGGCAGTTCCCAAAACTCGAAAATGACCTTTCCTCCAAGCCGCCGGATGCGCTTCATGTAATCGAAGTTGCTAGTCTCGCAGTTCGGGAAATTATCGCCGTAATAGTGCGGTGAGGCGTCCGAGGCGCGATCCCAGTTGGTCATCTCGCGATTCAAAAGCGCACCCGTCGGATACTCGCGATGCAGCAGCAGATTGTACTCCGCAATCGCGCGCCACCACGCACGCGCACCTTCGGGACTGAGTTCAGCGAACGCCGGGGGCGTCGTTGTGCCGCCCCACCCCAACATCTCCTGAAACCGGGCGCGTTCATTGACAGTCACGCTCGCCGGCTGCGCCACCGCTGGCAAAAGCCTCCCCCGCACGGCGCCCTGCTCCGAGTCCGCCGCGAGTTGATGGCGGTTCACGTCCAACACCGCCCGCGAAGAAAGCGCCTCCTTCCCATTCAACAAGACCCGCAGTGTCAGCCGGTGATCCGCTACCACGGTAATCGCCCTCAGATCGCCTCGAAAGCTGACGCTCGATTCTTCAAACAGGCCTTCGGGATGTCTTCCGGGTTTTGCCGCGGCGGGCGGGACCTTGCTCAAGCCCGGCGAATCGTAGTAGCGCACCACCAGCCGCGCCTTTCCGGCGCCGGCCTCCACGGTGAACCCGCCGTGTGGCCCGGTGAAGATCCACCGGAGCGGAGGCTGATTGCCGCTCCATTCCTCGATCTCGATGGTCCGCTCGAATAAGGGCGGGAGCCATTCGGAAAAGTACTTGCGTGGAGGTCCGGGGACATTCCACCGCGTTCGCGGCGAAGGCGGACCGGGAAAAATGAACGCATCGCCGCCGGGAGGAGCTGGACTCCAGGGCGGCAAATCCGCAACCGCGGAATCACCGGCCTGTGGGCGATCCTGCGCCGCGAGCGCCGATGCCGAAAGCAGAATACCCGAAAAAGTGCGCCGTGAAACGTCGTTCATAGGTCACCGTGGAAGGCTTATCGTAACGTAACTGGCGGCCAGCCGGAGGCCCGGCACGTCTCAACTAGTTCCGCGGACGCCCGCTTCGCACCGCAAGGCCTATTTCCGGCTTATCACTTTCTGACAGATAGGTGAAGTTCTATAGTCGACGCTCGGCGTATTCTCGGTCCGACTGTAGGGAGGGAGCGTAGCGTAAACTGTAGTTGGTCTTATCAAAGGGATGACCTACTTCTCGAGAGTCGAGCACGCTTATACGGTGCAAGGACGGGGTTGTATGATTGTGCCTCTGTCACACCGCCGCCCGATCTCGATTTTCAGATGTGCGCATCAGTTACGATATTTTTCATGGCCGCGCCCGAGGCGAGTTGCCCTGCCAGGACGTCATGCCAGAACCGGCACGGTAGAACCATTTCGTGACCGAGAGTGGCCGCGAAACTGAAACGGGGCGCAAGGCCGCCTTAGTCGGTTTTGACTCCCGCGGTGGGACCGCTATGTTGCACACGCGGCAGATTCGGTCCGTCTAATAACCCTATATTCAAATCGAAGTTGGCATTGTCCAAGGTGTTCGGTAATAGGCGTGAAGATGTCATAGCGCAAGCCGAGTGTGAGCAACCGCTTCATACCGATATTGTTCGCCATCTGTGCAGGCTTGCTCTTTGCCGTCTTTTGCACATTTTGTATTGCGAAGCCTGATAAACTTGCTGCCTACGCTCCTCGGCGTCACTCAAAGAGCAGCGCCTTCACCCAGAAAATCCCCCTCGCACGTATCGTGATGAAGGATTGGTACCCAACGTACCTCCGGCTCGCAGGAATTTTCGGCTTGCCGTTTACTATCATTTGAGTTTATATAGTAGTCACCCGGTTGACAAGCAGTCGATAAGGGCGGTGTTTGAGATGGATGACCCAATTGAGCGCCTCAACGTCCTCGCGGCCGAGTTGGTCAAGAATCAAGTCCCGCTGCGGACCACGGAAGAACTGCGCGAGTTTTTCAAGAACCCTCCTCAGCGAGCTTACTCTGTTCTGCGTGAAGAGGCGATGACATCAGTCGTCAAGTTGTTCGAGACAGCCGATGATAACGGTCGCCGCGCGATTACATCAAGACTGAGTGTGAGCGCGCGAAATGGTTTTCTAGGATATAGCGCTGTCATGGCCGTGCTCGCGGTCAGGAATCAATCTCCGGCACTCATACAACAAGGCCTGGTTGCGCTCGTGATAGAAGGAGGATCTCAGGATTATCGCGATAGCATCGTCGCCCTTGCGAAGCTCCATCACTCGGCAGTCAAACTGGGCATGGAATCACAGAAGGCGTTTGAAAACGCCGCCAGCCTCGCCGACCCAGGAATTTTGAAGGATGCGATAAACCGGTTTCCCCTCCGTCCGCCAGAGGAGCGGGATCTGAAGGCTTTCTTTCAGACCGAAGAATTCACGGAAGAGGGATTTCGGTACAAACAGGTTCTTCCTTGGTCGCATCCAACGGCCGATGGAACACAGCAGCGGCCCATCGAGACACCGCAACAGGTCTCGGCGCGATTGAATAGCGGCCAGCAACAAGCATTGATCCGAATGGCGGAAATGTTGGCGGCGATGGCTGTTAAGGAACAGTCGCCAAGTCTCGTTGAACAAGGTCTTCGGGGACTCGCACTGGGAGGCGGAGCTCTGGATTCTAGCCATAGTCTGGTTGCCCTCGCGAAGCTCCATCACTCCGCGTTGAAACTGGGCATGAATGCGGTGAGAGCCTTTGCGGAGGCCGCTCAGTTCGCGCCTCCCGGCGACCTACAAACCGAGATGACCAGGTTCCCTTTTCGCGATCCCAAAGACCGCGATCTTGCCGCTTTCAACTTAAAGGAAGAAATGACCGAAAACGGTCTTAGTTACAAGCGCATAGCTTAAGAAAACACCGGGAGCTGATACAATCGCAGCGGACTTTCCACGCCGATCATGTGAACTGAGCCGACACTCAAGGAATATGTGTGTGCTACGGGCTGCGGTTTTCCTCGTTTTGCGTGGCGTGAAGTAGTCGGATCAAGATCGTGCTAAGTTGTATACAGACGAGCACACCTTATGACAGAAACGCTTTCGATCCGTATCGACTCTGCCACCAAGAAGCGTCTCGACGCCCTTTCGAAACGCTCGAAACGTTCGAAATCGTTCCTCGCCGCGGAGGCCATTGCCGCCTATGTCGAGTCGGAAGAATGGCAGTTCGGCGAGCTACAGGCAGGAATTGCCGATCTGGAATCCGGGCAGGAAGTCAGCCACGAAAACGCCACCAAATGGCTGAAATCGTGGGGCAAAACCCGTGAAACCAAAGCTCCGCGATGAAAGTTGTCTGGTCACGCCGCGCCATTCGGCACCTTGTTTCCCTTCGCGAGTACATCGAAAAAGTCTCTAAGCAAAACGCAGCACTTGTTGCCGGGCGAATTCTCGCCGCCGTTGAACTGCTTCAGACGCAGCCCGGCATGGGTCGCCCGGGCAGAGTCCTTGGAACACGAGAGTTGGTAATACCGGAGACGCCATACATCATTCCCTATCGTGTTCGACGCGGCCGCTTGGAACTAATCGCCGTTTTTCATGGCAGACAAAAATGACCCACAAAGATGTAGGTCCGGCTCACCGCCTGTCAAACTTGAACCTCTCGCAAAATCGCCTCAATATGCACCTTGGCGCAATCGAGACAAACAAAATCCGCATTGCTCTCATTGAATATCACCGACAGATCCGTCCCCGCCAGTAACACAGCATCCACTGACAATTCCCGTGCGATCTGAGAAAGAATCTTGCGCCCTTCCCTTCCACCTTCGACAACCTGCATATAAGCTTGATGAATCGCATCCACCTGTTCCGGCACAACCACATCCACTGCCTCAAGCATTCCGAACATACGTGACTCCACCACGAACCGCGTACCAAACAACGCGACGCTCTTGTATCCGCGCAAGCGAATCTCCGCCTCCACCACCTCAATGATGTTCACCAAGGGAAGCGTCGAAATCTTCTCGAGTTCGCGAATGCAGATATGAGGAGTCACCGCTGTGATCGCCGCCAGTTCCGCTCCGCCGTGCGCAAGCCGCTCGATCAAGCGCGCGAAGTACTCGGCTAACCAGACGCGCTCACCACGGCCAACGGCTCCAAGCACGCGATCCACATCGGCGTGGACAATCGACATCTCGCCAGCTTGCGCCTTGGCCAACTCCCGGTAATAGTGAACTGTCGCGCCCGGGCCAAGACCGCCAATCAACCCCAGATTTCTCATGATGTTTGTTAGAGCAGAGAATTAATCGGAGACCGGCCCCGCGTTTCGCCATTGGTTTATCAGCGAAATAAATTGTGCCCGTTGACCCGCTTCAGGAAAGGCTCGATTAGGGATGTAGAAGGCGTTACCCGTAGTGGTCCAGCCATCGCCTTTGAGCATGGGTCCCTCGATCACAGCATGTTCGCTGGTATCTGTCACCAGTTTCACCTTCTTCCAAGGAACCTTACCGCTTAGACGCCCGATTGTCGTCGAGATACCTTCTGGCGACACGGTGACCGTCCTCTCATCCGTCTTGCCACGAATAAATAGCCACAAATGCATAAAAAGAACACCGCCAATCGCCCAAAGTATGGCAACTATGAAATCGCGAAATGTTACGGATCGCGAATTCGCGCCTCGCATCGCCAACACTAACAAACCAAGTCCAACAACATAGATCGGGATGATCGCAAGGGACTTTGAGCGCCCCAGGCCGGCTAAGAAGGCTCGAACGATCT
This sequence comes from Bryobacteraceae bacterium, assembly GCA_049514735.1. GTDB lineage: Bacteria > Acidobacteriota > Terriglobia > Bryobacterales > Bryobacteraceae > JAICMB01. The sequence continues at coordinate 10,214 of JBEKUT010000148.1, forward strand.
CGGCCTTTGTCAACGAGTACTTGATTGTCACCGGGATGCGCCTTCCGGCTCGAATGTGATCCGTAATCGCGACCCGGTCGCTTCCGCATACCGCTCCAGCGTCCGAGTGGATGGCTTACTCCCACCGCCTTCCAGCCGCGCGATGACTGCCTGGGTCGTTTTCATCCGCTGCGCCACCTGTTCCTGCGTCAATCCGGCGCGTGTGCGAGCCTCGATCAGAGCGGACACCAGAGAGAATTCTTTTTCCAGCGCTTTGTACTCGCGCCGGTAGTTAGAGTCCTTCAACCATTTTTTGTGTAAGTCATCGACACGAATTCGGCTCACCGATTTACCCCTTTGCCCGTTCCAGGGCCAGATCAATCTCCCGCCGTGGTGTCTTCTGCTTCTTCTTGATAAACACGCGGACCACCACAACACGTTGATTCCTCGCTGTGATATAGATAGCCCGGGCAATTCTATCCTTGCCTGCCATACGCATTTCCCACAGCGGTCCTTCAAGATGCTTTACATGGGGCTCGCGCATTCGTTCCAAACCATGGCGTTGGATTAGTTCCACGATCCGGCGGAAACGCGCTCTCATATCAGCCGGAAGTGCCTCGATCTCATCGAGAACGCGAACGTCGAGCACTTCAACGATTCACGCCACACATTACATGATATTGCACTTTTGCAATACTAGCAAGGGCTGGTAGGTCTGACAGAACGCACACACTAGCGATCCCAACTTTCACGTTCACAAAAAAATAAAAAAATCTTATCCCCATCTAACCCTTTAATCTCCACAACTTACACCACCTCACTCCAAACCCGGCCTCCCCACCCTCTTGCCATCCGCCTATACTGAAACCGGAAAACGATGCACGCCAACCAATTCAAACAACACACTGCGGAGGCAGACATCGATTCCAGCCTCCGCACGGACACTTCGCCGCCAGCAAGCCTAACAGAATCAGTGGCATAACTCGGTGTACCCACTCTTCACGATTTGTTGAAACCCCAACCGATTCCGCCAGTATCTGTCTAAGAGAGAAGACACCACATGCCACCTGTCCTGCAAGACCTCCGCTACGCCCTTCGAAACCTGCTCAGGTCGAAAGGCTTCACGGCCGTCGCCGCCCTGACCCTCGCCATCGGCATCGGCGCCAACACCGCCATCTTCAGCGTCATCGACACCATCCTGCTCCGCCCCCTTCCTTACCGCGACCCGTCCCGTCTCGTCAGCCTTTACGAGACCGAGGCGTCCCCAGGCAGTTATCCATTCGCCGCCCCCGACTTTCTCGATTGGAAAGCGCAGAACAACACGTTCCAGGACATGACGCTCTTCGGCTGGGCCAACGACATCAATCTCAGCGGCGAAGGACACCCGGACCACGTCCTCGGAGTTCCTACCGAAGCCAATTTCTTCTCGCTTCTCGGCGTCACCGCGATGTTGGGCCGCACCTGGGCGACAGGCCAAGATCAGTCAGGCAAAGATCAGCCCGGCAAGGACCAGGAGGTCATTCTCAGCGACAGCCTCTGGCGCGCCCATTTTGGAGGCGACCCCTCCGTCATCGGCCGCAACATCGAGCTCAACTCGAAAAAATACACCATCGTCGGCGTCATGCCGTCCAACTTCCGTTTCCCGTCGCAGGCGCAACTCTGGATTCCGCTCGACATGGACACGAAGAGCCTCCGCCCGCGCGGAAGTCACTGGGCCAACGCCATCGGACGCCTTAAGCCGGGCGTCACCATACCGCGGGCCCGCGCCGACCTCAAGCTCATCGCTTCCAGACTCGAGCAACGCTATCCCGATTCCAACTACAAAGTCGGAGCCGTGGTGAACTCGCTTCACGACGATCTCATTGGCGATTCTCGCGACTCACTTATAATGATGCTGTCCGCGGTCGGACTCGTGCTATTGATCGCCTGCGCCAACGTGGCGAATCTCTTGCTCTCCCGCGCCGTTGCTCGTCAAAAGGAAATGGCGCTGCGCATCGCCTTAGGCGCCAGCCGCGCGAGACTCATCTCACAACTCTTGACCGAAAGCATCCTATTATCCGGGTTCGGCGGCGTTCTCGGACTGCTACTCGCATCCGGTCTCGTGCGAGCCTTCACCACTTTAAAGAGCGCTGCACTGCCGAGCTTCAACACTATCCAACTCAACGGCGAAGTGTTGGCATTCACCTTCGCATTGGCGGTCATAACCGGCGTTCTCTTCGGGCTCGTACCCGCCCTTCAAATCTCCCGTCCCGATCTAAACGAAGAATTGAAAGGTGGCGCGGGCAGTTCCGTCAGCCCCGGACGCCGCCGCCGATTCGCAAGCAATGCACTGGTGGTTGCAGAAATGGCGTTGTCGTTGCTCCTTCTGGTCTCCGCCGGCCTCCTGCTCGAAGACTTCGCCCGCCTGCGCAGTATGAACATCGGAGTCCGTCCCGCCGGAGTCTGGACCGCCGCCATCAACTTGCCCGAGAAAACGTACGAGCACCAGCAGCAGACATTCAACTTCGCCCAGAGCCTTCTCGAACGCAGCCGTCAGATCGCCGGGGTCGAATCCGCCGCGCTCACCGATCACATGCCACTCGAAGGTGGAAGCAACAACTACATAAAGATTCGCGGCCAGGTCTCGCCTCGCATGAGCGGAGAACTCGTCGAAGTGCATTCTTCCTCGCCGGATTATTTCCACGCCATGGGTGTTCCCTTAGTGAGCGGGCGCGTCTTCACTGAAGAGGATGTTCGGAAGTCCCTGGCCCAGGATATCCGGATGCAGCCGTTTTACAGGAGCGGAACGTACCCGCCGGCTGACGTTACCAACGCCATCGTGTATCCGGTCGTGATCAATGAGAGCATGGCGCGCGATTTCTTCCCAAATCAAAATCCGCTCGGCCAGATGTTCTCTCCAGGCGCCGACAACGGACCCTGGGGCGAGATTATCGGCGTCGTTAAAGACGTCAAGGAATGGGGGCTCACGCACAAAGCGGTCCCCGAAGCCTACAATGCGTTCGATGGCAGTTCCCGCCTCTATCTTGTACTCCACACGTCGCTCCCTCCCTCCAACCTCACGCCCGAGGTTCGAAAAGTGCTCGTGCAACTCGATCCCAGCCTGCCGTTGTTCTCCGTCCGCACCATGGGTCGGATCGTCAACGAGCACGCGCAAGGGCAGGAGTTCCTGAGTCTTCTCGTTGGATCGTTCGCCGCCCTTGCCGTCTTGCTGGCCGCCATCGGAATCTACGGAGTGTTGTCTTATCTGGTCACGCAGCGCACCAGGGAAATCGGGATCCGCATGTCACTCGGCGCAACGCGCGGCCGGGTATTAACAGCCATCCTTCGCGACGGCATGCGCCTTGCTCTGGCCGGATTTGCCGCCGGCATCCTGGGCGCGCTCGCCGCGGGACGCGTCATGGCGAGCCTGCTTCACGAAGTAAAGCCCGGCGATCCTGCCATCCTGATCGGCACCGCGCTTTTTCTAGCGGCCATCGCGCTCATCGCATGTTACATACCGGCCCGCCGCGCCGCCCGCGTCGACCCCATGGTGGCGTTACGCTACGAATGAGCCTGCGGCGACGATCAAGGCCCAACAGCGATCTCAAGCGCCATCCAACTGTGATCGAGCAGTCCGGCAATGGTTCGCCAGTCGTCGTTGGATGGCGTTCCGCTTTCGGCTTTTCGATCCCGCAGCAACATCGCCGCGGCGCGCGCCGTCGCATGTTCCAGAAAATCGCTCGCTGGACGCTGGTATATTTCCGACTGCAAGGCGGCCAGCGAGTTCGCCAGATCTTCCGGCTTGTGCAGCGCCCGCTCGCGATGCACGATCCACCATTCGAGTTCCAACTGCGCGGCCTTGTTTGCATCGAAGTTCGCCGCGCTATGCTGACGAACCTGCCGGTAAAAAACCTGTAAGCCGGGCAGAGCGCGCACGTACTCTGCCCGGCTTCGGCCTCTTTGGAACACTGCGGCGTGTGCCGCATAATACGCGGTAACGTAGGAGCCCCAGAGAGGAAGTCGATACTGTTCGCGTAGCAGTTGGGCCAACTCGCGATACATCTTGAACCGCTCATGCGAGTAGTACGATTGCCACATCGCCGTCTCCAGCCGCCCGGCTTCGTGGCCGTCGAATTGGCGCAAGTCGTGCCGGCTTGTGTCGCTCAGGTCTCGGACCACCCAGATTAGGAGGGATGAGTGCAACGCCAATTCCGCGAACAATCTATTTCACGGCGTCACCGCCTCGCCCGATTTCTTTCTTGCATTGGAGACAATCAGCGGCGTCTTCCCGGTTGCTCCACGCTGCAATTGCTCGACGTCGCGTACCCGAACCTCGAGATGCGCCGCTCCCTCGCGTGCCAGAAGACCCCGTACCGCGCTCTCGATTTGCGCGCGCCACGCCGCATCGCGGAGCCCGGTAAGATTCACGCGCAGTTCGTCGTCGGCCTGAACCACTTGCCAGCCCGTCACCGGCGCCGATTCCAAAACGCGGTGAAAAGCATTCGGATGGATCGAGATCGATTGGCCCGTGCCATCGCCGGCCGGAAAACTCAACACGTCCTCGACGCGGCCTTCAACGGCCTCAATCAACCGGAACGGACGTCCACACTCGCATTCGCCCGCCACTGGCCGCACCATATCGCTGATCTCGTAACGAATCAGCGGCTGCGTGCGACGATTGAATATCGTGAGCAGAATGCGATCGCCCGCTACTCCCGGCGGTACCGCCCGCCCACGCTCGTCCACAATTTCGATAATGGCGCCGTCTTCGAAAAGGTGCTTCCGCCCATAAGAGCATTCCGCTGCGATGGGCGCGTATTCCGTAGCTCCGTACGTGTCGTAAATCTTGGCCGGCCATGCCTTCTCGACACGCTTCCGTGTTTCAGCCGTCAGGACCTCCGCGCTGGTCGCGACATATCGAATCGGAACCTGCAATCGTCCTTGAACTTGCTCTTCCGCGAGTTGCCGCAGAATCGATGGGTACGCCACCAGGACCTCGGGCTGCCACTGATTCAGACGCCGCACCATGGATTCCAGTGGTTCGGCGGCATCCAGGCGCAGCGTGGGAATGAGCCGGCTGGAGACCGACAATCCAACCCGTGCCGAATAATGCGAGGCTGCCGTCGATGTCACCATCGCGGTGCGCGACGGCCGGAACAGATTTGGCTGAATGCCCGCCCATCCGATCGGCCGCGCGATCGATGCCACAGCTGTCAGCCATTCCTTCTCGTTAAAGAGGAAAACGCCGCGGCGTCCCGTGCTGCCCGACGTCGCGAGCGCCACGTACCGTCCCCGATAAAGCCGCACCGAATCGTCGCCCAGAAAATCCTCTACCTCGCGAAACCGGATGGAACGGTCCGTCACCAAATCGTCGAAGTGCTCCATCATCGTCGCCTTCGTGAGAATTGGAAGCTCGCTCAGCGGGTGCGATTCCAGGCCGGCGTGAAAGCGGCGATAGAAGGGCGAGCATTGATACGCATACTGCCGGATCGCGCGCTCCGCCTGGCTTTGATGCATCGACAGTTCGGCGCGGGTCCACCGGCAGCTACGTTCCAAACCGCGCCGCTTCCAAAGCACGCGCAAAGGCATCAAAATGTTGGACGGCATCGCACTGAAACATACGAGAGGAACTGGCGAACGGATTTGGAACCTATTTCACATTTCTTTTATTCGGATCGTTTGAAGCTGCAGTTTTGGGATTACGGACAGGAAGGCAAGCCATCGGTCGTGCTGGTTCACGGCGGCCTCGACCACGCTCGCTCCTGGGATTGGGTGGCTCGCTCCTTATGTGAGCAATATCACGTCTACGCTCTCGATCTGCGCGGACACGGCAACAGCGCCTGGGCGCCCGGCGCGATGTATAGCGTCGCCGAACACGTCCTCGATTTGTCCGCGCTGCTCGACATTATCAACGACTTTCCGATCCGCATCGTCGGGCACTCGCTCGGTGGCATCGTCGTGCTGCACTACGCCGGGCTCTATCCGGATAAGGTGCGCAAGGCAGTATCGATCGAAGGCCTGGGATTCCCGCCCCGGCACCATCTTTACGGTCCGGCGTCGCAGCGCATGCGTTATTGGGTGGAAGCGGTCCGCAACTCCGAAGGCCGCACGCCTCGTAGTTTCCCGAATCTGGATGCCGCGGCCGCCCGCATGAAGGAGGCCAATCCGCATCTCTCCGACGAAGTAGCGCGGCATCTCACGCTGCACGGGACCAACTGGAATTCGGACGGTTCCATGACCTGGAAATTCGACAACTATGCACGGCCAATCTCGCCCTATGGCCATCATATGGAAGATCTCGCCGAGATATATGGACAAATTTCTTCGCCAGTTCTATTTTTCTGGGGCCTCGAAAGTTTCGCGCCTTTGCCTTTCGGCGACCCGCGCTTGGCGGCCATCCGCGATTGCAATTTGATACAAGTGGAAAACGCCGGCCACTGGGTCCATCACGATCAAATAGAACTTTTCCTGCGGGAAACCTCCGCATTTTTGGCGGGGGATGCGTCATAGTGTGTAATATGTGGTTCCTACGTGTCTGCCTCAGCGCTGTTCTTCTTACCGGGTCGATTTTTGCCGGATCGGCCGATAGCCGCGTACCTGTCATCGTGGAATTGTTTACCAGCGAGGGCTGCTCGAGCTGTCCGCCCGCCGACGCCGTCCTTGCCCGTTTACAACGGAATCAGCCCGTTTCCGATGCCCGCATCATAGTGCTCAGCGAGCATGTCGATTACTGGAACAACCTCGGTTGGGTGGACCCGTTTTCATCCCCGCAATTCCGCGCGCGCCAGAACGATTACGCCCGCGCTTTTGGAACGGACAACGTCTATACGCCGCAGATGGTCGTGAACGGGCGCGCGGAATTCGTCGGCGACGATATCGATCGTGCGTCGGCGGAGATTCATAAGGCTGCGAACCAGCCACAGGCCGTGGTCCAACTGCAGCCCTACCGGAATCGGAAGGACCACGATTTGATCGACCTTGCCGTCCAGATCAAAGACCTACCGCCCGTCAAAGTTGGAGGATCGAAGGATGGCGCGCCCATCCAGGTTTACATGGCGATCACCGAAGACAACCTCGCTTCCGATGTCCAACGCGGCGAAAACGGCGGCCATCGTTTACGGCACACCGCTGTGGTCCGCAGCTTCGGCGTGATCGGAACTATCGACCCGCGCGAGAAGCCATCGTTCGCTTTAAAGCCAACTCTCAAGTTTCCGGCGAATTGGAAGCGCCAGGATCTTCACGCCGTCGTTTTCGTGCAGGAAACGCGCTCGCAGCGCATCCTCGGCGCCGAAATCGCGGACCTGAATTAAGCGCAAACCGAACGCTCCGTTCCGAGCCGTGACCGGCAGGGAGCGGTCCTCCACGGGTCTCGCCTAATCGCTGTCGGGACCGACTTTGAGTACTGCGAGGAATGCTTCCTGGGGAATCTCGACACGGCCGACGCGCTTCATGCGGCGTTTGCCTTCCTTCTGTTTCTCGAGAAGTTTGCGCTTGCGCGATATGTCGCCGCCATAGCATTTCGCGAGGACGTTCTTGCGCATGGCCGAGATGGTTTCGCGGGCGATCACCTTGTTCCCGATCGCGGCTTGCAGGGCGACTTCGAACATCTGGCGGGGAATCAGTTTGCGGAGCCGCGAGATGAGATCTTTGCCGCGCTCGAAGGAGAATTCTTTGTGGACGATGATGGAGAGCGCGTCCACGGGTTCGCCGGCGACGAGTACGTCGAGCTTGACCATCGGCGAGACGCGGTAACCGGATAGATGGTAGTCGAGCGACGCATAACCGCGCGAGGCTGATTTCAGGCGGTCGTAGAAATCGAGGACGATTTCGTTCAGGGGCAGCTCGTAGGCCAGCAGCACGCGGCCGCTGCCGATGTATTCGAACTTCTGCTGATTGCCGCGCTTCTCTTCGAGCAGCTTCAGAATCTCGCCGACGAAGTCTTCGCGCGTGATGACGGTGGCGTCGATGATCGGCTCTTCGATTTGTTTGATGAGGGTGGGATCGGGGAACTTGGTCGGATTGTCGACTTCGATGACCGTTCCATCCATCCTCGTGACGCGATAACGCACGCCGGGCGCGGTGGTGATGAGATCGATTTCGAACTCGCGTTCCAGGCGCTCCTGAATGATTTCGAGATGCAGCAGGCCGAGGAAACCACAGCGGAATCCAAAGCCGAGAGCGACCGAATTTTCCGGTTCGAAGTTGAAGGCGCTGTCGTTCAAGCGCAGTTTTTCGAGCGCGTCGCGCAAACGCCCGTGCTCGTGGCTTTCCACGGGATACAGGCCGGCGAAGACCATCGGCTTGATTTCTTCGAATCCCGGCAAGGGCTCGCTCGCGGGATTTTCGTGGTCCGTGATGGTGTCGCCGATCTTGGCGTCCGACACGGTCTTGATGGTGGCAAAGAGGAAGCCGACTTCGCCGGCCGACAGTTCATCGGCGGGGATGGCCTTCGGCGATTGGTAACCGAGGCCCTCGACTTCATGCACCGTGCCGTTGGACCAGAGTCGAATTTTCTGGCCGACGCGAATTCGGCCGTCGATGATGCGAGCTAGGATAATGACGCCGCGGTAGGGATCGAACCAGGAGTCGAAGATCAGAGCGCGCAGGGGATCGTCCGGCGACCCTTTCGGCGCAGGCACGAGATGCACCACGGCTTCTAATACGTCTTTGATTCCGAGACCGCTCTTGGCGCTGATGAGGAGGGCATCGTGCGCGGGCAATCCGATGACCTGCTCGATCTGCTCGCGTATGCGTTCCGGCTCGGCCGACGGCAAGTCGATTTTGTTGATGACCGGAATGATTTCGAGATTGTGATGCAGCGCGAGGTATGTATTCGCGAGCGTTTGTGCTTCCACACCCTGCGATGCGTCAACAACCAGCAGCGCGCCTTCGCACGCCTGCAAACTCCGCGAAACTTCGTAAGTGAAGTCGACGTGGCCGGGTGTGTCGATCAGGTTGAGCTGATAAGTATTGCCATCGTCAGCTGTGTAGTTCAAGCGAACGGCGTGGGCTTTAATGGTGATGCCGCGCTCGCGCTCGAGATCCATGGTGTCGAGCACCTGCTCCATCATTTCGCGCTGCGCCAAAGCGCCGGTAACTTCGAGCAGGCGATCCGCGAGAGTAGACTTCCCGTGGTCGATGTGCGCGATGATGGAAAAGTTCCGGATGTACTTGGGGTCCATGCGGTAAAATGAGGGCCTGAAATCAAATTATCCCATATATGTCCCGAACCATCGAAGGTAACCTCGATTCGAAGGGCATGAAGTTTGCGATTGTCGTGTCGCGCTTCAACAGCTTCATCACGGAGAAATTGCTGGAGGGCGCGCTAGGTGCGTTGCGCCGCACGGGCGCGAGCGAGGACGATATCGAAATCGTGCGCGCTCCGGGCGCGTGGGAACTGCCGTTTATCGTGAAGATGCTGGCGGAACAGAAGCGGCACGACGCGGTGATTGCGCTGGGCGCCGTGATTCGCGGCGACACTCCGCATTTCGATTACGTGGCCGGTGAATGTGCGCGGCACTTGAGCGAGATTCCATTGCAGACCGGTGTTCCCGTAGCGTTTGGCGTTCTGACAACGAATACCGTCGAGCAGGCGATCGACCGAGCAGGCGCCAAGGCGGGGAATAAGGGTTTCGATGCGGCGTTGAGCGCGGTCGAGATGGTCGATGTGGCGCGGCGTTTGCGAGGATGACTTCTCTACCGCTCGCTAGGCAGCACGATAACAGCCATGGAAGTGGCGGGCAAGGTGGGCGACGTTAATCGAACTGCTCTTGAACAGATGGGGGCGCGGCGGCGCGCCTTGCGGTGGCCCGCATTAGACTGTGCAACTCTGCCGACCAGCGCCCACTGAACGAGCATGGCCTGCCTGGGTTGACTTCTCAATGCGGCCCCCGAACTCGAAATGCCGGACGGCTTCAGTGATGAAGGGAACAGCCCAGCCGTCCAGGTCGGGCGACAATACCAAGCGCTCGATCAAAAGCTCTAGGTTTACCGGGATGTGAACGCCACTGGGATCACTTGCGCGAAACGCCAGCGCACGAAGCTCCTTTTCGTGCCCAAATGAAGCTTCATGCTTTATGAAAAGAGAACCGTAAAAGGCCTGGTTGATGTACTTCTCCTCATCCTCTTAGGGGAAGTACGTTACCGGGCCGATGGTCACGGGCGTGCTGCTCTCTTGTAGCGACGAACCCAAGCGGCGAACGGTGGATTGAATTGCAACGCCGTTTCTTGGCGCATATTCGCTCCACATCTCCAGAGAATCGGACCCGTTCATGAACCAGCAGTTGATGCACGCGTCCGTCCTTCGCTGAGTCACCATGATAGCCATCATTCTTTCGGCATCTATGCTCCCGCGGCCTTCGAGGATGTCACGGGGTAATTGTTTCTTCGTTTCTTCCCAGGCCCGTCGTGGCAACGTGCCTTCAGTCGAGTCTTTCTGGCGATACAAAGACCGCGTTAACCAGACCGTATTTATGGGCTGGTTCTTTCGTCGGCTCGCCCGGAACGGTCATACCTACAATTCGCAATACCTGGTGGAGGATCAGTTTGTGGCTGCTCTCATGCTGTGTCACCATCTCTGTTACGAAGGCCGCGTCGTCCCCCTCAAGCGCGGCCAGATTGTCCCTTAACGAATAGAGCTTCGCCACCACGTCAACGCCGTCCATGAGCAATCACCCTCCGAAGCTAACATCATAGCCACCTTTGCACGGGTGCGTTGTGTCGCCGGGCGCATCGCATTTTCCCTGCCTCAAGATGCACGACGCAGGTTTCATAAGGTCGAGTGCTCCTCTGCTGAACGGCATCGATGTCCTCTTCACGCGAGCTATGATTCAATCGCGAAGGCGGGGAATAAAAGGTTTCGACGCGGCGTTGAGCGCCGTCGAGAGGTGGATGTTGCGCGGCGTTTGCGAGGTTGAGTAGCCTTGCCGCCTTCAGTCAATCAACTCATCCCATGCGAGCGCATATCCCAGCGCGCGCTTGACTTCCCAATGACGCGATGGAGCCAATGCGCCTGCCCGCGAATCGAGCCGCATCCGAGCGACGGTGCGGATATTATCCAGATTCGCCACGCACGGCTCCGGCAATCCCTCTCTCCGCCCGACTCTAACTTCAACTGGAATCGCGCGGATCGTGGTCGTAATCTCCGCGACGATGAACTTGCTCAGGTACTGATAGGCATCATTGCGACTCAACAGCAACACAGGCCGGCGTCCCGCTGGAGCGGGCAGATCCGCCCACCAGATCTCGAACTGTCTCACGATCTGTAGATCTCGGCTGCGCTCCAGTCGTCCGCATCGACAGCCGAGTCGGGATTCTTGCGGTATGCTTCACGCATAGCGCGGTATTCCGCCTGGCGGATTGCCTTCCGAATCGCTTGGCGAACGAACTCCGACCGCTGCCTTTTTCCGGGCGAAGCCACGCGGTTCAACGCGGCCAGCGTCTGCTCATCCAAATGGATCAGGAGCCGCTTCATATAAGTTCAGGGTATACGCGCTCCCACGTATGATTGAGCTTGGGCCGCCTGCTC
>JBEKUT010000149.1:0-14855 GCA_049514735.1 Bryobacteraceae bacterium
AATACCGGACGAACCATATCTTCCGCCCATCGCGATCGAAGCCCGGCGACAACTCGAGACACGCCCCCGCCTCAAGTTCGAACGGTTCGAACACATCCACGCCAACCACCGCGTTGCGGCCGCCCAGTCGCAGCGGCGCGCGAACACGGCAACCCTCCACCCACGAATCGACGCCATCGATCGAACCGCCGCTCTCGATCTCCGTTCCGATCGTCAGCAGCGTACTCAGAGGCGGAACGCCCGTGTCCAGGGTAATCAGTTCTTCACCACTAGTAATCAGTTGGCTGCTCGATCCAAAATGCAGAAAACTGCATTGGCGCAGCATCTGGAGTTGGAACGGAATGTTACGCAGTTGCGCGAACAATTCGGCCAATTCCGGCTCTTCCAGCTTCGATCCACTCGACCGCACGGCGCGCACATATTCTTCGAACGTCGCGTCCGTGCCCAATGCGCAACAGATTTCACGATACAGATCGATCCCGTGCGTGAGCACAATCTGCAACGCCGCTGGCGTCCATTCCATTCCCGCATTCCGAACGTCGCAAAAACAGCGCAGCAGCCTCATCGCCGCATCCGCATCCAAACTCATCACGCCGATATCGAGAACAGACAGGCCGTCCGCGCCGATAGCTCCTGCCTCCTCCTGCCGTTGAATATCCGGTTTCTGAAGATAGAGGCGGACGGAGCCATCGGCGTTGGGACAGAAGACGCCGTGCCGTGCCGCCTCTTCGGGCGACACCTTGGACCCCAGCGCTGTGATGCCCGCCCGCATGGAACCTACCTCAGAACGATCGAAAAGAATGAGCGCGTCTCCGGATGCGACCACGATCTGCCCTTCGCCAGGCGGACCGGCGGGCAGCTCCAGAAAAGCCGGGACCAGCCGGTCGAATAGAGTGGGAGTGACCGCCGATTGCGAATCTCCGGGCAGTGGCACGAAAATCTTTCCGCATTGCGAGTAGGCAGGCAAGCGCCGCGAGTCGCCTCCAGCATGAACAATCAGAATGCGCAAGCTTCGCAGAACTGTCTCAGCGCCTTTGAAATCGGTGATGCTCTGACCGGCCTCAGTGTCGCGCCGCAGCACTTCGAGCAGGCATTGCACCGTGCTCCCGCCGCTGCCTACACGTCGTCCCTGCGGATCGGCGGCCACCAGAATTTCGCGCGCCTGGTTCAGTTGACCCCTCTCGCGGCGCATACGGATCTGCGCTTCGTAGGCCGCCGCCTGATCGCCGTTGGCTGCGGTCAATATCAGGTAGTCCCAGGATTCGGATGCGTTCGACATTCCTGTCTCGATGTTACGTTTACGTTAACGATAACTGCCGCGGGAGCGTCCTGTCAACCTGAGCGGTTCGTAGACTCTCGCACCACCAGCTTGGGATCGAGCATGATGCACTTTGGCGGAGGCGGGGACTTCGCTTCAATCAGCGATAACACCAGCTTCCCGGCTCGTTCGCCGATCGCGGTGCTCTGCTGGTCGATGCTCGAAAGAGGCACCCTGAGCGACTTATCGTAGTGCAGGTTTCCGCATCCGATCACGGCCACATCCCCGGGAACCCGCAGCCCCGCCTCTAGAATCGCGTCGATGACGCCGATCGCGATCGGATCGTTATAGCAGAACACGCCATCGGGGCGAAAATCCAAGTCCAGCAATTTCTTCATCGCTTCTCTGCCGCTGCTCCAACTGTCCACATCGGGCGATCTTCCGGTTACAACAAAGCCCTGGAACGACGTCAGATTGTTCGCCGCTAACGCCTGGTTGTAGCCTTCCAGCCGTCCGATGGCGGTGCTCGCGGCCGGTCCCCGGATGTGTGCGAGGCGATTGCATCCTATCGCAATCAGATGCTCCGTCGCCATGCGCCCAACTGAAATATCGTCCACGCCGACGAAGTTGGCGGGCATTCCGAGAAAAGCGCGGTCGAGAAGAATATAAGGAACCTGCTGCTCTTCGATGCGCCGGAAACTTTCCACCGTCCATTGCGTGGATGCAATCATAATCGCGTCCAGGCGGCGGCTCAGCAGCCTCTTGATCTCCTGGCGTTCCAGATCGGGGTCCCCTTGGGACGACGAAATCAACAGGCTATAGCCCTTGCGGCGAAGCGCGTTGGATAGCCCGGTGGCCACCTCCGCAAAAAACGGATGAACCAGATCGGGCACGATCAGACCGGCTGTATAGGACCTTCCCGTGACCAGCGCGCGAGCCGCGAGGTTCGGTTGATAGTTCAGCTCTTTAATGCGCTTGAGCACGCGTTGACGGGTTTCTTCGCCGATGTCGGCGTGATTCCGCACGACCTTGGAAACCGTGACCACCGAGACGCCGAGCTCGCGCGCGATATCCTTCATGGTTACCGACATGCTTGTATATAATGTACGTCAAAACCGCCCTATAGAGGCGTCGCCACGCCTATCCGATAGTAACCATGTCTTAACAAATGCCTCAAAGTAAGCGATAACTGTTGCGATCTTCAGGCATGAGTGATAAAGTCGGATGAGTTACCGGTCTCACCATCATGCGGCTACACTTTTTACTGGTACTTTCCGCCGTCTGCGCGTCTGCGCAGACCCCGAACGCGGACGATGTGGTCTGGGAGAAAGCCAACCACAAGTTTGACGAAAAACGACAAGCGCTTCTTCAACAGGTCGACAAGCAAGGCCGCACCGGCCCATTCCAGCCAACCTGGGAATCGCTCAAGACCTACAAAATTCCCGATTGGTACCAGGACGCGAAATTCGGAATCTTCCTGCATTGGGGCGTCTACTCAGTGCCCGCATTCGGCAGTGAGTGGTATCCGCGGCTCATGTATCTGCAGGGGACCCCGGAGTTTCAACATCAGGTCTCCACCTATGGCCCGCAGTCGAAGTTCGGCTACAAGGACTTCATTCCGAATTTCAAAGCGGAGAAGTTCAATCCCCAGGCGTGGGCCGAACTATTCCGCAAAGCTGGCGCGAAGTACGTGATCCCGGTGGCCGAGCACCACGATGGATTTGCCATGTACTACACCGACCTGTCCGACTGGTGCGCTGCTAAGATGGGTCCACATCGGGATGTGGCTGGCGAACTTGAGAAGGCGGTTCGGGCGGACGGGTTGCACTTCGGCGCCTCCAGCCATCGCGCGGAGCATTACTTCTTTATGAACGGTGGAAGAGAATTCGATTCCGATGTGCGCGACCCGCGTTTCGCCGCATTCTACGGCCCCGCACACGCCGGCGTCACCGACAAGAACCACGAGGATTGGAAGGCCAATCCGGACCCGGCCTACCTGGACGACTGGCTGGCGCGCACCAGCGAGATTGTCGACCGTTATCACCCGGAAATCGTCTGGTTCGACTGGTGGATTCAGACCAAAGAATTCGAGCCGTACCTGAAGCGCTTTGCCGCGTTTTATTACAACGACGCCGCGCGCCGCGGGTCGACCGCCGCGATCAATTATAAATTCAATGCGTACCCAGAGGGTGCGGCCGTCTTGGATATCGAGCGCGGCCAACTCGACAAGCCCCGTGCGCTGTTCTGGCAGACCGACACATCCATCAGCGTCAAATCCTGGGGCTATGTCGAGAACGACACGTTTCGTTCTCCCGAATCGCTGATTCAGCAATTGGTCGACATCGTCAGCAAGAACGGCGCTCTGCTACTGAATGTCGGGCCGAAATCGGACGGCACGATTCCCGCTCAGGCGCAGGCAATCCTGCTGGACATGGGACGCTGGCTTTCCGCCAACGGCGAAGCCATCTACGGCACACGCCCCTGGACCATCTCTGGTGAAGGCCCTACCAAGGTGGTTGGAGGATCGTTCAACGATACGGCTACCCAACCCTATACGAGCCAGGACATTCGCTTCACAACGAAAGGCGATGTGCTATACGCCATCGCGCTCGGGTGGCCGGCGGACGGAAAGATCGCTATCAAAACGCTGTCGCAGGGTTCCACAGCCGCTCCCGGCAGCATCACAAGCGTGAAGTTATTAGGCTCCAATGCCAAGCTGAAATGGATTCGCGACGGCAACGGTCTAAACATCGAATTGCCGCAAACGAAGACGGGAGAATACGCCTGGGCGTTCCGTATCGAGCGCTCCTCCCGTTGACGCAGAAAATCAAAAAGAATAGAATATAGTCGTTTACTTTATCGTTAAGCTAACTCTGAAAATGAAGGATAACTCCGCAGTCAAAATAGACCGCCGCCTCGGCCGTGACGACCTGATCGTCATCACAGGCGCCGGCGGGTTCATCGCGGGCGCTCTCGCCCGCTACTTCCACGAATTGGGCTACACCCGCATCCGTGCCGTCGATCGCAAACCGCTGCCGGAGTGGTACCAGCATGTTCCGGGCGTTGAGAGCCTGTCGATGGATCTGAGCGAGAAAGAGAACGCCATCCGCGCCGTTGAGGGTGCGACTGAGGTGTACAACCTCGCCGCCGATATGGGCGGCATGGGTTTCATCGAGCATTTCCGCGTCGAGTGTCTTCGCAGCATCCTGGTGAATACGCACCTCACTGAAGCCTCCTGGCGCGCGGGCGTCAAGAGATATTTCTTCTCGTCTTCCGCCTGTGCGTACAACACGGATTTGCAAAAAGACCCGCATGTCCGGGCGCTCAAAGAGTCGGATGCGTACCCCGCCATGGCGGAGCGCGGCTACGGCTGGGAGAAACTGATCTCGGAGATGTTCTGCCAGGAATACTGGGCCGAGCGAGGCATGGAAACGCACATCGCCCGGTTTCACAACATCTACGGTCCGCACGGGACGTGGTTTGGGGGGCGTGAGAAAGCTCCCGCCGCGATGTGCCGCAAGGTGCTCGAGGCTCTGGACACCGGCAGCGGGACCATTGACATCTGGGGCGATGGCTCCCAGACGCGCAGCTTTTGTTTTATCGACGACTGCGTCCTGGGCATCGACCAGATCATGCACTCAGACAAGCTCATTGCCACTCCCATCAACCTCGGATCGAGTGAGCTGATCTCAATCAACGACCTCGTCAGCATGGTGGAACAGATTGCCGGTGTGACCCTCAAGCGCACTTACGATCCCGATGCGCCCAAGGGCGTCGCCGGCCGCAACAGCGACAATACCTTCATTCGCGCAGTGCTCGATTGGGAACCGCACACTCCACTCAAGACCGGCATGGAAAAGACCTACGCATGGATCGCGCAGCAGTACGCGGATCGCAAAGCGGGCAAGCGGGTGGTCAAGGACTGAGAGCGTGGACTACCCTCAGACTCTCGTCGGGCCGCCGCCCATCCCGCTCCGGGATGGAAGTGATGCCGCATACAAGTGCGGCGATGACGAGTTGGTTGCCAGCCGGATTCCTCACCGGATCGCGCTGGCCGGCGGCTGGATCGATCAGCCGTTCGTGTCCGGACACAACCCGGCGCCGCCGGGGAGCATGGTCGTTGTTGCGCTTGAGCCGGTCATATGGTTCATGGATCGTTGCGGTATGGCTGGCAGCACGCGTCGCATCGCGACCAAGATTTGGAACGGCGCTCTTCCAAACCGGCCGCCGGCCGAGCTGGTACGGGAGCTGTACGCGGCGGAAAACGCCAATAAGGCTGAACCTTCAGGCTCGCAGGACATGATCGGCTTAATCTATCCTGGCATCAGCAGAATCGACTACGATGCCGACGTCGAAGGAGGCTATTTCCCGGCGCATGTCGAGTCGTGCTGCGATCCTGAAATCGCGCACTGGGTAGAGCAGGTTCTGCATCTGCTTCCGATCAACCAGCGCCCGGAAGGCTACAATCCGCTGGGTATCAAAAACCTCCATCCCCAATGGATCAGGCAACTGGGTGAGACCGGTAAAGATTGCTTCGACGCCATCGTCAGTAAGGATGTGCACGGCTTGGGAGCCTCCCTGAATCGCTGCATGAAATGCTGGGAAGCCATCCTGCCGCACACGGTAGCGCACCCCACCATCAACATCGATTTGAAGGCGATTCTTTCGTGGTTCCAGGACCGCTATCCCGGCGCCATGTATTCAGGGTGCGGCGGCGGGTACATGATTGTCGCTTCCGAAACGCCGGTGCCGAACTCTCTCCGGATCAAAGTGCGCATCCCGGCATGTTGAAAAACGGAATCCTGAACCCGGCGATCAATTCTCTGCTCAGCCGTGTCCGTCACACCAACACGCTGGTGATTGCGGACCGCGGCTTCCCGTTCTGGCCGCAAATCGAAACCGTGGACATCTCGCTGGTGGACGATGTCCCGCGCGTTCTCGACGTTCTCCGCGCGATCCGCGCGAATTTCTCGATCGATCACGCCTTCATGGCTCAGGAATTTCTTGCGTCCAATGCGCCGGCTACGCGTGAGAACTTTGAGCGCGAACTGTCGGGCATACCCATCGCCTTTGAGCCGCACTTCGATTTTAAGAAACGCGTTCCTGCTGCTATCGGCTTGATCAGAACCGGAGAAACATTGCAATACGCGAATCTCATCATTCAGTCGGGCTGAGACACCGCGTAGAACAGACGATCGGCTTTCGTCGTCTGTTTCCGCCTGAGATTGTTGACTACCACTGATGAAAGGGAAAGTCGTGGCCCGGAGAAAAAAACTGCCACCTATCCATCCAGGCGAATTGCTACGGGACGAACTCAACGAGATTGGCGTCAGCCTGAATGAACTGGGCCGCGCGTTACGAGTTCAGGTAAACCGGATAAGCGCCATAGCCAATGGAAAAAGGGCCATCACCGTGGACACCGCGATGCGTCTCGCGCGGTACTTCGGGACGTCGCCGCAGTACTGGCTGAATCTCCAGAACGCGTACGACCTGGAAGTCGCGGAACGGGAGATTTTGCCCCGGATTGAGAAGGAGGTCCTGCCACGGACCGCCGCATGAGGGGGGAACCTCTACGCCAGAAAATCCAGCCCGGCCTCGAACACCGCCTCTTCAAATTTATCTAGCGACCCGGCGAAGAAGTGATCGTTCGCCTCCACCCAAATCAGCCGCTTTGGCCCCTCGAGCTGGTCGAAATAAACTTGCATGGCCGGGACCGGCCCGAACTGATCGTTGGTGCTCTGGATAAACACGCGCGGCACATTGCAATTCCCCAGCGCGAACGTCTCCGTGTACGCCGCTGGAACGCCCACCGCCAGGAGACGTCCAGCGGTTTCGGATTCACAGCCCAGCGTGAGAATGATCCGTGAGCCAAACGAAAATCCGGCCAGCGAATACGGCAACTCCGGATACCGCGACCGCAAAAACGTCAAAGCCGCCCGCGCATCTTCCAATTCCCCGACGCCCTCGTCGTATTTTCCTTCACTGAGATTTACGCCCCGATAATTGAAACGCAGCACCACTGCTCCTGCCCGGCGCAGTCCACGCGCGATGCGGTAGACCACTTTGTTGTGCATCGTCCCGCCGAATTTCGGATGCGGATGGCAGACCAGGAAAGCTTCCCGAGGCTCGCGATCCTCGGGCTCTTCGAGCAGCGCCTCGAGCTTTCCGGCCGGTCCTGTCAACATCGGGGACTCAATCCGGCGCGGCATCAGTTCGAGCGGTAATTGACGAATTGAATTTCGAGTCCGAAATCCTGGCCGCGCAGAAACGCGATAATGTCCTGTAGTGTGTCGCGGTCCTTACCGGAAACCCGCACCAGGTCGGCATTGATGGAGGCTTGGACCTTCTTCTTGCTGTCTTTGATGGCCTTGACGATCTCCCGCGCCTTCTCGATCGGAATGCCTTGTTGCAAAGTGATGTCCTGCCGCACCGTGGATCCCGCAGCCTGCTGGATGGCTCCAAAGGTGAAGTTCTTGAGCGGCACTTTTCGCTTCACGAGTTTCTGCTGAAGAATCTCCGTGACGGCTTTGAGTTTGAATTCATCGGCGCTCGCGAGCGTTATTTTATGGTCCTTTTCGTTGAGCTGGATATCGGACTTGGAGTCCTTAAGATCGAAGCGAGTTTGAATTTCCTTCATCGCCTGCTGGACGGCGTTCACCACCTCTGGCATTTCGATCTTGGAAACGATGTCGAACGTATTTTCCGGCATGAGTCAATGTCTAGTTTAAGATGACCGCGGACCGCCGCGTAATAACAGAAACCGTAACAAACGTTTTTTCCACAGAACACGATGTTGTAACATCAAGCGGTTACAACTGGAGCAGATGCGATGCGATCTCCACGTCCATACCATCCACTCCGGCATGTTTACCATGCCGCTTCTCAATCGCGTATGCCGCGAGTGCTACAGCGATCCTTTACGAGTTTACACGACCCTGAAGTCGCGCGGCATGGATCTAGTGACTGTTACCGATCACGATTCCATTGACGCCGTTGAATCCCTGCGTTCCAAGCCGGATTTCTTCCTGAGTGAGGAAGTGACGGCCAAGATGCCCAACGGCACCGGCATTCACGTGGGCGTTTACGGCATTCACGACCGCCAGCACATCGAATTGCAGGCGCGCCGTCCCGATTTCCATTCACTGATTGCGTATCTCAACGAGCAGAGATTGCTGTTCAGCATTAATCACGCGTTTTCGAGCTTGACTGGAAGGCGGCGCGATCGGGATTTCAGCCTCTTCGCCAATCACTTCCCGGCCGTTGAAACACTGAATGGCCACATGCTGCGCGCGGCGAACGTTTCGGCAGCGGCGTTTGCGGCGCAGTGGCGCAAGACGGTGGTCGGCGGCAGTGATGCCCATACGCTGCATAGTCTTGGCCGCACCTACACCGAGGTTTCCGGCGCCCGCGGCGCGAAAGATTTCTTGCATCGAATCAAATTGGGCCACGGGCGCGTCTATGGAGAATCGGGTAGCTATCTCAGGCTGACTCGCACGGTTTGCGAAATCGGGTGTCTTATGGCGAAGGAGAATCCGTGGACGAGTTTGTTGTGCCCGCTATTGCTGGCGGTTCCTTTTGTGACGCTCGGCAACTTCGTGTGCGAAACGGTATTTAACTACCGCTGGTCGCGCCGGGCGGCGCAGGTGGGCGCGACGGATCTGGTTGTATGACGTTATCGAAGGCTGTTTCCAACATCTCGGCGGCAGATCGTGAGCTCATGGAGCGAGTTCATCGCTGGCACGCTCCCCGATGGGTGCGCTGGTGGATGATCGCGTCCACACGCTGTGGAGACGGCTGGTTCTGGGCCTTCTGCGGTATCGCCGTGCTGGCGTCGCACAACCCGGACAAGAACGCGGCATTTCTTGCCGCGGCGATCGCGGCCGCTACCGGTATCCTCATATTTACGATTTTGAAAAAATGCGTCGGACGCCGCCGGCCCTACACGCTTGAACCGCATTGCTGGGCCACGCTGCTGCCGCCCGATCAATTCTCATTTCCCTCCGGGCATTCCATTACGGCCTTTGCGGTTGCCGTGCCCTTGAGCCTCTTCTATCCCATAGCCGCCCCCATTCTGTTCACGCTGGCCGCCAGCATTGCGATGTCGCGGATTATCCTCGGCCTGCATTTTCTGACGGACGTTATCGCGGGATCGTTATTGGGGTCTGTCCTCGGGTATATCGCGTTTTACTCCTTCACTCGATAAATACGCCGCCCGCGAGGAGGATCGGGCTCATTGGCAAACCTCCGCTACAGACGGCGCAAGGCGATCTTTTGTGCTGGTTTGCAAAACCGATTCCAGCACCGGCCGCATCATAGCGACACGCTTTGCGCGCAGAACAAAATCCCACAGCGGCTCGAATTTCTTCCACCCGGCCGCGTACGCAACATGCCGCAAGCGTCCGATCGGCGAAGGCTTTGTGCGCGCGCCGGCGAGGATGTTGGGCCAGCGATAAAAGTCGCGGTAGGCCCGCCAGTAGCCGGTTTCGAGTTGCTCCGCCGTCATGCGCGCGGGCTGGAACACGGTGTGACGCGTGTCATAAAGGTCCCAGTTGCGATGCAGCAACCGGCCCTGCTCTTCCATGCGCGCGTAGAGCAGCGTGCCCGGATAGGGCGTGAGAATGTGGAACGTCGCGGTTTCGATTCCCTTACCGGCGGCCCATTCCACGGTGCGATCGAAGACCGAGGCATCGTCCTGATCCATGCCGAAGACGAAGCTGCCGTTCACCATCACGCCCTGATCGTGCAATCTCGCGATGGCGGCGCCGTAGTCGCGATTGATGTTCTGAAATTTGCGTTGCTCTTTGAGATTAGCCGCGCTGATGGTTTCGAATCCGACGAAGAGGCTGCGCAGTCCGGAGGCAAAGGCTTTCTCGATCAGACGAGGCTCGGCGCGCGATTCGAGAATCGAGTTCACCGTGCCGGCAGCTTGCCAGATACGGCCCATCCCCTTCATGCCGTCGAATAGCGCCGCGGCGAATCGGCGATGCCCGAAGAGATGGTCGTCGAGAAAATAGAGATGACGGCCCGGCAGGCGATCGATTTCTGCGAGCGCGTCGTCCACGGTTTGCGTGTAGAACGATTTGCCTCCTTGAAAAAACGCCTCTTTATAGCAGAAGTCGCAGACGTGGGGACAGCCGCGCGAGACCACGATGGAGTTCGGAACCAGATAAAGATGTCGCTTGATGAGGTCGCGCCGGATGGCCGGGATTCCGATCAGCGATCGCTCCGTGGATTGATAACGCGGCGCTGGTTTATGCTCGCGCAGATCGCGCAGGAACTGCGGCCAGGTGTCTTCGCCAGGTCCCAGGAAGATGGTGTCGGCGTGCTGCGCGGCCTCGTCGGGTAACGATGTCACGTGCAGGCCGCCGAGCGCCACAAAGGCGCCGCGTTGACGATAGTGATCGGCGACCTCGTAAGCGCGGCGGGCGCTGGTGATGTAGACCTCGATCGCGACCAGATCCGGTGAGTCATTCAAGTCGAGTGTTTCGACGTGCTCGTCGGTTAGGCTGACCTCGTCATCGGGCGATAGATAGGCCGCAAGCGTCGCCAGACCGAGCGGCGGGAACAGCGAGTACTTGATGGGCCGGAAGAGCGGGCTGGTGGCTTCAGTGAGAGCAGGGAGGATCAGCTTGACTCGCATCTGGAGTCAGCATGACAGAAGTACTTGGCATTGTAAAGTACTTTCTTCTAGTCTTGCCGCAGGGCTGCCATCGGGTCCAAGCGTGCCGCCCGCTGCGCCGGGAGGTAACAGGCTAGAACGGCCGCGCCGAACGACGCGAGCGAGACGGCTGCAAATGTCAGTGGATCTTCCGCGCCGACGCCGAACAGCAAATGCGAGAAGCTCAACAACAAAGTTTCTTATTATTCTTGCCGCAGGGCTGCCATCGGGTCCAAGCGTGCTGCCCGCTGCGCCGGGAGGTAACAGGCTAGAACGGCCGCGCCGATCAGCGCTAATGAGACTGCCATAAATATCAGTGGATCTTCCGGCCCGACGCCGTAAAGCAAATGCGAGAAACTCGACAACACGCGGGCAAGCACGAGTGCGCCCACCGCGCCGATCGCGATGCCAGTAACCGCCAGCCGCAGCCCCTGCCCAATCACCATCCGCAAAACGTCGCGCTTCTCCGCGCCGAGCGCCATGCGAATCCCGACCTCGCGCACACGCTGGCTCATCGCGTAGGACATCACGCCGTAGATTCCAACGCATGCCAGCAGCAACGCGAGCCCCGCAAATGTTCCAAGCAAAATCATGGGAAAACGTTGCGGCGTCATCGATTCCGTGACGATCTGCCGCATAGTTTGGACGTTATAAACCGGCTGTCCGCCGCCCGCGCCATAAACCGCCGCCTTAATCGCGGGCAGGACCGTTGACGGATCGAGCGGCGTGCGCACGACAAACGTCATGTCACCGGTAAATACCGGGACGAACGCATCCGCGAGCTGATAAAACGAAGCGTAAATCTGATTTTGAGTATATAGATTGACGTCGTCCAGACCCCAATGCCGCACGTGTCCCACCACGCCGACTATGCGGGCCGTTCCCCAATGCGGGATTTCAATGGGTTGACCGACGGGGTTCCTGTCCCCGAAATAAGCGCGCGCCAGGTCGCTGTCGATGACCACGACCGGCTCGGAATTGATGGTGTCCTGCGGCGTCAAATAGCGGCCTTGAAGAACCGGTATTTCCATGGTTCGGGCGTAATCCGGACCTGTCCAAAAGAACTCCGCGCGAGGCGCCTCCACGTTGGAAGCGGGCGGGTGCGGTCCCACCCAGAACGGTCCCCCGTTGCCTTGCCGGCTCAGTGGAATCAGCGCGGTTAGGTCGGCCGCGCGCACGCCGGGAATCTGGCCGATGCGCGCAGCCAACTGTTGGTAGGCGACTCGCGTACTCAACGGCGTCCTGGTCAGCGCAGGCGCGAGTCCAACTTTAAAAGTGATGATCTGCTGCGTATTGAAGCCGGGATTCACCTGCCACAAATTTTGGATCGTCCGAAACAGCAGGCTCGCGCCAGTCAACAACACCAAAGTCAGCGCGATTTGGCCGACGATCAAAACGTGTTGGGAGCGATGCCGGCCACCCGCCGCGACGCGGCCACCCGCCTTCAGCGCCTCCCGCAAATCGGTTTTCGAGCTCTTCAACCCGGGCGCGAGGCCGAACAAAATTCCCACCGTAATCGAAACGGCAAAGGTGAACAAAAGGACGGGGATATTTACGCCGATAGTCTCGGCGCGCGGCAGGTTTCCCGCGATTGCGGCAAGCGCGGGACCAACGCCCTGCGAAGCAATCACGACTCCCAGAATCCCGCCCGCCAACGAAAGCAGCGCGCTCTCCGCGACCAACTGCGAAGCGATTGACGAACGGCTCGCACCCAACGCCGCTCGAATCGCGAACTCGCGTGAGCGCGCCTCGGACCGCGCCATCAGGAGATTGGCGACATTCGCGCAAGCGATCAGCAAAACCAGTCCAACCGCACCCAACAACAGCAGCAGCGTTCCACTCACATCTCCGACGATGGCGTGCTTGAGCGGCATGACGTCGGTTCCCAACCCTCGATCTTCGGCCGGATAGAGCTGGTTGAGATGACTCTGCACCGCATCCATCTCGGCCCGCGCGTGTGCGATCGTGACGCCGGGCTTGAGACGCGCAATAAAAGCGATCCCAGGATGGATGGTCCGGTCGCGAATCCAAATCGGATCGCCCTGCCCGAGCGGCGTGTAAACGTCCGCTTCGGCGGCATCGATCCACAGACGAAAATCCCGCGGCAGAACGCCGGTGATCGGGTAATCCACGCCGTTCAAAGCGATCGATTTCCCGAGCGCGTTCCTGCTGCCGGAAAATCGATTTCTCCACAGACGATCGCCGATTAGCGCAACGGGCGCGCCGTGAGGCCGATCCTCATCCAACGAGAACTCACGGCCGGCGGCCATCTTCACGCCGAGCGTGCGAAAGAAGCCCGCGGAAACCAGCCTGCCCTCAACGTGCTCCGGCGTCCCGGGGCTGGTTAAATCGAAGCCATGATATACGGCCAGAGCAGTTTGGTCGAACGAGCGTGCAGTGCGCTGCCAATCCCGCGCATCGAGATAGGAGACCCACAAATCGCGCTTGAGCGTCAGGTTAACCTGCGAGACTAAGACCAGGCGATCCGGCTCGTGAAAAGGCAGCGGGGCCAAAACCACGCCCTGCAGAACACTAAATATAATCGTGTTGGCGCCAATGCCGAGCGCGAGCGTCGCGACTGCCGCGGCTGTGAAGGCCGGGGTCTTACGCAACGATCGAAATGCATAACGAACGTCGCGCCAGTTTTTCAGCACAGCGCTTCGAAGGACGCGATAAAGATATCTTCGGTTACCAGATCCGGCGTTTGGAAATACGTGAAGAGCA
Organism: Bryobacteraceae bacterium; assembly: GCA_049514735.1. GTDB lineage: Bacteria > Acidobacteriota > Terriglobia > Bryobacterales > Bryobacteraceae > JAICMB01. Next base: position 13,641 of record JBEKUT010000149.1, read on the forward strand.
AACCGGTGATGATTGCATCCAGCACGCAAACGAATTTTTCGGCTGGCATGGGCAACTCGCTTTGGGGAATAATCTTTACGAGCTCCTTCGCCATGCGTTTATAGACAGCGCGGTTCTGCCGCGTGATCTGGCGGCGCATGCTCTCGTGCGTCACAGTGTAGAGTTGGAAGGCCGTCGCAATGGCAGCTTGGCTTCTGCGCGCACGCGCCTCCTGGGCCACGGCCTTGCCCAGGGTACGCATCTGCTCCCGCAAACTAGCGCCTGCCTTCAAAGGAGGAACGATCGGCTTCCAGCGCGTCTGTACCAGCGCCAGGAAAAGCTCCTCCTTGTCTTTGAAATTTCCATAGATCGCGCCGCGTGTCATGCCCGCGCGGGCGGCAATCTCTTCGAGCGATGCGCGGTCGAAGCCTTTTTCACCGATGACCGTTGCCGCAGCCTCGATGAGCAGCGCCCTTGTGCGGTCCCGTTTGCCTCCATTCTTCTCTTCCGGCATGTCTCATCCTACAATATACACTATTGTCTTTTATACACGGATGTATTATAGTCTCACCATGTGGCACTCGATTCCCGGCATCGCCGCTATCGTCGTCCTGCTTCTTTTGTTCGCCGGCATGGCGTATCGATCGATCGGCGAACGGCGAGACGCCAAGCGCCGTTCCGCCCCTGGACGCCTCGTTTCCGTTGGCCGCCGCAAACTTCATCTGCTGTGCAAAGGGAGCATAGGACCTACCATCGTGATTGAACAAGGCGCGGGCGAGCTCTCGCGTTATTGGTGGCCGGTGCAGGACGAGATCGCGAAGTTCGCGAGCGTTTGCACTTACGATCGTGCCGGGTACGCGTGGAGCGATCCCGCTCCGCGAGGGCGGACCATTGACGATCGCGCGGAAGAGTTGCATAGTTTGCTTACCAACGCCGCGATACCGGGACCATACGTTCTGGTGGCGCATTCCTATGGCGGCCTGATCGTCCGCAGCTTCGCGAACAAGCATCCCGATGAAGTGGCAGGTCTGGTGCTCGTGGACACCGCGGAAGAAGCCACGATCTTGCGGCGTGATGTTCTCGATTTTTATTCGAAGATCCGCTTCGTCAATATTGTCGTCGGACTGGCGGCTCGATTCGGTTTACTGCGTCTGTTGAAGAATTGGGTTCCGCTCGACCGCTTTGGATTTTGGCTCGAACGTCCGGCGGAATACGCCGCTTTGTGCGACGACCTGG
>JBEKUT010000150.1:0-21816 GCA_049514735.1 Bryobacteraceae bacterium
AGCGGAGGCGGCGCGCCCAATACGACTGCGAACGATCCAACTCAGATCGTTCCAGTAGCCGATTTAACGATCCAAAAAGCGCACTCCGGGTACTTCGTGCAGGGGCAGACCGGCGTGTATACGATCAATGTCACGAATAGCGGCGTTGGGCCCACGCTTGGTTCCGTGAATGTGACGGACACGTTGCCATCCGGCCTGATCGCGGTAGCGATCACCGGAAGTGGCTGGAATTGCGGCGTGAATACCGCGAGCTGTACCAGGTCGGACGTATTGGCGGCCGGATCGAGCTATTCGCCGATCAACCTGACCGTTTTGGTCGGAAACGGAGCGCCCGCGAGCGTGACAAACACCGTGGTGGTATCGGGCGGCGGTGAATTGAACACTGCCAACGACACAGCTATCGACGCGGCCACAGTTACGCAAGTCGTACAAGTGACCTTCAACACTTCTCCACAAGGATTGCTGGTGGAGGTGGACGGCGTTTTCGTCACCGCACCGCACACGTACTATACGTGGATCGTGGGCTCAATGCACACGATCTCGACGAAGAGCAGTCAGGGCGGGCACACTTTCAAATCCTGGTCTGACGGCGGAGCGCTAACTCACAACATCACTGCAACAACGTCGACCAGCTACACGGCGTTCTTCCAGTAGTGGACCGCCCGGCCAGATTGACGCTAAAATCGGCGCTTGCGCACGTTCGTTCCGATCCTCAAGAACCCCCACCTCCTGACCATTGCCGGAAATTATTGGCCCCGGAAAGTAGACGCGGTTCGATTCCCACTCGAAGAGAAGCTCTACGAAACAGAACCAGGCGTTCAAGTGCTGGTGCATTCCCAACGCCCCGAAAATCCGCACTCGCAGCTCATCTTAGTCCACGGCCTCGAAGGTTCCAGCGCTGCGGGATACGCGCAAAGCCTCACGCAAGCTGCGCTGGAGCAAGGCTACGCCGTGCATCGCTTCAACATGCGCAGTTGCGGCGGCACGGAAGCCGTGTGCGGCAAGACGCTCTACCATTCCGGCCAGACTTCCGACGTTCTGGCGGTCGCAAGAGATCTGCGCAAGCATAGCGCCCTGCCGATTTTCTTAATAGGATTCTCGCTTGGCGGCAACGTGGTTCTGAAACTCGCCGGCGAACTCGGGAGCAGCGCCGCGGAGACCATCGCAGGTGTCTGCGCCGTCTCGACGCCCATCGATTTGGCCGCCTGCGTCGAGCGGTTGAAGCTTCCCCAGAATTGGATCTACGCGAATCGTTTCGTGAAGCGGCTCAAACAACGCATAAAACTCAAAGAACGTCTGACACCCGGTTTGTTTGATCTCTCGCGCCTCGACACCGTCAAATCCGTGTACGCCTTCGACGACACCTACACCGCGCCATCGTTCGGCTTCGGCACGGCCGACAATTATTACGCGACGCAATCGGCGCAGCGTTTTCTCGATTCCATTCGCGTCCCAGCCCTGCTTGTCCAGGCCAAAGACGACCCGCTCATTCCGTTCGAGATTTACAATCACGCCGCGTTCACGCGCAATCCGAATCTGCGCCTCATCGCCCCGGACAACGGGGGCCATCTGGGTTTCATTTCCGCCCACAAACCCCGTTTCTGGCTCGATGGCGTCCTGTTAGAATGGTTAAAGACTACCCGGAACAAACTCCAGGCGAGTGTCGTATCCTAGGATTCCATGGCCCAAACTGCGTCTTTTCGGGAGGCAGCTTCTGTCGCGCTTGACTCCCTGCGCGGGAGTAAGTTACGGAGCTTCCTCACCCTGCTCGGCATCATTCTCGCAACCACCACGCTGATCGCGGTCATGTCCGTGATCAGCGGCATGGACCACTACATCGCCGACAACGTATCGAGCATGGGCTCGGATGGTTTTCGAATCGTGCGCATGGCCTTCATCGGGAATTTCAATCCCAAGAAATTTCTCGAAATGCAAAAGAAGAACCCGGAGCTGAATCCCGAAGAGTTCACTTTCTTGAAAGACCACGCGACGCTGGTCCGTGAAATCGGCATGCGCGATAGCCGCAGCGTCAGCGCCTCATTCGGTTCTCAAACCCTCGATAGCATCAATCTGAACGGCGTGACCGCGAATTGGGCCGTTCTGAACAATACCCAAATCGCGATGGGACGCTACATCACCGACATTGAGGTAACCAAACATTCGCCGGTGTGCGTCCTCGGGTGGGATGTGATGGACAACCTCTTCGGCAACGCCGACGCGATTGGAAAGCTCATCCGCGTGGACGGCGTGCAGTACACCATCGTCGGCGTGGCCAAGGCCAAGGGCAGCGTGTTCGGCCAATCGCAGGACGGTTTTGTCGACATTCCGATCGGCATGTATTTTCAAGTCTACGGCTCGCGATCGGGAGTTTCGTACGCCGCCATCGCGAACAGCCAGGACGTTCTCGAACAGGCCCAGGACGAGATTCGCATGCTCCTGCGCGCGTACCGACACTTACGGCCCCAACAGGACGACACGTTCTCTGTAATCTCGTCGGACTCTCTCGTCTCCGCGTGGAACAATCTGACCGGAGCCATCGCCGCGACGGCCGTAGCGGTGGTGTCTGTGTTCATGGTCGTCGGCGGCGTGGTCATTATGAACATCATGCTCGCCGCCGTTACGGAGCGCACCCGCGAAATCGGCATCCGCAAATCGGTAGGCGCGCGCCGCTCCGATATTCTCAATCAATTCCTGGTGGAGGCGGCGATGCTCGCCGGCATCGGAGGACTGATGGGCGTGTTCCTGGCGTGGCTGGTTGCGGTCGCGGTGCGCGCGCTCACCCCTGTTCCCATGGTGGTGCCGATCAGCTCCGTCGCCATTGGCGTGGGATTGTCGTCCATCGTCGGATTATTCTTTGGCATTTATCCAGCGCAGCGCGCCGCGAAATTGGATCCGATTGAAGCCTTGAGGGCCGAAGCATGACATTTCTAACTCTGCTCGCGGGCATGCGGCTTGCCCTGGAAACCGTGTGGTCCCACAAGCTCCGTTCGTTCTTGACGGTGCTCGGCGTCATCATTGGCACCGGAACCATCATCGGCGTTGGCTCCATCATCGCCGGTCTCGACGGCGCTGTTACCAGCGTCCTGCGCGGTTTCGGCAGCAACACCGCGACGATTTTCCGGATTCCGATCGGCTTCACAAGGCACGATCCATCGGTGCTGCAGCGCAAGCCCCTCACCTACGAGGACGCCCGCGCCATCGCCGAACGCTGCCCCGCGGTCGCCCATACCAGCGCGTATTTGTTCTCCTTCAACTTCGGCCAGAACACTCCCGCCATCAGCATCGCCAAGTACAAGGGCAACGATACGTATAATGCCGACATCGGCGGCACGGAAGAATCGTACGCCGTCGGAAACAACGTCCAGATGTTGGAAGGGCGCTTCTTCACCGATACCGAGAACATGCACCATATCCCGGTCTGCGATATCGGCGAAGACCTTCCCAGGGCGCTGATGGGCCGCGGCGAAGATCCACTCGGCAAATTGATATTGGTGAACGGCCACGAATTTCAGGTGATCGGCGTGATGAAGCGTCCGCAAAATTCGTTTCCCGGCCAGGATGACCTGCGCGTCCTGTTGCCTTACTTCACCATGCACAAGCTCTTTCCGAACGCCCAGGAGAACATGATTATCGTCGCGGCGAAGGAAGGTCAGCTTCCGGCGGCCATCGACGAAGCGCGCTCTGTACTGCGGCTGCTCCGCCACGATCCGCTCTCGAAACCCGACGATTTTTTTATCTCGACATCTGAACAGTTGGTAGAGCAATTCCATCAAGTGACCGCGATGATCGCGATTGTGATGGTGGTGCTGAGCTCCATCGGCCTGCTTGTGGGTGGTATCGGCGTCATGAACATCATGCTGGTATCGGTGACGGAGCGCACCCGCGAGATCGGAGTACGCAAGGCGATCGGCGCGCGCCGCTTCGATATTGTTCTGCAATTCCTGACCGAGGCCGTGGTGCTGACGGGCCTGGGAGGACTGATCGGAATGACATTCGGCTGGCTGATTTCCCTCGCCTGCCGGCTGATTTTCCCGAGCCTGCCGACGGCCGTGCCGCTGTGGGCCGCGATTCTCGGCGTCGTGGTATCGGTCGCTGTCGGACTGTTCTTCGGAATCTGGCCGGCGAATAAAGCTGCGCGGCTCGACCCGGTGGTTGCGCTGCGCTACGAATAACTACTCATACCTCAACGCCTCCAGCGGATCTATCTTCGTAGCGCGCTGCGCGGGAAGCCAGACTGCAAAGAGTGCAACCAGACTCAACAGAATCGGCACCGAAATGAACACCAGCGGATCGAGCGTCTTCACGCCATAAAGGAATTTCTCCAGCAACCGCGTTAAACCAAACGCTCCCGCAACGCCCACCACCACGCCGATCAGCGCAAGCCTCATGCCCTGCACCACAACCATGTTTCGGACCGCGCCGGTTTCCGCGCCCAGCGCCAACCGGATTCCAATCTCCTGCGTGCGCTGCTCCACCGAATACGCCATCAATCCATAAATGCCGATCGCCGCGAGCAACAGCGCCGAAGCTCCGAAGATGGTGAGCAGCAGCATGTTGAAATCGGCGCGGGCCGTGGACTTGATCACAACCTCGTCCATGGTCCGAACATGCGCCACCGGCAGACCGCCGCTGGCAGTGCGAATCTCGTTCTGCATGGCGGTGGTGAGCGAACCGGGACGCGTGCGCGTCCGGATAATCCACGTGATCGGACCAATGCGGTTATTCAGTGCGGTGACGCCGTCCAGGACCTGCGCTTCCGGAATGTACATCATCGGATCGGGATCGCGATTCAACCCGCCATCGCGCACATCTCCCGCCACGCCGACGATCTGACGCGGACCCTCCTCAAACTCGGGACCGACGCCCTTTCCAATCACGATCTGATCGGCGAGGGGGTCGCCCTTCGCCCAGAATTTTCGAGCCATCGCCTGACTGATAATGACGACCAAACCCGAACCGCCGGTATCGCTATCTTTGAAATTGCGGCCGCGCAGGATCGGTATTTTGAACACGTCGAAGTAGCCCGCCGACACGGGACGCCAACCTCCGCCGCCAGTGCTCGGGCCGGTGAGCGGCCGGCCCACGACGTTGAATGGCAGTCCAAAACCGCCCTCCAGAGGAAGACAGCACGACGTGCCCGATGCTACAACGCCGGGCAAAGCATCCAACCTCTGAACGGCATCACGAACTACTTGCGCGACTCCGGCGGTTTTGTCAAAACGACTCCCGGTGAGCGACATGTCCATCGCGACGACGTTGTGAGCATCGAAACCCGGGGCGACCGATCGAAGGGCCAGAAAAGTTCGAACCAGCAGAGCGGCGCCGACCAGCAGCACCAACGCGAGAGCAGTCTCACTGATGACGAGCAGCGAGCGGGCTTTGTTCTGGCGAAGGCCGGTGCCGGAACGCCCGCTGCTCTCTTTCAAGGTGGCGCTGAGATCGGCGCGCGAAGCGTCCAGTGCGGGTATGAGACCGAACACAATCCCGGTCAATAGTGAGACTAGCAGCGTGAATCCAAGAACGGTCCAATCCAGGCCGACCGCGGAACCATGTTCGCCGATGCGAGGAATGTTGCCGGGACTGACGGCGAGCAGCGCGCGAACGCCGAACATTCCGAGCAGCAGTCCGACGATGCCGCCCGCCAATGCCAGCACGACGCTTTCAGTCAGCAATTGGCGGATGATTCGTCCACGGCCAGCGCCGAGCGCGGCGCGAATCGCGATCTCGCGCTTGCGTCCCGTAGCGCGCGCCAACAGCAGATTGGCGACATTGGCACAGGCGATCAAGAGCACAAAGCTGACTGCCCCAACCAGGATCAGAAGCGAGGAACGAACATCGCTGACGATGGAATCCTGAAGTAGCTGGGCGCTGAAACCATCTTTCGGCCCCATGACGGCGCCGCCTGGATACTTGGCGCGAAACTGGTTCGCGGCAATCTGAAGCTGCGCCTTCGCCATGGCGAGCGTGACGCCCGGTTTCAAGCGTCCGGCGGCCAGAAAATAGTGAGCCTGATCGTTACTATTAGGATCGAACTGGAACGGCATCCAAAGATCCGCCACCGGATCGGTGGCGAATGCCGATCCCAGAATCCCGACCACGGTGTACGGCTCGCCGCCGAGCGAGATCGACTTCCCGACCATCTGCGGATCGGCACCGAAACGGCGCTTCCAGAGACCGTCGCTGAGCACGACGACATGGCCGCCGTGCGGGCGATCCTCATCGGCCGTGAACGTGCGGCCGAGCGCGACCGGAGCGCCGAAGAGCCGGAAATAATCGGCCGAAACATGAATGCCCTGGACCTGCTCGGGGAAAGCTCCGCCAGTCAGATTGAGGCCGGGACCTCCGAAATCGTACGCCGCGACGTCTTGAAAAGCGTTGGTCTGCTGCCGCCAGATATTGAATTTCGTCACCGATGCTCCGGGCCCGGAACCTTGTGGCGACGTGTTCAGAAACAGGACGATGCGATCCGGATCGGGGTAGGTCAGAGGCTTGAGCAGGACCGCGTTCACGACGGAGAAGATCGCCGTATTGGCTCCGATTCCGAGGGCGAGAGCGGCCACGGCAGCGATTGTGAATCCGGGGCTCTCCAGGAACATCCGAATGGAATGCTTGAGGTCTTTCAGGAAGGTATCCATCGTTGCTGTGTTTAGACGACTGAATTGCAGGAAGGTTCCGTCAATTCGCGCGATAAACCGTGGCGTGCTTGGAGCCTACGCCCAGTCCAATCAGCCCGCCGGCCAATATGCCCAAGACCGCGAATCCACCGATTACGGCTGGTCTGCCACCCACGAAACCTCTGCTGTTCCCAGCGGTCAAACCCGCGCCGAGACCCGCTCCACCGCCTGCTCCAACGACGGCGCCGATCAAAGTGGCGCTGCCGCGGTGAGCTCCCTTTCGAACCCGCGCCACATCCGCCTTGGGAACCGCTACTTCGTTGTTCTTGGTCCCAAGGGTGAGAGATTCATCCTTTACAGAGATGAAAACGCCTTTCAGCGAGTCACCGGACTTTCTAGTCACTACGATTGATTCTCCCGGAGAGAGCTGATGTAGATTGCCCCAATCAGAGCGATCACCAGCAGATAACACTGCCGCGATCGACAAAAACACGAGCGACAATTTGAGCATTACTGCAATACTACGATAGGAGCTCGGGAAAAAGCGAACTTGCGGGCGAGCGGGACCTGGAACTGGAAAGCGGCGGTGTCGGCGCGCTTCGAGTTCAGCTTCTGGACGCGCACGGGCGACGATTCGAAGGTCTTCGTCTTGCCTAAGAAAAACGAAATGTCGGCGCTGAGATTCGGAGTTTTTGTATCGTCCGTTTTTCCAGGCTCATAGACCTCGAAATATACAATCAGATTCTGGTCCTTCCGAAAAACACGCGTCACGCTCGGGACAATCTTGACGCCGTTATCCACCAGCGGGTGGGCTTCGAGAAGTTTCTTGCTGGTTCCCGCAGTGCCGATGCTGGAGGTGAGCGCTTCCTTCTGATTGCTCCAGACCACCGAACTCAATCGCACCGTGGTCTTCTGAGCGTCGAGATCCGGAACGGTGAAGGCGGTTTCGAAAGTTCCCATTTTGCCGGTTTTGTTTTCGCGCGCCAGGAAGCGCAGACGATATTCGCCGGGTGCGAGCGTGAGACCGGTATCGTATTCGATGTGGCGGGTCTTGAGTTGCGTGGCGTTATCGTCGTTGAGCCTCACGGTGATGCCGTCGCGAACACCGCCGATCACTTTACCTTTGGGATCGCTGATCTGGCCGATGAATTCGAACTCGGTGACGTCGTTCGATCCTTTCTTGGCGAGGTCGAAAGAAGAACCAGGAATCTTGACGGAGATGGGTACGAAATATTTCAGTTTGCCGGTTCTGAAATAATCGATTTCGACCGCGAGCGGCAGATCGGTGGCGGGATCGCCCAGCGTTAACGCTTCCTGAAGCTGGCGTTCTTTATCGCTGGAATTGAACTTCGCCCAAGTCTTCGAGGCATAGTATCCATTCCGGAAATCGAGCTTGGCCTGCGGATTCGATACAGTCACTTTGAGCTTGCGATACTTCCCATCGGCGGCGTCGTTGGTGCTGTAGTAGCCGAGGATGTAATAGGTGTTGATGTCGTGTTGGACCTGCGTCATGCCGATGCTGAGATCGTTGCTGTCGAGGAGCGCTTTTCCTCCGGTGTCCGAGGCCAGTGTGTAGAGCGTCTCCTGCGAATCGTGGAAGCTATCTTTCGCGCTGCTCTGCGTGCTGCCGGTGAACATTCCGGTACCCTTGACGGACGCGGTGCTGGCATCGCCGCCAGGCGTGATGGCCATGAGGCCGCGGGCGTCGATGGGATAAAACGCGACATTGGCGCGAACGGCTGCGTTCACTGTGGAGCGCAACTGGGATTGGTTCTCGACGCCGGTTTTACTGATACCGCTCGCGATGTAAACCAGCGCTTTCTTTTCCGGATAGATGGCGAGTTTCTTGGCGGCATCTTCGAGGGCAGCCAGTTTATTGTCCGTATTGAAAATATTGAACTCGGTATTGTCGGCGGTGAACTCGCCGCTATCGTCGGTGGCATCCGCGCCGGTTGTTCCCTGGACAGCATTTTCGCTGGAGTCGCCGATGCGGAGTTTGCGAATGTCGGCGAGTAGCTGGTCGCGATCGGAGGTGAAGTCTTCAATAGTTTTAAGAACGGTGCCGTAGACCATGATCGAGACCAGATCCGACTTCGTCATCTGCTCCGTGATGAACTTGTTGGCGGCCGCTTGGGCGCGCAATTGTTCGGCCGGCTGCATGGAGGACATGTCGAAGAGGATCGCGATGAGGCGATGGTCGCGGAGGCGTTCGGCTGTTGGCGGCTCGGATGGTTCGGGCTGCTTTTGAGTGGCTGCGGCGGGGCGCTGGACCAGCGTCTTTTCGATGGGCGGCAAGACGGCCGATTCGAGTTTTTGCAATTCGAAAACGGAGATGGCTTGGGGTTTGCCGTCTTCGAGAAGCTGGAAGTCTTCCTTCTTGAGATCTTCGATGGGTTTGCCGGATTTGTCGCGGACGGTGACGTTCACGATGACGAGGTTGGTGTTGGATTTGAAGGTCGCGGGGGCGTTTTGGGCGGCGAGGGGAAGCGCGGCCAGGGCACAAAGAAGGAAGAACCGCTCCCTACCGGTCACGGCTCGGAAGGGGGTCGTGGCGTGGATTGGGGTCGTGGCGGGGATTGGGGTCGTGACGTGGATTGGGGTTGTGGCGGGAATTGGGGTTGTGGCGGGAATTGGAGTTGTGGCGGGAATTGGAGTTGTGGCGGGAATTGGAGATGTGGCGTGGATTGGAGCCATCTTAGAAGCGGAAACGGAGAACGACATCGAAGGCCCTCATTGCGCTGGCGGCCAGCGGCACGCCGTAGTTATTTGCATTGACTACCGTTCCGATACTCGTATAATTCACGTGATTCAGAATGTTCGTTCCTTCCAGCCGGAATTCGAGCGAGCGGCGCGTCTCGCCGAACCGGAAGGAACGGCCAAAGGCCGAGTTCCAGCTCCATTGCGGGAGCCCCGGTATCGTATTGCGCGCGGCATCGCCTAAAGTTCCCGATGCAGGCACGGTGAACGCGAGAAGATTGAAAATTCCAATTCCGTCCTCAATGGGAAGGCCGGTGGCTTCGGCGCGTCCGCTGCCGACCGATCCGGTGCCGCCAATGTTCGATTGATTTCCGAGGACGCGCGCTGTAAACGGCGTGCCGCTGGTTGCGGTGATGCCGCCGCTCAAGGTCCAGTCGGACAGGAACGCGTGATTCGATTTCGGCGCGGTAAAGATATAGGACAGATTTAACGTATGGCGCTGATCGAAGCTCGAGAGGCCGCGCTCCGCGCCGATGTCATTGGGATTTTGCGCGACGGTATTTCCAGCGCCGCCAAATGTCGAAGAATTATCGATGGATTTCGAAAACGTATATGTACCGTTCACGGAGATGCCACGGTGGAAGCGGCGGATCACGCGAACCTGCAGCGCGTTATAGATGGAATTGGCGTTCGATGTTTCGTAAGTGAAACCGGTGGCGTCGCTGATTTGGCGTACCGTGCCCGGCAGGGACTCATTGGGAATCGTCTCATTATCCAGGTGCGTGCCCTTGGCGCCGATGTATTGCAGATCCAATATGACGGATTTGACCAGATCCTGTTGCAAAGAAAATGTCCAGCTCTGGGCGTAGCCGACTTGATAATTCGGATCGATAGCCCAGGTATTCAGGAGCTTTCCGGGCGGAATCACCAGTCCGTCCTGAATGGTGAGAGGACTGTCCACCCCGGCGACCAGACTGGCGGTGTTGGCAAAGGGCGGCTGAGAGGAAAGGTGTGTAGCGAAGCCATTATAAACCGTCGGGTTGTAATAAATCCCGTAGCCGGCGCGGATTTGAAGGCTGTGATTCGTGAATGGTTTCCAGGCCAGCCCCAGACGAGGCGCCCAATCGTGCTTGTCGGGGCGGACGAGTGTCGCAGGCACACCAGCTTGACCGGGGACAACCACCGAAACGCTGGTAAGATCGGAGCCGAGATCGAGGTTAGAAATGTGCCCGTATTTTTCACTTAATGGACTGTAGTATTCCCATCGAACACCGAATAAAAGCGTAAGGTTCGAACGTATGCGCCAATCGTCTTGTCCGAAAGCCGACCATTGATTACCGCGAAAATAAGTGCTGGTATCGCCGAAGCGGATGGAACTCGATTGTGGAAGGCCGATCAGGAAGTCCGCGAAATCATAACCGGTACCCGGAACGGGCTGGCCATTGGCGCCAATCTGGCTGGTTTCTGCTCCCGAGAAAGCAAAGGTTCCGCGCCCATTCTGATCCGTTTCCGTATTTAGATCGGTACGGCGGTAACTCATTCCCATGGAGACGGTATGCGAACCGCGAACAAAACTGAAGCTATCGCTTTCCGTCGAATACTCGACAACGGCGACGGAAGGCGTCCCATCGGACAGAGAAGCAAAGTTGGTGAAGGTCAGATTGGGCGGCCCGTAGTTCAGGGGATTTTGAGACACGCCATTGATTCCCAGTTCGGCCGCGACGTTTTCCTTGTCTGCGAAGTAGGGGACGGTGGTGCTGCGGTTGCGATTGATGGTCCAGGTGAGAACGTTGATTCCCGTTGAGCCGACGTTGCGCGTGTAGCTGAGCGCGTCGCTCATCCCGCGGCCGGTGGCGTCGTCGAGATAGCCGAACAGGTAGGGAGTCATCCCGCTACGGTCCTGCAGGTTGAAATTGTCGGCGATGCGGTCCTTCTTCGTGAGGTTCTGGTTCAGGCGTAAGTTGAGATTATCGCTGTCCTGCGGGACGGAGGTGTCGAAAACGTAGTTATTAATAATGCCGGGCTGATTGGGGAGGGGAATTAAATTCAGAAGTCCTTGCGCGGCAGGATTTAGCATGCTCGCGGGGATGACGTTGCCGATGGGCGCGTGCGTGGTGGGATTGAACAACTGCACGGGAGCTCCATCAAGGGTTGTTTGGGAGAAATTGCCGGAGCGCTCGAGCGTGGTTGGAACGGTGCCAACGTTGTATGAATAAGTGGTGGCGCGGGTGCCGAAATAGTTCAGAAAGAAGAACGTGTTTTCAAGTTTAAAAAGCTTGGGGAGCTGCAGCGGCCCACCGATGGTGACGCCAAAGCGGCTGGAGGAATAATCGGGCTTAGGCGCGGCACCTTCGCCAAATGAGAATGGAGCGGCGTTGACCGCGGAATTGGCGTAAGTGTAGAAAATGGCTCCGTGAAGGGACGTGTCGCGTCCACGGCGGGCGCGATTGCCGAAGAATGTTCCTGAGGTGTTGTTGCGGTTGCGGCCCTGAGGACCACCGGGTCCGCCTCGACCGCCAAAACCTCCGCCTCCGCCACCGCCAAATCCACCGCCTCCGCGTCCACCACCTCCGCCGCCGCCAAAGCCGCCTCCTCCGCCGCCGAAACCGCCGCCTCCAGGGCCTCCGCCGGGTCCGCCAGCGGTGGGCATGCCGGGCGCGCCGGGCGTATTGCCATTCATACCGGGTTGTTGGCCGCCGGGGAACTGTTGTCCGAAGCCTTGACCGAAAGGCAGGACGGCATCTTCACGGCCGTTTTGCAGGCCCTGGCTGATGCTGCCGTTGACCAGGAACGATTCGTTGGCACTGTCCGCCGGAGTATCGGGAGGGGGCGCGGCGACGGTGGCGGCTGCGATCTCGTTGCTAATTTCAGTTTGAGCCTGGTTCGCCTGACCGCCGCGCGCTCGCATAGCCGTAGGATCGGGCCGCTGCATAATCTGAAGGCTCAATTCCTGTAGACCGGGCGTGGTCACTTCCTTGCGCTCCACACGGAAGCCGAACATGCGCACTTCCAGCGTGTAATTCCCGGGAGCTAAATCCGGGAATTCGTAACGGCCGTTCTCGTCGGTGGTGGTAGATGCCTTCTTGTCACCCTGCGTTGCGGTCACGGTTGCGCCGGGGATCGGGATGCCGTTGGACTTCACGATCCCCGTAGGGGCTTGCGCAAAGATAGAGCCGGCACACAGTAACGCGGCGGCAAGTGGGGTGAGAAAACGCACGGATTTATGTCGTGGAGGCGCGTTTGGCGGTGAATTCGCGAGCCTGGCCTTCCCCGCCCTCGCGCTGCACCTTGAAATTGATTTGATCGCCGGAGACCGTGCCGGTATAGTGCATGGTCATGGAGTTGCCATTGAACTCCCGGACCACGTCGAACTTCACGGTATCGCCGTCGATTTTGCCATTTGAGATTTGGGTTTCGCCCATGCGTCCGCTGATGGAGCCGGTGAGGGCGTCGCCATCGGCTTTGAGCGTGATGGTCTGGGTCATGGCTTGGCCGCCACGGCCGCCGTTGCCACCGCCGCGGGCGGGCATTTCAGCGGTCCATTTGCCGGATACGTCGGCGGCGAAGGCCGCTGCGACCAGGGCGCACGAAAGCACAATTAAACGAATCTTCATGTATTCTCCTTGGGTTTGCTACAGAGCTCTCTTCTTATAATGCTCTGAAAGATAAGAGGTGGGTGAACGGGGCGGTTGGTTACTCTCGCCGAGCGTGGGGAGTGTAAAGAATGGTAATCCGGGGCGTTCTACGTTCGACGTTCGGCGTTGTTGGTTCGTAGTTGCTAGTTCGTAGTTCGTTTGCCGTCCTTTGAATTTGCACACAGGGCAGATTATTGTTTTTGCGGGAGTTACGGGCGCGGAGGGGCTGGCGCCTACGACCATTCGGGTGGTGGTCGTCAGCGGATTTGTTGTTGGACGTTTAACATTGGGTCTTCGATTCGATCATACTCGGATCAGGCTCGGGGGCGTGAAGGGGTTCATTTGCTTTTCGCGTAAGCGGCTGGGGTGCATGGAGTTGGAAGGATGCAGATAAACAAAAAAAGCCCGTACTCGCGTTCCCACCCACAATCGCGAGGCAGCCCATGCCTTTTACGCCGTTGTGTAATACGATCTGTATATACGAAGGACCAGTTTTTCTTAGCAGTCGGAGACTCAAGTGTCGTTTAGACAATGTCCAACGTCAGTTACGAATGGGATGAAGCCAATCGGCGGAACCAGAGAAAACACAAGGTTTCGTTTGAACTTGCGAAGCTAGTCTTTGAAGATGAGCTTCGTATTATCGGTTTGAACAGGACCGATGAGACGGGAGAACAACGATGGCATGCGATAGGTTCGCTATCTACCGAATCCGCTAGTAGCGTCGTGCTCCTGGTTGCGTTCACGTTTAGGGAGGATAGCTTTGGTGAAGAAATCATTCGCATCATCTCAGCCCGCAAGGCTGAAAAGGGTGAGATCCGAAGATATCAGAAACAGGCAATGGACTGAAAACGAGATGGAAGCAATGCGCGAAGCCGCCAAGCGCCAGGCTGCCGGTGACGACTCGGGGATCAACTTCGACGACATTCCGCAATTGACTGACGAACAACTGGCGAGCATGGTGCGGTTGCGGGATGTTACTCGAAAGGTCCCAGTGAGCGTGCGTCTGGACCCGCGGGTGCTCGACTGGCTGAAATCCAAGGGTGAAGGCCATCTGACGCGGATCAACGACATTCTGATGAATCTGATGGAGGCGGAACGGAAGTCGAAGGGGCAATGATTCTGCTTGCGCCAACGTACGCAGCCGCTGGACTCGGATTGAGCAACTACGCGCAACACCACTCTTACGAGGTGCCATAGCTCCAGTGAATTCTTGGATTTGACGACTCAGCTAGGGTGGCAATTCGAATGCCTCTTCAAACGGCGATAAGAGGAGTAGGATTGCTCATGTTACGATCCATCATTCTGACGGCAGCCATTACCACGTTCGTTTTCGCCGCTGCCGCGTCCGACGTAGTTATCAAGCCAGGGCCGACGAGCCCGACTTCGGCGACCTCCGGGCAGGAAATGTACCGGGCCTATTGCTCGTCGTGTCACGGCGTGGATGGCAAGGGGAACGGGCCGGCGGCGCCGGCGATGAAGCGGATGCCCACCGATCTCACAACCCTGACGGCCGAGAACCACGGCAAATTTCCGGAGCTGCACGTGTACGCGACCATCCAGGGCGATGGAAATTCGCCCGTCCATGGGTCCAAGGACATGCCCGTTTGGGGCGGCCTCTTCCAGGGTATGAGCCATGGCAACACGGCTGAAGTCCAACTGCGGATCAGCAACCTGGTGAGTTATATTAAAGGACTGCAAACGTCGAAATAGCCTGCGGCGACTGCGCTAAGCTAAACGCAGAAATGCTTCTTCCCGTCCAATGAGCGGCGCGCCGCGTGCCGCTCATTCTACGAATCGGCTTCTGTATATCTCGCTGGCCCTTGCCGCGATTTGCCTGCTCGGGTTGTTTTCGAGTGAAATTGCCGATACCGATTTCTGGTGGCATTTGCGGACCGGCCAGTTCATTGTCGAGCGGCATTCGCTACCCGTTCCCGATCCTTTCTCTTACACGACGGCGCTCCAAAAATCCGCACCGCTCCCTGGTCACGGCTCAGAAAGGATCGGATATTCACATTTCAACCTGACCCACGAATGGCTGACGCAGGTCTTGATGTACCTGGTTTACGCGATCGGCGGGTTCCCGGCTATCGATCTTTTTCGAGCGGCGATGCTGGCGGCTGTTTGCGGGCTCTCGGGGTTCCTGGCGTGGCGGCTTACGGGGAATGCGTACGTGGGAATAGCGGCGGCGTTTGCAACGGCATCGTTGGCGGTGGAGTTTCGCGCCGACCGGCCTACGCTGGTCACCTTCCTGTTTGTGCCGCTGTTCGTGACTCTGCTGGAAGTGCGGCGCGGACTGTGGGTGCTGGTTCCGTTGTCGCTGTTATGGGCGAATTGCCATGGCGGATTTTTCATGGGCTGGGTGGTGCTGCTGGCGTACTGCGCGGGAGCCGTTTTTGAACCAGACCGGCTGCGGCTCTGGATTGTGGCCGCCTGTTCGATTGCCATTTCCGGATTGAACCCGAACGGATTCGGCGTCGTCTATACTCTGTTTGGCTATCGGCGAAGCCAGATGCAGGCGAACCTGATTGAATGGCATGCGCCGTATCTGTGGGGACCTCCGTATGCTTTCGATATTTTGTTGTACGCGTCGGCTGCGGTTCTTGTCTTCAATTGGCGGAAGGTTCGCCCAGCGCACTGGTTGCTTTATGCGGCATTCGCGGGCGCATCGCTGTTGGCTTTTCGGAATATTTTGTTGATTGGGTTTCTCGCTCCGGTTCTCATCGCCGCCTATTTTCGGCCACGGTTGCCGAAATGGAATATTGCGTGGGCGGTCCCGGTGGTGCTGCTGATCGGAATTGGCGTTGGCGTAGAAAGAGGATCGTTCTTTCAACTTCACGTGGCCGGGTGGAAGATTCCAGCGGGCGCGGCGGACTATCTGGCCGCAAATCATATAACTGCTCCGATGTTTAATACCTACGAAGAGGGCGGGTATCTGATTTGGAAACTGTGGCCGCAGGAGCGCGTGTTTACCGATGGCCGCGCGCTGAGCGAAGCGGTGAATCGCGATTACCGCGAGATCCTGTATAACAAGGACTCGGGTGTGGATCAGATAATTGGGCCGCGGGCGGAACTGCTCGACCGGTATGGCGTGCAGGTGGTCGCGATGAACACGCTCGAGTATGTCTCGGGCGCGGTGTATCCACTGGCGCTGGCGCTCGGACGTCCTGAGAACGCCGACTGGCAACTGGTGTTCGACGATGCGCAGGCGCTGGTTTTTCTGCGGCGTCCGGCGGCGGGAACTCCCGTTTATCCCGATAAATTGCAGCGAGTCTTGCAGCACATGGATACGGAATGCGCGGCGTACATCGAGCATTCACCGGGCACGCCGATGTGCGCGCGAACACTGGCCGATTACTGGCTGCGCAATGGCTTGAAAGATCGCGGACGCGAGATGCTGCGGCTTTATCTGGCGCATGCGCCGGAGCGAGATGAAGAGGCGGAACGCGTGTGGCGGCAGATCGACGGGGGGCCGCTTCCTTGAAACAAATGTCAAAAAAAATGAACGGCTTTTTCCGCTCCCTGCCGGTCACGGCTCGGTTACCGTCGAGATTCTTCATCGCCTTGGGTGGGCCGCAGGCCCATGGGCATTTCGTTGAAGAGGTCGGGCGCTCGCTTACGCGCGCGGCTCTGTAGGGTCTCGCTTGCCCGGCAAAAAAGTTATGGCCTCCGATCAACGCCGATTAACGCCGATCAGGCGCGGCCGCCAACGCTAACATGAACTGATGACAGCCAAATTAACGGCCAACGTGCGGGCGGCGGGTTGAGCTTCCAAGCTTAGTCCAAAGGTTTTGGACCAGGTACTCCAGCGGATACCGCGCTGGCCAAATAGCAATGTGCTGGTGGGGTTTGATACGGCCGACGATGCCGGTGTGTACAAGCTGACGCCGGAGTGCGCCCTGGTGCAGACGGTCGATTTTTTCACGCCCATTGTGGACGACCCGTACACGTTCGGCGCGATCGCGGCGGCCAATTCGTTGAGCGATGTTTATGCCATGGGCGGGCGTCCGATCTCGTCGCTTTCGATCCTGGCTTATCCGGCGAAGGGCGATCTAGAGACGCTCGAAGCAATTGTGCGTGGCGGCGCGGAGAAGATGCGGGAAGCCGAATGTTCGATTCTCGGTGGGCACAGCGTCGCCGACGATGAGATCAAGTTTGGCTACGCGGTGACGGGAACAATTCATCCCGATCGCGTGAAAGCGAATGCCGGCGCGAGGGCGGGCGATGCGCTGGTGTTTACGAAGAAAATCGGCACGGGTGTGATTGCGACGGCGTTGAAGCGCGGGATTGCGAGAGAAGCGGACGTGGCTGTGGCGATCGAATCGATGCTGAAGCTGAATCGCGAGGCTTGCGAAGCAATGCTGCGGTTCGATGTACATGGGTGCACGGACGTGACGGGGTTTGGGCTGATCGGGCATGGGCGGGAGATGGCGATTGCGAGCGGCGTCACGCTCGAAATCGATTCTAGTTTGGTCCGGTTTCTTCCGGGAGCTGTGGAATATGCGCGGGAAGGTGCGATTCCAGGGGGTCTAAACAACAATCGGGATTTCGCGGCGGGGTGCGTCGAAGGCAGGTCCGATGTCGACGATTTGCTGTACGATCCGCAGACTTCGGGCGGGCTCCTTATCTCTTTACCGGAAGCCGATGCCGTGGAGCTGGAGCGCGTTTATCCGGAAGCATATCGCGTCGGGCGTGTTTTAATTAAGCAAGGCAAGCCGCTGAGGATTTTATGAACCACAACCCGGTGATCATCGCTCTCGACTTCGACAATGCCGCGCAGGCGCGGACGCTCATCAACCAGCTCGGCGACTCGGTCGACTTTTATAAGATCGGCATGGAGTTGTATGCAGCCGAAGGGATGCCGTTTGTGCGCGAGGTTGTGGATCGCGGCAAGAACGTTTTCCTCGATCTCAAGCTTTATGACATTAGTGAGACGGTTAAGCGGGCGGTTAAGGTGGTGTCGAAGAGCGGGGTGCGATTCCTGACGGTGCATGGAAGCGATTCCATCTTGAAAGCGGCAGTAGAAGGGCGCGGCGCGTCCGATTTGAAGCTGCTCGCAGTGACGGTGCTGACGAGTTTCACTCAGAAGGATTTGTCCGATTTGGGGTATGAGACGACGGTCGCCGATCTGGTGGCTTTGCGGACGCGCGCCGCTGTTGCTTTAGGCGTCGACGGGATTGTTTGTTCGGCCTTGGAAGCAGCCCGGGTGCGGTCAATTGCCGGTCCGAAGATGGTGCTGGTGAATCCGGGCGTGCGGTCGAAGGGCGCGGCTGCGGGGGATCAGAAGCGCATCGCTACTCCTTCGGAAGCACTGGCTGCTGGAGCGGATTATGTTGTGATCGGGCGGCAGGTGACGCGGGCGGGAGATCCGCGGGGGGAAGTGGATAGGATTTTCGACGAGATTGTTGTTGTGAGATAGAAAAGCAGACGACGCAAGGCGATCGTCTGCGCTACTGCCTCTTTTTTCGAAGATCGGCCAATCCTGGCCGATAAACGAATAGAGGCTTAGCACTGAAACAGCAGAGCTCTGCGGCGAAGGGCGCCTGGGCCGGGGCGCCGTTGTCCGCGAAGGTTTATATCGCGCTGGTCACATCGCTTGGTGTCGCGGTCGCGATGCGGGCCGTAGTCACTTCGCAGGGACATCGTCCGCTCCTGTGGGCGACGCTGACCATTGCGGCCCTGGCTGGTTCCCTACTAAAAATTACACTCCCGGGCGTCCTGGGTACAATCTCGGTCGGCCACGTGTTCATGCTGCTGGCCATAGTGGAACTGAACCCTTCGGAGACCATCCTGACGGGTATCGCGGCTGTGCTCACCCAATTGTTGTGGCGTCCGATACAGCGGCCAAAGATTTTTCTGCTGGCGTTCAACGCAGCCGTCATCACACTGACGGTAGCAGTGGCGAGCCTGGCGTATCGAATGCCTCTTCCTCATTCCGCGCCCGCCGAGATGGTGCTGCGGCTCGGCCTGACCGCGACTGTGTACTTCCTCACCAACACCGTTCTGGTGGTGACGGTGATCGCTCTTACGGAACCGGCTCCAGTCTTGAACGTCTGGCGGGATTTCGCTTGGACTTTTCCCCATCACCTGCTGGGAGCGTCCCTGGTGGCGGCGTTTGAGCGGCTCAAGCCGCTGATCGGGACCGAGATTGTTCTTCTCATGATGCCGGTGGTTTACGGGATTTATCGTTATTACCGCCTTTATAACCAACATGTGGCCGATTTGGAAGAATCGAAGCGGCGGGCCGAGCAATCCTCCCGGTTGAAGAGCGAATTCCTGGCGAATATGAGCCATGAGATCCGGACGCCAATGAACGGAATCATGGGTATGACGGATCTGGCGCTGACGCTCGCGAAAGATAAGGAGCAGCGGGAGTATCTCGAGGTGGCGCGAACCTCGGCCAGTTCGCTCCTCTCGATTCTTAACGACATTCTGGATCTCTCCCGTATCGAAGCCGGCAGGCTTACCATTGAGCCGGTAACGTTCGACCCGCGTGCGTTAATGGGCGAGACGGTTCAGATGTGGCAGGTCACCGCGCGCGGCAAGGGTCTGGAGATTCGCGTCGCATGCGCGCCGAAGGTACCGTGCAGGGTAATCGCGGATTCTCTGCGAGTGCGGCAGGTCCTGCTCAATCTCATGGGAAACGCCGTGAAATTTACGGCCACGGGGCATATCGACGTGAAGCTGCGGTTCGAAGAGGAACCGGCCCGGCTACGTTTTGAGGTTCGCGACACCGGGATCGGCATAGCGCGGGACAAGCAGGCCGCGGTTTTCGAGCCGTTCACCCAAGCCGATGGATCCATCACGCGCAGCTATGGCGGTACCGGACTGGGTCTGGCGATCTCTTCGGAACTGTTGAAGCTCATGGGCGGTTCGATACGGCTGGAGAGCGAAGTGGGGCAAGGTGCGATGTTCGAGTTTTTCGTGCCGTGCGGCGTTGCGGCGGAGGTGGCGGAGACAAGTTCCCCGGCAAGTCCCGCGGCGATTCCGGTGGCGGCCGCGCCGGGACATTTGGAGATTCTGCTGGTTGAGGACAATCTTGTCAATCAAAGGATCGCCACGCGAATGCTGGAGAAAAAGGGCCATGCGATCACGGTTGCGTGCAACGGTCTGAAGGCGCTGGAGGCTTTAGAGAATCGCACTTTCGATCTGATTTTGATGGACGTGCAAATGCCGGAGATGGATGGATATGAGGCGACGGCCGCAATTCGACGCCGCGAGGAAGGCTACGCGGCTCACATTCCGATTATCGCGATGACCGCTAACGCGATGACGGGCGACCGGGAGCGCTGCCTGGAAGCCGGCATGGATGGGTATGTCAGCAAGCCGATTTCGATGGAAAGGCTTTTCGCCGAATTTGCCGGGCTCCCAGAGGGACGAGGCGCCGGAGTTTACGGACCGGGCCGGTAAGGTATTTCGCGGGTGCCTTCGTCGAGGCCTTCGATGCGGATCACCTGCTTCGGCTGCGCCGGCTTGGCCGGAGACTGGCCATTCGAAGAAGGTTGAATCATGGTGGGATGCATGGCAGCCGCGGCTTGTGACGCTTGGGCCTTGCCCTTCGCGGCAGACTCTTGCATGGCCTTGGCGAGGCGGGCAACTTCCAGCGCATTCAGGCGAAACGTGAAGTGGACGTCGGAATGGTCCGCCGTCAGCTTGGCCTTTTTGTCGAGACCGGCCCACTCCGGATGGTTCTCGTGATCCTTGGACACAAGCTTGAGCAGCTTCGAGATCTCCGCCATCATTTCCTTGGCGGCCGCTTCGGAAACGGCGTTGAGGTTGACATCGATGGCCAGGCCATCGCGGACTGCAATGCCGGCTTGAAAGCCTTTGAGCTTTCCCGCCATGTCGAGGGAGGCAAAACGCTCATTCGCCATGGCCGAAGGCGGCGTGAGAAGAATGGCCCAAAAATCGTAAGAGACGTCCATATCTCGCGCGCGTTCCACAATGGCGGGTGGCGCGGCGTTCCCCTTGACGACCCGTTCGATCACGGTGTAGAGGGATTTGGCGTCTCCAATCAGCATGGTCTGGCTGTTGAGAACCACGAATCCAAACTCGCTGCTGCCTTTGTCGTGCAGCCGGTAGATTGTGACGGAATCGAAAACCTGCTGCGTCGCGCCAGCTTTGAGGAACATGCTCTTGAGTTTGACGGGCTCAAAATGGCCCGAGATGGCGATCAAGAGGGGCGGTTCCTCATTCGGATCGTCGGCGTTTTTTCCTGGCGACGAAAGAACTACGCGATCCACGGAGCGGACCAGATCCATACCCGGCCACTGCATCGGCAGACCGAAGGGCAGGGGCAAAGAATTCATTTGCGAAGACATTTCCGAGAAGACCTTCGACGACCGAATGCGCTGGACATCGATTCCGATGAGCGCCTTCGCGTTAGGATGGACAAAGCGCCACAGTCCAGCGTCTGTCTGCGCCGGCGCCAAGGGACACAGGCACGCCAGTACGGCTACGATTCGATTTACTTGCATCCTTCTGAATAGATCGGTAGAACAAACCTATGCCAACAGAGCTTTTTGACGACAGGCACGAGACGGATCGCTACGCGCTCCGCGTGGGCCCACGCGCTGGCTTGAGCAACCGCTCCCTGCCGGTCACGGCTCGGTTACGGTCGAACGCATGTTCTTAAACCTTGTCCCGCGTAGTGCGGTGATTCTTCTATTCCCGGTACTCGCCCATGCGACGTTGCATCACATGCGTCATGCGTCCAATATTGAGGGCTATCACGTCTCGAAGCCGACGGCGGGTTACAATCCGGTGGCGAATCCGTTGCCGGGAATGCCCGCGGTGCTCGATCCTAAGGACATTTACTCAGCCGGACGGCCGGGAGACCTTAGTCCTGAAGTGCGCCGTTTCCCATCGCTAGT